>JAFTNV010000020.1 GCA_017451685.1 Alistipes sp.
AAAGAGGGTAAGCTACTTATATCGCACCGCTACAACCGCATACCCTTGCTCGATTCCTCGCCTGGGGGGTTCTGCAGGAGCTGGTCGTATAAGACTTACCCGGGTGCAAAAGTACAAAAAAAATGTATCTTTGCAAAAAAATATGTAAAAATGAAAAAGAAAATTATAGTTATCGTCATCGTCGTTGTCGCTATCGTTACTATTTTGGGCGCTTGGTGCTACAATATGTTCTACAGTCCAGCTGTCGAGGAGCGCACGACGGTGGTGTTGCGTGGCGACGAGAGCTACGAGGAGATGACCGCGAAGGTTAAGCGCAGCGTGGCCTACGATTGGGCCTTCGACTTCTACGCTAAATATTTGGGTTTGGATGAGGGCATCGAGCCCGGGGCATATACCTTCGATGAGGGTATGAATGTCATCAGCGTCGTGCGCACGCTAAAATTCGGCTCGGATAATGCCGTGCGTCTGACGATAAACAATGCCCGCACTCCCGAGATTCTCGCGGGTAAGATTGCCCGCCAGATTGAGGCCGACTCAGTCGCTGTCGTTACGGCCTTGCGTGATAGGACGCTTATCGCGGAGATGGGCTTCGACACTACCGAGGCTATGTTCTCTATATTCCTGCCAAATAGCTACGAGGTATATGCCGACATCTCGCCCGAGGCCTTGGTGCGCCGCATGAAGCAGGAGTCGGATAGGTATTGGGGCGCTGCGGAGCGTAAGGAGCAACTTGCACGTGTGGGACTCACGCCATACGAGGTTATGACCCTCGCCTCGATTGTCCACGAGGAGACCAACGCTCGCGAGGAGATGGCGCGCGTTGCGGGAGTCTACGTTAACCGTCTGAATATAGGCATGCCACTTCAGGCCGACCCCACGTTGAAGTATGCTGCGGGCGACTTTTCCATAAAGCGCGTGCTCGATAGACACAAGGAGATAGAGTCGCCATATAATACATATAAGTATGCCGGCCTTCCGCCTACGCCTATCGCCATGCCCGACATGGCGGCTATCGAGGGTGTGCTGAACTACGAGGAGCACGACTACCTTTACTTCTGCGCTCGCCCCGAGATGGATGGCCGTCATAACTTCGCAAAGACGCTCAGCGAGCATAACCGCAATGCTGAGGCGTACCATCGTGCTTTGAATAGAATGAATATAAGATAGATTGATTATGATAGGAAAGGATTTTTGGTATGATGTGCTACGCTCGGGAGCAATCCTTGGCAGTGTGATGGCGCTATCGCGTATCGTCGAGATGTATCTCCTTGCGTATAGTGGCCTCAATATGGGCTCGGTGTCGATGTGGTTCTTGTTGGAGTGGGTTGTCGCTGCTGCCATATTTATATGGTTGCTCGTGCGCCTCTCGAAGCGCCGTGCTGCAGCTACCGACTCCAAGTATGGCTATAGCTACTCTGTGGCCTTGGCCTACATCCTTATGGTATCTATGCTTGCGGGCGTGATGGTTGGCGTTGCCGATACGTTGTTCATCGGTATTATGGGCTACGATGCCTATATTGATGGCATGGTTGGCCGTATTGATGAGATGCGCGCGTTGTACGCAAGCATGAATATCAACTCCGTGGATGCCGACTTCAACGAGATGGCATCGGCGCTACGCGCTGCGGAGCGCCCCTCGATGGTGTCGACGGTATTCTCGATGTTTAACACCTATGTTCTTACCGGTGGCCTTCTGGGTCTTATCATCGCAGGTGCGGTGTGCCGTAAGCCTCAGGTGACAATTGATAAACAGGATGACAATGAGTAAGACGTTGGATATATCGGTCGTTGTGCCCCTCTATAACGAGGCGGAGTCGTTGCCCGAACTTGTGCGATGGATAGACCGCGTGGCGAGGGATAATGCTCTCAGCTATGAGATTATCATGGTGGATGATGGCTCTACGGATAGGTCGTACAATGTTATCGAGGAGCTGCGCAAGGAGTATCCCACAATTCGTGCTGTGAGCTTCATGCGCAACTATGGTAAGTCGGCAGCGCTGTACGTGGGCTTCGACATGGCCGAGGGCGATGTTGTCTTTACGATGGATGCCGACCTTCAGGACTCTCCCGACGAGATTCCCGCGATGCGACGCATGATTGTGGAGGAGGGCTACGACCTCGTGTCGGGCTGGAAGCGTAAGCGCCACGACCCTGTGGGTAAGCGCTGGCCGAGTAAGTTTTTCAACCTCACGGCACGTGTTATGTCGGGCATCAAACTCCACGACTTCAACTGCGGACTTAAGGCTTACCGCCGTAAGGTCGTCAAGAGCATCGAGGTATATGGCGAGATGCACCGCTATATACCTATCCTTGCCAAGCACGCGGGCTTCCGTCGCATTGGCGAGAAGGTCGTCGAGCACCACGAGCGTAAATTTGGTAAGTCGAAGTTCGGTATGGAGCGTATGGTTAAGGGCTATCTCGACCTTATCTCCGTGTCGTTCATGTCGCACTTCGGACGCTCGCCCATGTACCTCTTTGGTGGCTTAGGCACGCTTATGTTCCTATTCGGTGGCGCTACGACAATATGGGTCATCGCCGAAAAGTTGTACTCGCAGTCGCACGGCCTCGAGTGGCGCGGTGTCACGGAGCAGCCGCTCTTCTACTTGGCGCTCTTGGCCATCGTCCTTGGCGTTCAGCTCTTCCTTGCGGGCTTTATTGGCGAGCTCGTAAATCGTCGCTCGACGGATAGAAATAGCTACCTCATAGATAGAACTACGGATAATAACGAAACAAAATAACACGCTATGATACAACGTATTCAGACACTTTACCTCCTAATCATCACAGCTCTTATGGCGGTGACACTATTCGTTCCCATTGCCACGTTCACCGCAGCCTCGGGCGATGTATATACGCTCACGGCCTTTGAGCTCTCGAATGGCGACCAGTCGCAGGCTACGCCATGGATGGGTATATTGTTAGTGTTGGCCACGGTGCTGCCTCTCGTTACGCTCTTTATGTTTAAGAGGCGACAGTTGCAGCTGCGCTTGTGTGGCGCGGAGGTTGTGCTTTTGATTGGTGCTGCGGCATTTATGGCTATATACTATTGGCTTGCGGGCGCTAATGCCCTGGAGAATGTGGGCATCGAGCACCGTAGCTTCGGCTGGGCAGCCATCATGCCTATCCTGTCGATTGTCTTGGCCCTCCTTGCTGCGCGTGGCATCTTCAAGGACGAGATTTTGGTGCGCTCTCTCGACCGCATCCGTTAATGTAAACAAATAATGTGTTGATATGAAGAGTTTTGAGACGAAGATACGTGTGGAGTATCATCACACCGACCAGATGGGTATCGTCCACCACTCGAACTATATAAAGTTCTTCGAGGTGGCACGTACCGAGTGGCTTCGCGCCATAGGCCTCACCTATGCCGAGATGGAGCGTAGGGGCGTTATGATGCCTATCGTCGATATCCAGATACACTACCGCCATCCGGCATACTACGACGAGCTGATTTCTGTTACGGCCTATGTCGACGAGATGCCCATGGCGCGTATGAACTTCCGCTACGAGGTGCGTGGCGAGGATGGCCGCGAGATAGCCTCGGGTGCTACGACCCTCGGCTTTATTGACCATGTTACGCGCCGCCCACAGCGAGCCCCTAAGTGGCTCTTGGAGGTGCTGGAGGCGGAATTTAACAAATAGAACGATGAGTAGTATTGCTGATTACCTACGCTTGGTGAAGTTCTCGCATACAATCTTCGCCATGCCCTTTGCGCTGCTGTCGTTCACGTATGCTGTCACCACGCGCTGTGTGGAGCTAAACGTATGGGTGCTACTGCTACAGGTGGTGCTCTGCATGGTCTTTGCCCGCAATGTGGCTATGGGCTTCAACCGCTGGGCCGACCGTAAGATTGATGCCGATAACCCACGCACGGCTAATCGCGAGATTCCTGCCGGTAGGGTCTCAGCACGTGGCGCTGTGGCGTTTGTTGTGGTCAATGCACTGCTCTTTGTGGGTGTCGCGACGTCGATAAATGCTCTTTGTGGGTGGCTCTCGCCCGTGGCCTTGGCTATCGTCATGTTTTATAGCTACTGCAAGCGCTTCACCTCTATGGCGCACCTCGTCCTCGGCCTCTCGCTCGGCATCGCCCCCGTGGGCGCATATATGGCTGTTACGGGTGGCGCAGATGTTGAGTGCTGGATATTGGCAGCTGTCGTTATGACATGGTGCGCGGGCTTCGATATAATCTACGCCCTTCAGGATGCTGCCTTCGACCGTGAGCGTGGATTGCACTCCATACCTTCGCGCTTCTCGGCGCATACGTCGCTCGCTATCAGCATCATTCTGCATGTCGCGAGTGTCGCCCTGCTGATGTGGTTTGCCACATTCCAGCCACATACATGGCTGCTGTACGTGGGTTGTATACTCTTTGCCGCTATCCTCACGCTTGAGCATGTCCTCGTCACGCCTACGAAGCAACGTAACATAGGCATCGCCTTCGGCACGCTGAATGCCCTGGCGAGCATGTCGCTGGCGGTATGCCTTATTGCTAATCTACTGATTTACGGCTAACCATGTGGGTGGGTGCGGCATTTATCTCGGCACTGCTTCTTGGCTTGTACGATGTGGCCAAGAAACGGTCGCTCGCGGGTAATGCCGTCGTCGTTGTGCTGTGGCTCAATACGCTCTTTGCCACGCTCTTGTTCCTCCCCATTATCCTCGATGCCGAGCTGTCGTTGGGCTTGTTCGACGATACGGCGTTCCAATCTGTGAGCTATGGCCTCGCGGAGCACGCCCTCGTGGCGCTTAAGGCCGCCATTACGCTCTCGTCGTGGTTGTGTGGCTACTACGCCATCAAACACCTGCCTCTTACTATCGTTGGGCCTGTTAATGCTACACGCCCCGTTATGGTGCTTGTGGGTGCCTTCCTGCTCTTTGGCGAGAGGCTTAACCTGTTGCAGTGGGGTGGCGTGATGCTTACGATAGTGTCGCTCTACCTCTTGAGCCGTGCGGGTCGGCGCGAGAGTATCGACTTCCGACATAACCGCCACGTGTGGGCCTTGTTTGCGGCCATGATGCTTGGCGCTGTCAGCGGCCTGTACGATAAGTATATCATCTCGTCACACGCGCTCGACCCCCTCTTTGTGCAGAGTTGGTTTGGGGTGTATCAGCTTGTGATGATGACAATAATAGCAGCCTTTATGTGGCTCCCGCGTAGGGCTACGGAGCATTTCCATTGGGCGTGGAGCATCCCGCTCATCACGCTCTTTGTGTCGGCTGCCGACTTCTTCTACTACCACGCCTTGGATGTCGAGGGGTCGATGATTGCCGTTGTGGCTATGATACGGCGCTCGTCTGTCGTCGTTACATTCCTCTGCGGTGCTCTCCTCTTTGGCGAGCGCAACCTTGGTGCTAAGATTGTTGATTTAGTGCTTATATTGGTGGGTATGGTGCTCCTCGCCCTCGGTAGCATGTGATAATACGCGAACACTCGATACCCAACATCGCCTTGTCGCTTTGTCTTTTATAGATCCTTGAGTTCCTCTTCGTTGCTGCGCCTCGGCTTAATCGCAACGCTCGACTCCGCTCAGGATGACCAAACACTCATCGAAACTCATCGGAACCCATCGGAACTCATCGGAACTCATTCGTTTTTGCGGGTTACATTTTCGTAACCTGCAAGAGCGGGGGCGAGTGTGCGGGGTGGAGAAAAGAGGATTATAGAGAGAACAAAGACAACAGAGAGAACAAAGACCACAACGAGGTCGGGCATCGAGAGTGCTACTGTCCGTGTGGTCGTTGTCGTCCCTGTCGTCCCTGTCCTCCCTAAAAACCACGGGTTGCTTTTTTGTAACCCGCAAGAGCGAGGGGGCAAGTGGGCGGTGTATCGGCGATAAAAAACAAGACCGGCCAAGAGTCTTCTTGGTCGGTCTCTATAAAACAGCGTTTAGCACTGTTTCGTCTTGAACAGGTCGGTGAGGTAGGTGTCGAGCATCAGCAGGTCGGCCTCACCGCCGGTCACTTCGTTGAAGAGGTAGCCCTCCTCGTTGTAGAGTTGTAATGTTCGTGGGTCGATTTCACTCATAGGCATCGAAATGTTTTAGTGTTTATTACTGCTTTTACGAAGTAAACGCCAACCATCGTGCCTATATTGTGCGACGCGCTAACTTAATACGATATTTTTCTCCTTAATCATCCTACGCAGGTTGATAAGCGCATAGCGCATACGTCCAAGTGCGGTGTTTATGCTCACCTCCGTCTGCTCGGCAATCTCCTGGAACGACAGCTTAGAGTAGTATCTGAGGCGCACGACCTCCTGTTGCTCCTCGGGAAGAAGAGCGATAAGGTCGCGGATGGTCTGCTCCATCTCGCTGTGCACCATCATATCCTCGGTCGTAGGCTCCGCAAAGCGCAGCGTGCCGATGACGTCGTAGCCCGCCTCCGCCTCGTTGACCTGACGGCTCGACTTCTCCCTGCGGAAGTGGTCGAGAACGCGGTTGTGGGCGATGCGCAGTACCCACGATAGAAACTTGCCCGAATCGGTATAGCGACCCTCGTCTATGACCTTCACAGCCTTAATAAATGTCTCCTGGAAAATATCGTCAGCAACATCGTCATCCTTAACCATCATGCCGATGTAACCACGCACGCGCCTCGAATGACGCTCGATAAGTTCAGATATAGCACTCCTATCGCCCGAAAGATAATTATTAAGCAACACACGGTCGCTCAATGCAGTCACGTTCATACTCCTCGTTTTTAATTGGTTCAGAGCAGAATTTCTTCGATAGGCAATGCGGTTTTAATGGTTAATAACTTTTGTTTTCGATTGCAAGATATAAATAAATTTTCAATCTGCAAAATATTGTCGCTCGTTTGTCGTTGTGGCGCCCCGTCCGAAATTCTTGCCCGTCGTGAGGCAAAATCCATGCCAGTGAGCGAGTTACGATATTCTCTCGGTTGGTATTTACAGTGCTATGATGTCGGCGAAACGACTAAATTGTGCGGTGAAATGTTGGGCGAGGTTACTCCTCGTTATCGCCAAAATAGCTCTTTATGGCTCTTGCGCGACTATCGCCAACAACCTCCTTAAGCTCCTCTATCGTGGCATTGCGCACGGCAGCCACGGTGCGGAACTTACGCAATAGTGCCGTGAGGCTCTTGTCGCCGATGCCCGGGATGTTGCTCAGCTCGCTCTCGATAAAGGCCTTGGTGCGCTTATGGCGGTGGAACGTGATGCCGAAGCGGTGCGCCTCGTCACGGATATGGCATATAACCTTCAGGGGCTCGCCCATGCGCGAGAGGTAGTAGGGCTCGGGGTCGTGGGGGTAAAATACCTCCTCGAGGCGCTTGGCAAGGCCCACGATAGGAACGCGCTCCGCGATGCCTAACTCTTGGAGTATGCCGTAGGCGCTCGACAGCTGTCCCTTGCCACCATCGACGATGATGAGGTCGGGGAGCTCGGCACCCTCGGCGAGGAGGCGCGAGTAGCGGCGGTAGACAATCTCGCGCATCGAGGCGAAGTCGTCGGGGCCCTCGACACTCTTAATGTTGAAGTGGCGGTACTCCTTGCGCGAGGGCTTGCCGTCGCGGAAGACGACGCACGAGGCTACAGGGTTGGTACCCTGAAGGTTGGAATTGTCGAAACACTCTATATGTCGGGGCTCACGGTCGAGGCGTAGCTCGCGCTGCATGGCCTGCATCAGACGGCTGGTGTGTCGCTCGGGGTTTTTGATTTCGAGGTTTTTAAGGCGCTCGGCACGATATATACGTGCACTGCGCATCGAGAACTCCAGAAGGTCGGCCTTCTCGCCACGCTTGGGTGTCGTGAAGGTGACCCCATCGAAGAGAATGGCTGCCGAGGGTATGAGTGGCACGATAACCTCGCGGGCGAGGCCCCCCGAGAGGTCGGAGGCGATATGTTGAATCGCGCGTGAGAGTATATCCTCGTCGCTGTCCTCCACGCCCGGCTTAAGGCGTATGGTCTGCACGGCGACAATCGAGCCGTGGCGTATGCTTAGGAAGTTGCAGTATACGACGTCGTCATCCTTGAGCAGCGAGAATACATCCGTGTCGACAATCTTCGAGCTGACGATGACCGAGCGCGACTGATACTCCTCCAGCGCGCGTAGTCGCTGCTTGTAACGCTCGGCAACCTCGAACTTAAGCTCCCGCGCGGCCGTCATCATCTCCTCCTCGAGCCACTTGCGCACGGGGCGCAGGTCGCCCTTGAGTGTCGACTGCACGAGGGCGATGCTTGCGGCATACTCCTCCTCGCTCTCCAAGCCGATGCACGGAGCGTTGCAGTTGCCGAGGTGGTATTGCAGACATACTGAGAACTTACCGCGACGGATATTCTCGGGCGTGAGGTTTAGCTTGCACGTTCTCAGAGGCATCACATCGCGGATAAACTCCAGCACGGAGCGCTGTGTCGATATGGAGCCGTAGGGGCCGAAATATTGCGAGCCGTCGCGCACGAGTTGGCGCGTGGACTGCACACGCGGGAAGGGCTCACGGCGGATGACAATCCACGGGTATGTCTTGTCGTCCTTAAGAAGAATGTTGTAGCGCGGTTGTAGGCTCTTTATCAGTGAGTTTTCTAATAGTAGAGCATCCTGTTCGGTGTCGACGACGATATGTCGAATGTCGACAATCTGGCGCACAAGGACGATGACCTTTGCCGAGTGGTCGCGGTTTTCGACGAAATACGACGACACGCGCTTGCGTAGGTCTTTGGCCTTGCCCACGTATATTATCACGCCGTTGCGGTCGATAAACTGATAGACCCCGGGCGAGTGCGGTAGGGCAGCAACCTGCTCCTTGATATGTTGGCGTATGTGCTCCATTTCTTGCAAATGTACGAAAAAATATGATATACGCTTCATCCTTTCATAAATTTTCACTATCTTTACACGCTTATAAATATTATGGAACTATGAGAACAGGCGAAATACAGCGACTTACCGTCGCACGCATATCGGACTACGGTCTATATCTTCAGGATGAAGAGGGCGTGGAGGTGCTTCTCCCCAACCGCTTCACGAAGCTCGATATGAAGGAGGGCGACGAGGTGGAGGTCTTCGTGTATCACGACTCTGAAGACCGCCTTGTGGCATCTACCGAGAAGCCGTTGATTAAGGTTGGCGAGGTTGCCGCGTTGAAGGTCGTGGATAAGAGCATCCATGGCGCCTTCCTCGACTGGGGGCTCTCGGGCAAGCACCTCTTCCTGCCGAATCGTAACCAGCAGGGTGGTGTCGTCGCGGGACAGCTGACGGTGGTATATATGTATGTCGATGACCGCACGGGTCGCTGCGTGGCAACGAATAAGATAAAACCATTCATCTACAACGAGGAGCCTCTGGTTGTTGCTGTGGGTGACGAGGTGGATGTGTTGGTGGCATCCGAGATGTCCATAGGCTACCGCGTGGTTATAGACAACCGCCACTGGGGTATGATATACAAGAATCAGCTCTTCCGCCCGATACATGTGGGCGACAGATGTCGTGGCTGGGTGCGTAAGATAACCGAGGATATGCGTATCGATGTGAGCCTCCAGCAGCAGGGCTTGGCCGAGGTGGAGAGCTCGGTTGTTAGGTTGGAGAAGATGCTCAAGGATGGTGGCGGAAAGTTGCCCCTTAATGATCATAGCGATCCGCAGGATGTCGCTCGCCTCACGGGTATGAGTAAGAAGGTGTTTAAGCGCGCTCTCGGCATGCTCCTTAAGCAGGGCAAGGTGCGCCAGACGGATGCGGGTATAGAGTGTATTAAGCGATAGTTATGGCTATAAAGACGGCTGAGAGAGTATCGCGCGAGGTGTCGGACAACTTCGTATTTCAGCGCTCGCGCTTGGCCTATGTCGAGGCGGCAGGGCGCGTTGCGGGGCGTGTCCTGGAGATAGGCACGGGCACGGGCTATGGCGTAGATATTATCGCTCCGCATGCCGAGCACTTTGTGACGATTGATAAGACACGTAGCCAGGAGCTGCCTCCGATGCCCGCAAATGTAGAGTTTTGCGAGGCTAAAGTGCCGCCCCTGCCCTTCAAGGATGAGTCGTTCGACTGCGTGGTGTCGTTTCAGGTTATTGAGCACATAAAGCGCGACAGGGACTTTGTTGCCGAGGTGCGCAGGGTGCTGCGTAAGGGTGGCAAGTTTATAGTTAGCACCCCGAATAGGCCCATGTCGCTCACGCGCAATCCGTGGCACGTGAGGGAGTATACGGCCGATGAACTCGGCACGTTGCTCGCTGACTTTGCGGATGTCGAGAGGCTTGGCGTGGAGGGCAACGAGCATGTGTGGGAGTACTACGAGAAGAACCGCGCCTCGGTGCATCGCATCATGCGCTTCGATGTGTTGCGTATGCAGTGGTGGCTGCCACGATGGGTCTTGCAGTTGCCGTACGATGTTATGAACCGCCTAAATCGTCGCCGTCTGCATAGGGCTAATACGGCGCTCACGGAGGCGATACAGATGAATGACTATCGACTTGTGGAGGTTAGCGATAGGTGCTTCGACCTCTTCTATGTCGCAACAAAATAGATGATGAAGACAAGGGTGGCGATAGTGCAACGCGATATAGCGTGGCAGGATGTAGGGCGTAACCTCCGAGCATTGGAAACTATGCTTGCGGACATACGCGCCGATGTCGTCGTCCTTTCGGAGATGTTCCCGACGGGCTTTGTGACGACACCCGCCGTTGTGGTCGATGATGGAACGACACTCGGGTGGATGGCGACGATGGCCGCACGCCTGGATGCCGCCATCGTAGGCTCGGTCGTTGTGCGCGAGGCGGATGGCTACCATAATCGCATGTACTTCGTGATGCCTACGGGTGAGTTCGAGTGGTACGATAAGCGCCACCTCTTCATGGGTGGCGAGGCAGATAACTTCGTCTGTGGCACGGAGCGTAAGGTTGTCGCGTGGCGCGGTGTGAGGTATCTCATGGAGGTGTGCTACGACCTGCGCTTTCCGGTGTGGAGCCGTCAGAGAGGCGACTACGATGCCATCATCTACTCGGCGCTATGGCCTAAGCCCCGCAGGGAGGTGTGGCGCACGTTGCTTCGTGCGCGTGCCATAGAGAATCAGGCATACGTCATAGGTGTAAACCGCATAGGCTCGGAGCCGGGATTGGAGTATGCCGGTGACTCGACCGTGGTGGATGCCTACGGTCGCACGATGACAGACCTTGCCGACGGTGAGGCTGTCGAGGTTGTGGAACTCGACATGGATGCGTTGACGACATTCAGGAAGCGCTTCAACGTGCTGGCTGATGCCGATAGTTTTGTAATTAAATAAGTGGAGAGATATATGGAGTGGTTTCAAGATTTAGGTAGTAACGAGGTGTGGCTGCTGCTCATCTCGGGTATCGTTGTGGGTATCATCAACACGCTCGGTGGTGGTGGCTCGGTGATAACGATGGCACTATTTATGGCCATGGGTATGCCTGTGGCTGTGGCAAATGGCACGAACCGCATCGCTGTGGTTATGCAAAACCTATCGGCAACGATAGCCTTCATGCGTAAGAATATGCTCGACATCAAGAATAGCCTGCTGTTGGGCATACCGACAATCCTCGGCACCATCGCAGGCTCGCTCTTTGCCATAGATGTGAGTGAGGCGACGTTTAAGATATGCTTGAGCGTTGTGTTGCTCATCATTCTCATATACCTCATCCTGGATCGTAACAAGGAGCCTAAGCGCGAGGGTCATAAGCTCGTAATACGCTGGTGGCACTACCTGCTCTTCTTCTTTGTGGGATTTTATAGCGGCTATATATATATAGGTCTCGGCTTCCTGATTCTTGCGGTGACGATATGGACTATGAACCTCGACATCGTCACGGCAAATGTCCTCAAGGGGTGTGTGATATTTATATCTATGCCCTTTGCGTTGGCCGTATTTATGTATAACGGTCAGGTGGACTATACCGCGGGCTTACTGCACGGCGCGGGTAATATCCTCGGTGCTGTGCTCGCCTCACATTGGGCTGTGAGCTGGGGCGTGAAGTTTGTTAAGTGGTTTACGTTGGCAATCATCGTGGTGTCGTTCATCGACCTTATGGGGTGGATATCGCTACAGACGATGCTCTCGAATATGCTCTAACTGATGGCTAAGAAGGAGATAACGGTAACGGGTGCGAAGGTGCATAACCTCAAGAACGTGGATGTGACTATTCCGCGCGACTCGCTCGTTGTCATCACCGGACTCTCGGGCTCGGGTAAGTCGTCGTTGGCCTTCGATACGATATATGCCGAGGGTCAGCGCCGATATATGGAGACACTCTCGGCCTATGCGCGCCAGTTTGTCGGCAATATGGAGCGCCCCGATGTAGACCATATTACGGGTTTAAGCCCCGTTGTGGCTATCGAGCAGAAGACGACGAATAAGAATCCGCGCTCGACCGTGGGCACTGTTACCGAGATTAACGACTTCTTGCGCCTCTTGTACGCACGTGCCTCGCGCGCCTACTCGCCATATACGGGTGAACAGATGGTGCGATATACCGACGAGGAGATATGCCGACTTATGATTGAGGGCTTCGATGGCCGTAGGGTAGCCTTCCTCGCACCCGTGGTTAAGGGGCGTAAGGGTCACTACCGCGAGCTCTTCGAGACGATGTCGCGCAAGGGTTATATCTATGCCCGCATTGATGGCGAGATACGCGAGTTCTCGGCGGGCATGAAGCTCGATAGATATAAGATACACACCATAGATATGGTAATTGATAGGCTCGTCATTGGCGAGGCTCACCGCGAGCGTATGCTCACATCCATGGCCGAGACTATGCGCCAGGGCAAGGGTACGATGATGCTCTACGACTACGCCACGGAGGGCTTGCGCTACTACTCCCGCAACCTTATGTGTCCGACGACGGGCGAGGCCTTTGCCGAGCCGGAGCCACATACCTTCTCGTTCAACTCGCCCAAGGGAGCATGCCCCGAGTGTAACGGCCTCGGTGAGCGCCCCGTGTTCGATATGCGTAAGATTGTCCCTGACGACAATATGTCGATACGCGATGGTGGCATCGAGCCTCTGGGTAAGCATCACAACAATATGCTCTTTGCGATGATGGAGATGCTTGGCCGTCGCTACGACTTCACGCTCGACGACCCTATAAAGAGCATCTCGGAGGAGGGAATGAACGCCATCTTGTATGGCGACTCGGAGCCTATGACCATCAACCTCGCGGAGTTCTCGTCGCTTGGTGGCAACCAGCTTGCGCAGTGGATGGGCCTCTCGGAGTGGATTATGCGCGACGTAGATGAGGAGTCGAAGCGCGGACAGAAGTGGCGCGACCAGTTCCTCGTTATGCAGACATGTCCCAAGTGTGGGGGCTCGCGCCTCAAGGCCGAGTCGTTGCACTTCAAGATAGGGGGCAAGAGTATCGCCGATGTGTCGGCACTCTCGATACTCGAATTTAGGGAGTGGATTGAAAACATAGACCAATGGCTCAATGATAAGGAGCGCACTATCGCCCGCGACATCGTCAAGGAGATACGCGAGCGTACGGGCTTCCTCGTAGATGTGGGCTTAGGCTACCTCTCGCTCTCGCGCGCCTCGCGCACAATATCGGGAGGTGAGGCTCAGCGCATACGCCTCGCTACGCAGATAGGCTCGAAGCTCGTCAACGTGCTCTATATCCTCGATGAGCCGAGCATAGGCCTACACCAGAGGGATAACCACCGCCTTATCGAGAGCCTGCGCAGCCTTCGCGATGCGGGTAACTCGGTTATTGTCGTCGAGCACGACGAGGATATGATGCGCTCAGCAGACTATATCATCGACGTGGGCCCCAAAGCGGGTCGTCGCGGTGGCAAGATTGTCGCTCAGGGCACGTTTGAGGATATCTTGAAGAGCGATAGCATCACGGCCGACTACCTCACGGGCCGTCGTAGGATTGAGCGCACACAGCCCCTCAGAGAGGGTAGTGGCGCGTGGCTCACGCTGCGTGGTGCCGAGGGTCACAACCTTAAGAGTGTCGATGTGCGCATCCCGCTCGGACGGTTGGTGTGCGTTACGGGAGTCTCGGGCTCGGGTAAGTCGTCACTTATTAATGGCACGCTGCGACCTATCCTGTCGCGCCTCTTGTATCGCTCGCTGGATCAGCCGCTAAAGTATGAGGCTATTGAGGGCGTGGAGCACATAGATAAACTCGTTGTCGTCGATCAGTCGCCTATAGGTCGCACGCCACGTAGTAACCCCGCGACATATACCAATGTCTTTGCCGATATACGTAAACTCTTCGAGCAGACTCCCGACGCCCAGATTCGTGGCTACAAGGCGGGACGCTTCTCCTTCAACGTGAAGGGTGGCCGCTGCGAGGAGTGCCGTGGTGCAGGACATCAAACCATAGAGATGAACTTCCTACCCGATGTATACGTTAAGTGCCGCGCATGTGGTGGTCGCCGCTATAACCGCGAGACTCTGGAGGTTAAGTATAAGGGCAAGAGCATAAACGATGTCTTGGATATGACGATAAACATGGCTGTCGAGTTCTTCGAGCATATACCCTCGATATACCAGAAGCTGCGCGCCATTCAGGAGGTGGGCTTGGGTTACCTCACGCTCGGCCAGCCATGCACAACACTCTCGGGAGGCGAGTCGCAGCGTATAAAGCTCGCTGCGGAGCTTGCCAAGCGCGATACGGGGCGCACGCTCTATATCCTTGATGAGCCTACTACGGGTCTTCATTTCGAGGATATACGCCAGCTGTTGGATGTCATCAACCGCCTTGTGGACTGTGGTAATACGGCCATCGTCATCGAGCATAACCTGGATGTGGTGAAGGTTGCCGACTGGATTATAGATATGGGCCCCGAGGGTGGCCGTGATGGTGGCCGCATCGTCGCCGAGGGCACCCCCGAGGATATAATGAATACCGATTCGAGCTATACGGGATACTATCTGCGTAAGATGATGTAACAATTAAGCCAACCGAGAGGTTGGCTTAATTGTTGGTTGTCCATATATCGTCTTACAACAGGCGGTTGGTGCGCTCGTCGGGGAAGATGACCTTCGGCTGGAAGGTCTTGGCCTCCTCGAAGTCCATAAAGCCGTAGCCCATGATTATCACGATGTCGCCCACGGCAGTCTTACGTGCCGCAGCACCATTGAGGCATATACAGCCACTACCGCGCTCACCACGGATGACATACGTTTCGATGCGCTCGCCGTTGTTGTTATTGACAATCTGAACCTTCTCGCCCTCGATAAGGCCTGCGGCATCCATCAGATCCTCGTCGATGGTGATGCTGCCGACATAATTTAGATTCGCCTCCGTGACACGCACGCGGTGAATCTTCGATTTCATCCTCTCGATATACATTGCTTGGGTCGTTTCGTTACTTAATCTTGATGTTGTCTATGAGGCGTATGTTGCCCGCCTGCACGGCACAGCAACCCTGAATACGCTCGGCATCGCTCCACCTCTCGACCCTCTGCATCGTGCGGGCATCGACAGCCTCGAAGTAGATGGTCTTAAGCAATGGGTTAGAGTCGATGGTCTTGATGCCCCACTCGGTAAGCTCTGCGGGGCTCATCGTAGCGCTACGCTCGGCACACTGCTTGATGGTGGCGTAGATGTGGGGAGCAGCCTTGCGGTGCTCGGGCGTGAGGAGCTCGTTGCGCGACGATAGCGCGAGGCCATCCTCACCGCGCACGATGGCGCACTCGACGATGTCGATGTCGATGGCGAGCTGCTCGACCATAGCCTTAATCACGGCAATCTGCTGGAAGTCCTTCTCTCCGAAGTATGCACGTGCGGGGCGCACGAGGTCGAAGAGACGGCTAACAACCTGAGCCACGCCATTGAAGTGGCCGGGACGTGTGGCACCCTCCATAACCTTATCCACGAGGCCGAAGTCGAAGACACGTGTGTCGGGCTCGGGGTATATAACCTCGACCGTCGGCATGAAGACGATGTCGGCACCTGCTGCCTCCAATGTGGCGCAGTCAGCCTCGGGTGTGCGGGGATAATTTTTGAGGTCGTCCTTATCGTTGAACTGCGTGGGGTTTACGAAGACACTCACCACCACGGTGTCATTCTCCTTACGTGCGCGCTCCACAAGCGAGCGGTGTCCTGCATGCAGGGCACCCATCGTGGGCACGAAGCCTACGCCCTCCCTCGGGGTGTTGGCCAAAGCTGCGTTTAGGTCAGCTACGGTGTTTACTACTTTCATATTCTATGCTCGTGAATATTGGCACAAAGGTACAAACTTCTAC
Organism: Alistipes sp.; assembly: GCA_017451685.1. Taxonomy (GTDB): domain Bacteria; phylum Bacteroidota; class Bacteroidia; order Bacteroidales; family Rikenellaceae; genus Alistipes. Next base: position 16,160 of record JAFTNV010000020.1, read on the forward strand.
GAAGATAGCAAGCATACGGCCTAAAAAATGATGCCTTAGAGTGTTATTTCGTCGTATTGGGGCTACTCGAAGTGCGGAAAACGCTCTATGGAGGCGTATCTGCCATCCGCCTGATGCTCGAAGCAGTATGTCGTGAGGCCGTTTGTTGTGACGATATATCGGCAGTCGAGGATGGCGTTGTAGCGCGCCGCCTGATGCAGGGTGTCGTGGCTGATGACAACATTCGGCTCCTTGCACTCCACAACGATAAGGGGCTTTGCGTTGGAGCCTATGGCCACGATGTCGGCACGTTGCGCCATGCCGTTAACATCCACGGGGTACTCCTCGATAATCTGCTCGGCACGGAAGCCACACTCGCTCTTTAGATACTCGACAACATGTCGGCGTACCCACTCCTCGGGGGTGAGCACAAGCCAACGCCCGCGCCCCCTATCGAATACCTCGGTGCGGCCATTCTCGCCTCGGCGTGCTTTTAGCCGTATAGGTGGAAAATTTAGTTTAGAGTACTCCATTATCGGTCGTTATTCCAAAATAAAATGTAACTTTGTAGCGCAAAGATATTAAGATATTGGATAAAATGCAAACCGAGAATATAAATGTCGAGGAGCGCGTGGAACGTGCTCGTGGTTACTTCACGGCGGGATATAACTGCGCACAGGCCGTCGTCATGGCCTTCGACGATGTTATGGGGCAGAGCCCCGAGGCGTTAGCACGCCTTGCAGCCCCCTTTGGCGGAGGCATGGGACGCATGCGCGAGGTGTGTGGCACGGTGAGTGGCATGGCGATGCTCGCGGGCGAGATATGCCCCTCGGCCGACCCCAAGAATCTTGAGGAACGTAAGAATAATTATGCCCTCGTACAGCACTTTGCCGAGCGTTTTCGTGCAGAGAATGGCGACATCGTATGCCGTCGTCTCCTCGGTCTTGAGCCCATGGCGGAGCGTGCCGAAACGGCAATGCCCTCGGAGCGCACGGCGGAGTATTACAAGAAGCGCCCATGCGTAGAGTATGTAGCCACGGCAGCACGTATCGTTGCTGAGTATCTTCAAAATAATAAGTAATTTACAACATTAAGATATGTCACAAGATAGAGCGAGTAGAGATTATCAGAGTAGGTGTCTGAGGACGGACTCTCGGAGTGTTATTGAGGGTAGGGGCAAGAATATCATCCCGCCACCGGAGCGAGAGTCGTTGTTTAAGCTCTATCTCGAGAAGTTCAAAGATCCGATTATCGTCGTTCTGCTGGTTGTCTTCTGCCTGTCGGTGGGGTTGTCGCTGTACGAGATATTCGTCATGGGTGACGACTGGTCGCTTATGTTCGAGCCTTTAGGCGTGCTTGTAGCCTTGCTTCTGGCTACGGGCGTGGGCTTCATCTTTGAGGTTAAGGCTAACCGTGAGTTCGATATATTAAATAAGGTAAAGGATTCGCGTCCTGTCAAGGTGTTGCGTCGCGAGGGCGATGCGGAGCGCCCCGTGATGCTGCTTGTTGAGCGACAGGATGTTGTCGTGGGCGACATCGTGCGCCTTGAGGGTGGTGACGAGATACCGGCCGATGGCATCCTGATTGATGCTCAGCATCTGCGTGTCGACGAGTCGAACTTTACGGGCGAGACCTATGCTAATAAGTTTGTCGACGAGGCCGACTTCGATAAGGATGCTACCTATCCCTCAAACTTTCTATTGCGCGGCTCTACCGTCATCGAGGGTAGTGCCACGATGGTTGTCGAGGGCGTGGGTGTCGACACGGAGGAGGGTCGTGGCGTGGCTCTCGCGAGCGAGGGTAGCGATGTTAAGACCCCGCTAAACCGCCAGCTCGATAAGCTTGGAGGGTGGATATCGCGCGCGAGCTTCATCATCGCTGCGCTTATCATCGTTGGTCGCCTTCTCTTCTTCTGGCTCTCGGGAGGCTTCGAGGGTGGCGCTTCGTGGTTGGAGGTGCTGGAGTTTGTCCTTGGCTCGGTGATGATTGCCGTCACGCTCGTTGTCGTGGCTGTACCCGAGGGTCTGCCTATGAGTATCACGGTGAGCTTGGCTATGAGTATGCGCCGCATGCTTAAGGAGAATAGCCTCGTGCGTAAGCTCCATGCCTGTGAGACGATGGGCGCCACGACGGTGATATGTACCGATAAGACGGGTACGCTGACGAAGAACTGCATGACCGTCGTGGAGTTCAAGGCGTGCAACGATGTGGCTAAGGCGAGCATCATTGAGTGTATGGCTGTGAACTCAACAGCGGAGCTTACGAAGGGAGATGACGGCACACTCACAGCCATCGGCAACCCTACGGAGGGCGCCTTATTGCGATGGCTTAGGGATGGTGGCTACGACTATAGCGCCATACGCGATAACTTCACGGTGACGGCCGTAGAGCCCTTCTCTACCGAGACGAAGTACATGGCGACGGCTGTCGTAAGAAAATCCTCGGGACAGAGAGTGCGCTTTATTAAGGGTGCTCCCGAGATTGTCATGGCCATGTGCGAATATTTCGCCGATGGTGGTTCGCGCGAGGAGTTCGAGGCATTGTTGCTCACGTACCAGAGCCGCGCCATGCGTACTCTCGGCTTTGCTATCGAGGAGCGCGGTGCGATGACCTTCCTCGGTGTTGTGGGCATCGCCGACCCTATACGTGACGATGTTGCCGAGGCTATAGATACGTGTATGAACTCTGCCGGTGTGCGTGTTATCATCGTCACGGGCGACACCCCGGGCACGGCACGCGAGATAGGCCGCCAGATAGGACTTATAACGACCGATGACGCGGGACAGATTATCACCGGCCCTGAGTTTGCTGCAATGAGCGACGAGGATGTGCGCACGATGTTACGCAGTAAGGCGCTTAAGATTATCTCGCGCGCACGCCCCGATGATAAGGCGCGCCTTGTGATGCTCCTGCAGGCTAACAACGAGGTTGTAGCCGTCACGGGCGATGGCACGAACGATGCTCCGGCACTGAGCAAGGCTCAGGTGGGACTCTCGATGGGCGATGGCACATCACGCGCAAAGGAGGCCAGCGACATCACGATTATCGACAACTCCTTCGCCAGCATCAATAAGGCTATAATGTGGGGCAGGTCGCTCTATCTCAACATCCGTCGCTTCATCATCTTCCAGATGACCATCAACCTGTGTGCATGCCTTATCGTGCTCTTTGGCGCATTTATCGGTGCCGAGTCGCCACTCACGGTCACGCAGATGCTGTGGGTAAACCTCATCATGGATACCTTTGCGGCTATGGCTCTGTCGTCGCTGCCACCCGAGCGTAGCGTGTTGCGCGATAAGCCCCGTGACCCGAATAGTCACATTATAAATAGAGGTATGCTTATGCAGATTGCCGGCGGAGGACTGCTCTTCTTCGCTATCCTTGTCGGTTTGTGGCAGTTGCTCTACCATGCCGATATTACGAGCGTGGCGCAGCTCTTCGAGGTCGACACACTGAGGATATTCGTGGAGGATATGTTTAAGCCTACATCGTCGCACGAGATGACCGCCTACGAGATGGGCTTGTTCTTCTCGGTGTTTGTGCTGATGCAGTTCTGGAATCTCTTTAACGCAAAGTACTTCCGCACGAAGCGTAGCCTTATAGGCGATGTCGCGGGATTGTTGCGTGACGCAAAGAGCGTGAAGGAGTCGTACAACCGGTATTTTATCTTGATTCTTGCCGTCATCCTTGGCGGTCAGGTGCTGATTGTCACGTTTGCCGGCGAGCTCTTTAACGTAGCGCCTCTCACGCTTTCGGACTGGGGTTGGATACTACTTATCACCTCGCCCGTAGTCATCATCCCTGATGTCGTGCGCACGTTGCGCTACTTGTGGCAGTGAGGACACTCCTCGTGAGCACCGAGGATGGTGTGGGGAATGTTGCCGTGTGTGACGAGCTGAATGGGGCAGTCGTAGTTGCGTAGTTGCTCCTCGGTGATGATGTTTGAGTCGTGGCGGTGTACGTGGCGGTTGACACATACGATGCTACGCACGACACTCGATATGGTGCCTATGTCGTGCGACACCATGACTATGGCCATCTGCTCCGCGAGGTGGTGCAGGAGGTTGTATAACTCATTCTCGAAGCGGTTGTCCACGAAGTTGGTGGGCTCGTCCAAAACGAGTAGCTTGGGCTCGGATATTATCGCGCGGCAGAGCATCACACGTTGTAGCTGGCCTCCCGATAGTTCACCTATGGCACGGTTGCCGAGGTCGGCGAGCGATGCCCGCTCCAATGTCGCATCTACGCGACGGCGTTCCTCTCGCCCATAGCTGCGCCATAGTCCGCGCTCGGCCTGCAAGCCCGACATCACAACCTCGCGCACGCTTATGGGAAAATCCTTGTCGAAGGTAGATATTTGTGGCAGGTAGCCTATATGTGGTTTTTTGCCACGCAATAACTCTGCGCCATACTCAATGCTTCCGTTGTAGGGCACGATACCCATTATCGCCTTTACGAGCGTGCTCTTGCCACCACCATTGGGGCCTATGATGCCAACGAAGTCGTCGGCATAGATGTCGAGCGACGCGTGCTCCAAGGCTGTGACACTGTCGTAGCGCACGCCTAAGTCGCGAATCTTTACTATAGGTGTATTACTCATGACCCTCGCACATAATATCTGTTACACGCTGAATCTCAAGGAGTATGTCGTCGGCGAGCGGGTTTGTTGTTATCATCTCGGCATCGCACTCCGCGGCTATTGTCGCCACCTTGTCGGGGCTATACTGCGGCTGTATGAGGATTGTGTGTATGTTGTTCTTACGCGCCTCCTCGATTATTGCCGTCATCTGGCGCGGTGAGGGCTCCTTGCCGTCGTGCTCGATGGCTATCTGGCGTATGCCGTAGTCGCGTGCGTAGTACGTGTAGGCGGGGTGATAGATGAGTATCGCATGTGTGTTGCTGCGCTCGATAGACTCCGCGCAGTGCCGGTCTAAGGCCTCAATGCGCTCGATAAGACGTGCTGCCGCCTCGCTATACTTCGTCGAGTCGGGGTACTCGCTCATCACTGCGCGCTCGATGGTGCGCGCCATCGTCGCAAGGGCTCGGGGCGATGTCCATGTGTGGGGGTCGATGCCGTGGGTGTGGTGCTTGTGACCATGCGAGCAACTACCCGCCATCGTCGTTATGCCCTCGGAGAGATCAACGATGTGTGTGGGGTCGAGGTTGGCAATGAGGCTCTGCTCGAAATCTATGAGGCCTATGGCATACACCTTGCCCGCCTCGTTCAGGGCGGTGAGCTGTCGCGCTGTGGGCTCAAAGGTCTCGGGGCTTGCGCCCTCGGGCACGAGAACCTCCACGGGGAAGTCGCCACAGGTAATCTCCTCGACGATGCGCTTAAGGGGCGTTATTGTTACAAATATGGTCTTTTCGTCTGAGGCCTTCTCGTGCGCGCCACATGCTGATAGGAGCGTGGCGATTATTGCAAATATGGTTATTCGTTTCATGGTAATGTCGTTTATAACGCAAATATACGACAAATGTATAAAAAAGTAGCCTTAAATTTTGTTATATCCGCAAAAAATTTAGATATTTGCGACAATAAAACCTAAAAACTTACGCAAAATGATTAAGAATATAACCGAAAAAATCGTATATGTAGGCGTTGACGATACCGATATCGACCTCTTCGAGAGCCAGTATCTCGTGCCCAACGGTGTGTCGTATAACTCGTATGTCATCCTCGACGAGAAGGTGGCTATCATGGATACGGTAGACCGTCGTAAGAGCGACGAGTGGATGCAGAATCTCGAGGCTGTGCTTACGGATCGTAAGCCCGACTACCTCGTCGTGCAGCACCTCGAGCCCGACCATGCCGGCACCATCGCCAAGGTTATGGAGCGCTATCCCGAGATGCAGGTTGTAGCCTCGGATAAGGCGGTAAAGATGATGCCTCAGTTCTTCTTCGAGACGACATTCGAGGGTCGCACGATAGGTGTTAAGGAGGGTGATACGCTCGACCTCGGTGGTCGTAAGCTCCACTTTGCTATGGCCCCCATGGTGCACTGGCCCGAGGTTATGGTGTCGTACGACAGCACGGATAAGGTACTCTTCTCGGCAGACGGTTTCGGTAAGTTCGGTGCTCTCTCGGCCGACGAGCCGTGGGCTGACGAGGCACGTCGCTACTATATCAATATTTGCGGTAAGTATGGTGCTCCGGTGCAGGCGCTCCTGAAGAAGGCTGCGGGCCTCGACATCGCCATTATCTGTCCGCTGCACGGCCCCGTGCTCACGGAGAACTTGGGCTACTACATTGGCCTCTACGACACGTGGAGCAAGTACGAGCCCGAGGAGGATGGTACGCTTGTGGCCTACGCCTCGATTCATGGTAACACTGCGGAGGTGGCTCATAAGTTTGCCGATATTCTTCGTGCGAAGGGCGCTAAGAATGTCGTTGTTCGCGACCTCTCGCGCACGGATGTGGCCAAGGCCGTGGAGGATGCTTATCGTTATAGCCGTCTTGTTGTTGCGGCGGCATCGTATGATGCGGATGTATTCCCTCCGATGCACGACTTCTTGCACCACTTGGCTATTAAAAACTTCTCTAAGCGCCGCATAGGCATCATCGAGAATGGCTCGTGGGCACCCACGGCGGGTCGCGCCATGCGTGCCATAATTGATGGCTTCAAGGGCGTGGAGGTTGCCGAGAAGATGGTGACCATCATGTCGCGCATGAAGCCCGAGGATGTTCCCGCGCTTGAGACTCTTGCAGACCAGATGTTAGCGTAAGCTCTGATGGGATATTGTTGTCGAGATGTTGTCGCTGCTTTTGCGGTGGCAACATCTCATTTTTTATTTATTAAATCATTTCGTTTCGCAACGATAAATTATTTTGGCAAATTGGCATAATTTGCATATCTTTGTGGGATAATGTTTATGTATATAATTTACGGCAAGTTCTATAAATTAACCATTTGCTAATCAGTAAATTATTTTGTATATTTGTACAAAATAATATGATTATGAAAAAAAAGGTCACTTATCGTCGCAATCAATCGGGTTGCAGTTTGTTTGAGAATGCACAAACGCTCG
>JAFTNV010000021.1 GCA_017451685.1 Alistipes sp.
CGGAATCTCACTTACTGATAAAACTCATTTGAGAGACCTCTTCGACAAATCAAATATCAACAATGTCAATGAACGATTCGGTTCTAGTGAACCAAATTTATTTAATTTTTAATCGTCCACTTTTTTAGTGGACACTAGTGTAATTACTGCTTGCGTTATTCAAATCTGGGTGCAAAGGTACGCGCTATCATGGCGTGGGTCAATCGCCATTATGCGGTAAATTACGACGACGACCACCCCTAAAACAAGGGATGATGTCCGTGATGCTCTCTTTCTCTTGGATGTGAGTGCTACGCCAATGCTGGGGGTGCGCGTAGCGAGTGATGTGTGACGGGCGCAACCGCCACCTCGTATGCAGAGCGTATAAATAACTCTGCTATGCGGACTGTTGGTGTGATAGAGGTCGTTGTCGCTGCCGACAATGCCTCGTAGTATGTCGAGCGCTCGATGCTCTCGGCGCTGTCGGTCGTATGGCTGTGTTCGGTTACGGGGCCAGCGAAGATGTGCGAGTGTACAACCTCGATGCCGTCGATAATGTGGCTGTGGACAAAGAGCGTAGAGCCACACAGATGGAAGAGTACTTGTACCAAAAGCACCCATCCAAGCAACATGCGCCTATGTTCTCTACGTAGCCTCATAGCGTGATGTTATACCTCCGATGTGAACTTGAAACGTATATCCTTGAAGTTATCCTGCGCCAAGGCTAAGGCGTAGCTTGTGTCGGCAAGGAATACATCGCGGCCATGCTTATCTACGGCCATGTTCGTGTGCTTGCGACGCTTGAAATCGGCAAGTTGAGCCTCGTTGTCGGACTCTATCCAGCACGCCTTGTGTATCGATATGGGCTCCCAGCGACACTTCGCGCCATACTCGTGCTCCAAGCGATACTGTATGACCTCGAACTGAAGAGCTCCCACCGTGCCGATAATCTTACGGCCGTTGAGCGACGAGGTGAAGAGCTGCGCCACGCCCTCGTCCATAAGCTGGTCGATACCCTTTGCCAACTGCTTGAACTTCAGCGGGTCGGCATTCTCGATGTAGCGGAAGTGCTCGGGTGAGAACGAGGGTATGCCCGTGAACTTGAGCTTCTCGCCCTCGGTGAACGTGTCGCCAATCATGAATGTGCCCGTGTCGTGCAGACCTACGATGTCACCGGGGAAGGCCTCGTCGATTATCGACTTCTTCTCGGCCATGAAGGCTGTGGGCGACGAGAACTTAAGCTGCTTGCCGCTGCGCACATGGAGGTAGTTCTTGTTACGCTCGAAGCGTCCCGAGCATATCTTCATGAAGGCTATGCGGTCGCGGTGGTTGGGGTCCATGTTGGCGTGTATCTTGAAGATGAAGCCTGTGAGCTTAGGCTCTGCGGGCTCCACCAGACGAGTCTCTGTCGTTGCGTTGCGCGGTGAGGGGGCTATGCGTATGAAGCAGTCGAGGAGCTCACGCACACCGAAGTTATTCACTGCCGAGCCGAAGAATACTGGGGCAACCTCACCTGCGAGATACTCCTCACGATTGAACGTGTCGTATACACCCTCCACGAGGTCTATGTTCTCGCGTAGCTGCGTGGCGAACTTCTCGCCTATGTATCCATCAATGTCGCTCGACGTGAGGTCGTTGATGTCTACGGTCGAGGCGTCGGCCGTCTGTCGCTCGTCGGACGTGAAGAGCGATAGGTTCTTCTCGTAGATGTTGTACACGCCCTTGAACGTGTCGCCCGACGATATGGGGAATGCTAAGGGGCGCACCCTGATTTTAAGCTCACGCTCCACCTCGTCGAGGAGGTCGAAGGGATCCTTCGAGGGGCGGTCGAGCTTGTTAATGAATACGATTACGGGGGTCTTGCGCATGCGACATACCTCCATCAGTCGGCGTGTCTGTGTCTCGACACCCTTGGCGCCGTCGATGACGATGATTACGGAGTCTACGGCCGTGAGCGTACGATATGTATCCTCGGCAAAGTCCTCGTGACCCGGAGTGTCGAGGATGTTAATCTTCACATCCTTGTACTCGAAGCCCATCACCGATGTAGCCACCGAGATACCACGCTGACGCTCAATCTCCATGAAGTCGGATGTAGCACCCTTCTTAATCTTGTTGCTCTTCACCGCGCCGGCAACGTGTATGGCGCCACCGAAGAGTAGCAACTTCTCGGTGAGCGTGGTCTTACCGGCATCGGGGTGTGCAATCACTGCAAATGTGCGTCGTCGTGTAATTTCATCTATAAGGGCCATATCTCCATATATATATTGTTTCGGGCGGCAAAGATACAAAAAATTATTAGTAATACCCTAATTAATATATCGAAAAAAAGTGTTACCTTTGCGGATTGATATCCGCAATGAAAGGAAAACAAAAAATATATAAACTATGACACAGGAAGAATTGTTTAAGAAGTTGGTCGCTCACTGCAAGGAGTATGGCTTCATATTCCCCTCAAGCGAGATTTACGACGGCCTCGGTGCCGTGTACGACTACGGCCAGAATGGCGTGGAGCTCAAGAACAACATCAAGAGCTATTGGTGGGACTCTATGGTTAAGCTCAACGAGAACATCGTGGGCCTTGATGCTGCCATCTTCATGCACCCCCGCACATGGGAGGCCTCGGGCCACGTGGGTGCTTTCAACGACCCCCTTATCGACAATAAGGACTCGAAGAAGCGCTACCGCGCCGATGTCCTTGTGGAGGATTGGCTCGCCAAGCAGGAGGAGAAGATCGAGAAGGAGGTAGAGAAGGCTCATAAGCGCTTCAAGGAGAACTTCAACCGTGAGCAATACCTCGCAACCTCGCCTCGCGTGTTGGAGATTAAGGCTAAGATGGATGCTGTGCATGCACGCTTTGCCGAGGCGCTGAACAACAACGACCTCGCGGAGCTCCGCCAGATAATCCTCGACTGCGAGATTGTGTGCCCCATCTCGGGTACGCGCAATTGGACGGATGTGCGTCAGTTCAACCTTATGTTCTCTACGCAGATGGGCTCTACGGCCGATGGCGCCAGCACCATATACCTACGCCCCGAGACGGCGCAGGGTATCTTCGTGAACTACCTCAATGTGCAGAAGACGGGCCGTATGAAGCTCCCCTTCGGTATCGCGCAGATAGGTAAGGCCTTCCGTAACGAGATTGTTGCGCGCCAGTTTATCTTCCGTATGAGGGAGTTCGAGCAGATGGAGATGCAGTTCTTCGTGCAGCCCGGCACGGAGATGGAGTGGTGGAATAAGTGGAAGAATACACGTATGGCATGGCACCGCGCCTTGGGCTTCGGCGACGACAACTACCGCTTCCACGACCACGACAAGCTCGCCCACTACGCCAATGCTGCAACAGATGTGGAGTACAACTTCCCCTTCGGCTTCAAGGAGGTTGAGGGCATCCACTCGCGTACGGACTTCGACCTCGGTCGTCATCAGGAGTTCTCGGGCAAGAAGATTCAGTACTTCGACCCTGAGCGTGGTGAGAGCTATGTTCCCTATGTCGTTGAGACATCTATCGGTGTAGACCGTATGTTCTTGCAGATTATGTCGGCAGCATATACCGAGGAGAAGTTGGAGAATGGCGAGGAGCGCGTAGTGTTGCGCATCCCTGCACCCCTTGCACCTACGAAGGTTGCCGTCATGCCCCTTGTTAAGAAGGATGGCCTTCCCGAGGTTGCCCGCGAGATTATCGACATGCTACGCTTCGACTATAACGTGGCCTACGACGAGAAGGACTCTATCGGTAAGCGCTACCGTCGTCAGGATGCTATCGGTACGCCCTTCTGCGTTACCGTCGACCACCAGACCCTCGAGGATCGCACCGTCACCGTGCGCCACCGCGACACTATGGAGCAGGAGCGCGTGGCTATCGACGAGCTCTACGCCTTGGTCGATGGCAAGGTAGCATTGCGCCACCTCCTTGCAAAGGTTAAGGCCTAATGTCGCGCCTCATAGCCATAGACTACGGCACGAAGCGCACGGGGTTGGCCGTCACCGACCCCTTGGGCATCATCGCCTCGCCCCTCGAGACTGTCGATACGAAGCAGTTGGAACGCTTTTTGGCGGACTACTTCGCGCGCGAGGATGTCGATACCATCGTTGTGGGCTACCCGCGACAGATGAACGGCAAGCCGTCGGATACTATGCGCTATGTAGAACCACTTATCGGGCGCCTGCGCCACGCCTACCCCGAGAAGAGGGTCGTTGCCTACGACGAGAGGTTTACCTCCGTGTTGGCGCAGCGCACCATCCTCCAGAGCGGCATCGGCAAGATGGCACGTAGGGATAAGAGCCTTGTGGATAAGGTCTCGGCAGCCATAATCCTCCAAGATTATATGGCATCAGTAGAAATGTAAATTTTAGATAGAGTAGAAACTTTATGATATATCCGATCGTAATATATGGTTCGCAGATTCTGCGTAACGAGTCGGTGGATATCACCCCCGACTACCCCGAGCTTAAGAAGCTCATCGACGATATGTGGACTACGCTTGCCGAGGCTGAGGGTGTGGGTCTTGCTGCCCCGCAGATAGGCAAGAACATACGCCTCTTCATCGTCGATTGCACACCCTGGGGCGAGGATGACCCCACGCTTGCCGACTACCGCAGGGTGTTCATCAACCCCGAGATATACGAGGAGTCGGAGGAGACGTCGCTCTTTGAGGAGGGGTGCCTCTCGCTCCCGGGCCTCCATGAGAATGTGCGTCGCCCCGTGACGATACGTATGCGCTACTTAGACGAGAACTTCGTTGAGCACGACGAGGAGTTCACGGGCAAGCCTGCGCGTGTCATCCAGCATGAGTACGACCATATCGAGGGCATGGTCTTTACCGACCACCTTGCCCCCCTTCGTCGCAACCTTATAAAGAACAAGCTTCAGAAGATGGCGCGTGGGTCGTACCGCGCAGCATACAAAACCAAGAGGTAATTTGTTGTGATTAGGGAGTTTATAGAGATTAGGGAGCTTAGTGAATCTAAGGAAAAAAATATCCCTAATCTCTCTAAACTCCCTAATCTCCTTATATCCAACCTCTCTTATCTATACAAGAACAAGTCGGCCATGACGATATACTGCGCTACGCCCTCGGCATTCGGAGCGTCGAACGACGACACGAAGCGCGGGAGGTCGATATCTATCGTCAGCGCACCGTCGACGATGGCGGCCTTATCCACGCTCCACCACTGTACATTCGCGGGGTTGCCTGGTGCCCAGTTTGCGCGGTCGTAGTTATACGTGCCCTGTTGCAGGTAGTTGTCGGCATTGGAGTAGAAGATGCGACCCTCGGCCGTCTGCTCCGTGCCGTTAACCTTAAATGTATAGCTATTCTCGTCGAACTCCGCCATGTTGTATGGCGTATAGTCGGGTCGCTCGGGGAAGGTGCCCTGGTCGTGACCGTGACCCGTGATGCTCAGACGCAGCTCCATGCTCGTCACGCCCGCGGGTATCGTTACGCTACGTAAGCCCATGCGCTCCTCGGCCTCGATGTCGTGGCCCGTAACGCCATACGCCCAGCCGCGGTAGCCGCTATTGCCATTGTGGAACGAGTCGTAAAGGGGAATGATATCCACAACCTCGCGCTCGGGACTACCATCATATAGCAGGAAGCGCACCGCGAAACTATGCGCCCTCGTCTCGTCATTGTCGAAGCCGCCGTAGAAGTACGCAAACTCCACATCGCCCTGAAGCAGTGCGCGATACTCCGTGACGTCGATATAGAAGCGCTTCTGCCACGTGTCGTCGAACATGCCACCAAAGGGTGTGAAGGCGCGCGCTATCTCGAGCATCGTGCCAGTAGCCTTGTTGCGCACGAAGAGCATCGTCGTGCAGTCGTACTTCGCGGGGCCCGAGCCAAACGACCCCATGGTGTACTCCATGATTACGCGGCTTGACCTCCCCTCGGGGAAGGTGAGCGTGAACGTGGGGAGTGCCTCGCCTGCGTCGATATATCTTAGGTGCATCTCCTCGGACGACACCTCGGCCGTGGGTGCCACACTCACGGGGTTAAACTTGTAGAAGGGCTTGCGCTCGGCATCGGCTACGAGGTCATTGCGCGTGGCTATCACCTCGCCATCATCCGTGCTGCACGCCGCAAGCACGAATGATAGGAGTATGTATGTCAGCCTTTTAAGCATACGTTAGATGTCGTTGTTAAGTTGGTGTATGTCGGTCGAGGTCTCTGAGTCGCCCAGGAGATGCTCCGAGAAGTAGTCGGCCATGCGCCAGAAGAAGTACTCGTTCATGTCGCCAAAGCCGTGGTGCTGACCCGGCAGCAGAAGCATGTCGAAGCGCTTATTTGCACGAATCAGGGCATCCACCACGCGCAACGTATTACCAGGGTGCACGTTCTCGTCGATGTCGCCATGTACCAACAGAAGGTTGCCCTTCAGACGCGATGCTATCTCGGGGTTGGCCGTGATGTGGTAGTCGAAGATTATCTCGCCATTCTCGCCCTCGCGCTCCATGATGCCGTGGTGCTTCTCGCTCCACCAGCGGTTGTAGATGTTGTTGTCGTGGTTGCCGGCACACGATACCGCCACATCGAAGAAGTCGGGGTACATGAGTATCGCCGCTGTCGACATGAAGCCACCACCCGAGTGTCCGTGAATACCCACGCGCGTGATGTCGATATACGAGTGGCGCGCTGCGAGCTGCTGTGCTGCCACAACCTTATCCTTGAGGCCGTAGTCGCGCATGTTGCCGTAGCCGTAGTTGTGGTACCACTTCGAGCGGTCGGGGTGGCCACCGCGGTTACCCACGGTGATGACGATGAAGCCCATCTGTGCCAGACGGTCTGTGCGGTTGAGGTGTCCGTACCACGACTGCTCCACAGCCTCGGTCTGCGGGCCCGGGTATACATACTCGATGATGGGGTACTTCTTGTTGGGGTCGAAGTCGTAGGGCTTGTACATCACACCATGGAGGTCGGTGATGCCGTCGGCAGCCTTAACAACGAAGGGCTCGGGGAACTTGTATCCGTGGGCCATAAGCGGGGCCATGTCCACAACCTCGAGCTCGGCAATGCGCTTACCGTCGGTGGTGTAAAGCTCCGACTTGGGTGCCGTGTCCACGCGCGAGTATGTCGTGGTGAAGTAGCGACGGTCGTCCGAGAGCGAGAAGTCGCCATTGAAGCCCGTGGGGTCGAGCTGCTTGAGGCCCGTACCGTCGTAGTTCACGCGGAAGAGGTGCAGGTAGTAGGGGTTTTCATCCTTGTTGTATCCCGTGGCGGTGAAGTAGATGACGCGCTTATTGTCGTCAACACCAAGGACATCCGACACGTGCCACTCGCCCGTTGTTATGGCGTTCAGGAGCTCGCCCTCAGCGGTGTAGCGGTAGAGGTGTGCCCAGCCCGTGCGCTCCGACCATTGGATGACCTCCTTGTCGTTGTTTATGAGCGTGGGGTAGCGGTACTCGATAGATGTCTTCATCTCCTCGTGTACGACTTCCGTGACCTCACCCGTGGAGATGTTCACTTTACAGAGGTCTACGCGCTTGATGTCGCGGCTCTGGCGCAGGATGTAGAACGAGGTGTTGTCGCCCTGCCATACGTGACGGTAGGGGCGCGCGTAGGTATCCTTATACATCATCGGGCGGGGGCAGATGAAGAGCATCTGCTCCTTATACTTCGCGAGGTCTATCTCCTTACGCTCCAGCGTCTCGGTGTCGAACACCTCGAGCCAGAAGTCGGGGCTCTGCTCGCCGGGCATCTGATACTTGTAGCTGAAGAGCTCGGGGCGCTCCTTGAGGATGTCGATAACCCAGAAGTCCTTGAGCATCTCGGTGTTGCTACGCACTGTGGCGAAGTGCTTCGAGTCGGGCGACCACTGCAAGTATACGCGGTAGCGCTCATCCTCCTTTATCTGCTCGATGCAGTCCTCAAACCAGTGGTAGGCGTTGCTCTCCACGGCATCCGTGGTTATGGGGTGCTCGACGATGGTCGAGTCCTTGGGGTCGAGGATAAGTTTCTCGACATCCTCGGTGGTCATATACCACAGGTTGTTGTTCTTCTGGTATACGGCGATGCGACCATCGGGCGATACGTTTGCCCACGTGGGGTACTTACCCTCGCGCGAGTCCAATGCCGTAAGCTCGCGTGCTGCGATGTCCCACTTGAAGTGGTATACCTTGGGCTTGCCCTTGTCGTCCTTCTCGAGGTACTCGTTATTATCAACGACTACGGCCGAGGGTGTGACATCGAAGAGCACGTACCTATCCTCCTCGAGCTTCATGTTCGATATGGGCAGGTGCTCGGCATCGAAGGGGTGACCCGTGGCTATGGTTAGCTTCTCGGCCATCTCGGCCATAGACCATAGCTCGGTCTTACGCCCCGTTGCGGGGTCTACGCTGTAGTAGCGTATGGCATCCACCGTCTGCCACTTATACCAGAACTTCGACGAGCCCTCAAACCAGTTGGGGCGCACGACGCTCTGAGGCACGAGGCGACGCACCTTCGTGGGTGAGAAACGCTCGGCAAGCTCGTAGTTGGGTTTTACCTTCTCCGTCTTGTGAGCCTCGGCAACGCCCGTAGAGGCCAATAGTGCCATGGCTGCAATCAGTAGGGTGAGTCTTTTCATAATATATGTTCGTTTTAGGTTTCTTAAGGTCTGTATATGTCTGCGATGTTACATCTTGATGATATTTTGTATGCCCATCTCCTTGACCTGCTTGAGGAGCTGGTCGTTGTTGTCCGACACAACGAGGAGCTTGTCGCCCGGGCTCAACTCCGTGTTACCCTTCGGCACGAAGTAATCCTCGCCACGACACACCATCACCACGAGCGTATGTCCCGGGAGCTTTATATCCTTCAGCGTGTTACCGTTGCGTATCATGCCCTTGTTTACCTCTATCTCCGAGAACTCGCTGCGTATATGGTCGGGCACGGTGAGCTTGAAGGTGCGCTCCTTGACCTTGAACGACAGCCCGAGCCAGTTGGCCATCGAGCTCACGGTGTTACCCTGAACAAGAAGCGATATGATGGTTACGAGGAATACTACGTTGAAGAGATAGTCGGCATGCTCCACGCCATTTGTTAGGGGGTAGAGCGCGAAGATGATGGGCACAGCACCGCGCAGACCTACCCACGATACGTACAATCGTGCCTTTGTCGTGAAGCGACGGAACGGAGCCATGCACGCAAGGGTCGAGAGGGGGCGTGCCACGAATATCATAAACACGCCTATGGCTAAGCCCATGTATAGTACCTCGGGCTTGAGCAGGTCGTGAACATCGACCAACAGACCGAGGGCCAAGAAGAGAACTATCTGCAACAACCACGTGAAGCTGTCGAAAAAGGTGCGTAGCATGTGGCGGTGCTCGATGCGCAAGTTACCCACAACCAAGCCGGCGATGTATACCGCAAGGTAGCCGTTGCCGTATACCATCGACGTGAACGAGAAGGTGAAGAATACGCACGCAAGGAGCAACACCGAGTATAGCGATGCGTTGCTGCGTATGTTAATGTTGTTTATGACCCACACCGTGACGCGACCAAATGTGTAGCCGAGGCATGCACCCACGCACATCTGTATGAGGAACGTGCCTATGGCCTCGCCCATGTTTAGCTCTGCGCCTCCCGATACTACGCCTACAAGTACGACGGTGAGGATGTAAGCCATGGGGTCGTTACTACCGCTCTCAAGCTCCAAAAGCGGGCGTAGGTTCTCCTGTAACCCCTGTTTCTTGGTACGGAGGATGGAGAATACCGATGCCGAGTCCGTTGATGACATCGTCGCAGCGAGTAGTAGCGCCAAAGGGAAGGACATCTCGAAGCTTAAACCCAACAGAGGCGCCATGAAATATATAAATATGGCGACAATGATGGCCGTGAGGATGACCCCCAGCGTGGCCATAACCACGCCGGGAGCCATCACCGGTCGTATGTCCGAAAATGTCGTATCCATACCGCCCGAGAAGAGGATGATACATAGTGCCACCATGCCGATGAACTCTGCCATCTCTACCGAGTGGAACGATATGAAGTCGTTGTAGCCGAAAAGCATACCCACACCAAGGAACAGCAATAGGGCGGGGGCACCAAGACGATAGGCCGCCTTACCGGCAAGTACGGCGACGAAGAGCAACAGGGCTCCTACAAGGAGAAAGTTTTCGTTGAGCATATTTATTACAAATTTATGTTTATAACATCTACGCCACGACCGTCCTCACGGTCATGACTACTTATTGCCGCCTACGAGCTTAACCTCGCCAATGAGTTTATTGTCGAAGTTCGAGTACTCGTAGAGGGCGTAGGCTACGATGCTACGGTCGGGTGCATAACACTCCACGAGCGTTATGGCGGCCACATTACCCGTAGGCAGTGCCTCGATACCCGCTCTGTCGCCACGTGCTACGGCCTTCTGCAACTCGGCGAGCTGCTCGCGGTCGTAGTAGCGCTCCCTAAAGCGCATGTAACGCTTCGTCGTCGTATGGTAGGGCACACACTTGTCGCTTGCGAGGCGCACGATGGCGATGATAGCACCATAGAGGAGCATCGCCACGCCCGCAACCATAAGGGTCATGCCCACAGCGCCCGACTTATCGTCGACAAGCGCGAAGTTCAAAACTAAAAGAGCGGCGCCCACAAGGGCAATAATCGTTGGGCGGCATACAGGCTGACGACGAGCTGATACAACACCCGAAGGCAAGGCGTACAGCGCCTTGCAAATATCTTCCATAATCATAAAATAGTTTGTTTAGTTAGCTTATTATCATCGTGTTACGAAATCGAAAGGATGTGCTATCCTATACTTCTACGCTAAATAATAAGCCTCATCAGGCGATTTAGGTAGTAGCATCGCGAGAGAGTACAAAACAATATTTTATGGTTATACAATCCGTATCGTGAGGCTGCCGTCGTGCTATCTATGGCACTCACAGCCTTTGAGTGCTGGAAGAGACGCTCCGAGGCAACCGTCGTGCGTGTGAGGGTGCGCACTAAAGGTGTCACACTCGGAGGTGTCACCGTCGTTGTCGTCGTCGATAGTAGGGGAGCATCGCTTGCTGTGAAGCAGCTCTCCTCGTTCTCGGTGGCGCTCTTCTCCTCATGCACCGTGTATGAAAGCTCTGCATCATGAGTCATGCCTGCGGCCTCCGTGGGAAGCAGCAGGGATACAAACATCGTGAACAACGCCACGCCTATATGTCGCATTAAACTCATTGTGCTACAAAGGTATACGTTATTGTTCCGCGCTGTGGCATGGGTGCCGCGCTGTCAATATTAAAGCGCGTGCGCTTATGTCGTGCTGCGCTCAGTGCTTGGTCGTTAAGCTCGGGGGTTGTCGACGACTGTATGCGTGCCGATGTAACCTCGCCATTGCGGTTGAGCCATACATCCACCACGACCACGCCCCCGCTCTTTGCGCGGTATGCCGGAGTGTAGAGGTCGCGATGGTGGCGCACAGGGTCGCGGAAGTCGTAGGCCACGGTGACAGCGCCCGAGAACTTACCCTTCTCGGCCTTACCATCTCCTGCACCCTTACCCGAGCCGTTGCCCTGGCCTATGCCCTCGGCCTCGCGCATGCCGCTCTCGTAGTTACCGCGGTTTGTCGCCATGTCGGAGGCTATTTTATCCATCATCTCCTGCATGTCGCTTGTTGCGGATGTCTGTCCGCGTGAGCCCGCCTCCTCGGAGGCATCGTTCGACTGTAGGTTCTTGACGTTCTGCACCGCTGCGAGGCGTTGGTTTATCTCCGCCTGTATCCTGTCGCGCTCGCGCTTCAGGCGCTCCACCTCCTCCACCGTGGGCTCCTCCTCGACAAACTCTATAATATACTCCGTGGGGAGAATATCGACGTTATAGCGTGCCGTGGCAAGCACTGCGCCACCCATGAGAAACATGACCAACACGACGATAAGACCCACGCGATGGCTGTACAACCACTCGCCGGCGCTCTCAGAGCGTGTGTCGCCAAGGTCTATATTCGCCCTCCGTGGCACGCGCCGTGGCTGCCCTTTTATCTCGCCTCGATGTATATATTTTCTGTTGTCGGACATGCTCTTTTAATATTCCGAGCAAAAATAGTAATTTTTTTTAATTTTTTTAGTATATTTGTGCCACTAAATATATTAATTAGGAAGAAAAATTAAAACTTTTCGGATATGGCAACGAAACAGAGAACACTTGCTCAGGCAATATCTTTCGAGGGTAAGGGCCTGCACACGGGTCTTAAGGTGATGATGACGGTACACCCTGCTGATGATAATCACGGCATCACGTTCCGTCGTGTGGATTTGGAGGGCGCGCCCGAGGTTCCTGCGTTGTGCGAGTATGTGACCGATACGTCGCGTGGTACGACCATCGAGAAGGGTGCTGCGAAGGTGAGCACCATAGAGCATATAATGTCGGCGTTGTGGACTCTCGGTGTGGATAACGCCACCATCGACATCAACGCCCCCGAGACCCCCATTATGGATGGCTCGGCCAAGGAGTACGCTGCACGCATTACCGAGGTGGGCACCGTGGAGCAGAGCGCCGAGCGTAAGTATTTCGAGGTTACGGAGAAGCAGGTATACACCCTGCCGGAGAAGGGCGTGGCCATCGTGCTCTACCCCGACGATGAGTTCTCGGTGTCGGTACACGTGGACTACAACTCGAAGGTCGTGGGCAACCAGTATGCCGTGTATAATGGCGAGATAGACTACACCTCGAATATCGCGATGTGTCGCACGTTTGTCTTCCTCCACGAGTTGGAGCCTCTGATGAAGATGAACCTCATCAAGGGTGGCGACCTCGACAATGCCATCGTCGTTGTCGAGAATCCCGTGTCGGACGAGCAACTCAACCACCTCAAGGAGATATTCCAGAAGGATGATATCCGCGTTACGGGTGGTTACCTCAACAACCAGCAACTGCGTGCCAACAACGAGCTTGCGCGCCATAAGCTCCTCGACGTCCTTGGCGACTTCGCGCTCCTTGGCATGCGCATCAAGGGCCGCGTGTGGGCTACACGCCCCGGTCACTTCGCCAATACGGAGTTTATGAAGGAGCTCTCGCGCGTCATCCGTCGCAGTGGCGACCGCCCCATGTTTAAGTATAGCGCCAAGGTGCAGCCGCTGATGGACATCAATGCCATCAAGGCGCTCCTCCCGCACCGTCCTCCCTTCTTGCTTGTCGACCGCGTCTTCCACATCGAGGGTAACGACATCGCGGGCATCAAGCAGGTGACGATGAACGAGCCCTTCTTCGTGGGACACTTCCCCGAGGAGCCCGTCATGCCGGGTGTGCTTATCATCGAGGCGCTGGCTCAGTGCTGTGGCATCCTTGTCCTGAGTCAGGTTGAGGATCCCACGCAGTATAGCACCTACTTCCTTAAGGCTGATGGCGTGAAGTGGAAGCGTAAGGTTGTGCCGGGCGACACGCTACAGCTCGAGTGCCACATTGCGGATATGCGTCGCGGCATCGTCACGGCCGAGTGTAAGGCCTTTGCCGGTGGTCAGCTTGCGTGCGAGGCTATCCTCACGGCACAGATTGTCAAGAACCGTTAGTAGATGAAGAAACACAAACAATTGAGATATTATGATTAGTAATTTAGCTTACGTTCACCCCGATGCAAAGATCGGCAAGAACGTCACTATCGAGCCCTTCGCCTATGTTGAGGGCGACGTAGTCATCGGCGATGACTGCTGGATTGGCCCCCACGCCATCATCTACGATGGAGCACGCCTGGGTAAGGGTAACAAGGTGCACCCCGGTGCATGTATCGCCTGCCTGCCCCAGGATTTGAAGTTTGCGGGCGAGAAGACTACGGCTGTTATTGGCGACTATAACGACATCCGCGAGTGCGTGACCATAGCACGTGGTACGGCATCGCGCGGCACGACCATCATTGGCGACCATAACCTTCTCATGGCATACGTACATGTGGCACACGACGACGTTGTCGGCAGCCACTGCGTCTTTGCTAACCGCCTGTCGTTGGCCGGCGAGGTCGAGGTTGGCGACTGGGTAGTCATCGGTGGCCATACGGCTGTGCACCAGTGGGTACATATCGGTGACCATGCCATGATTCAGGGTGGTGCTCTCGTTGTTCAGGATGTTCCCCCCTTCATCATCGCTACAAATGGCGAGACACACTATGCCGGCATCAATAAGGTGGGCCTCTCGCGCCGTGGCTTTACGGAGGAGCAGATAACATCTATCCACAACACCTGCCGCATCCTCTTCCAGAGCGAGCTTAACTATCAGTCGGGCTGCGATAAGGCCGAGGCTGAGGTTGCTGAGAGCGCTGAGCGTAACTATCTTATCGACTTCATCCGCAACTCGAAGCGAGGGGTTATTAAGCAATACATCTCTCGAAGGTAATTTCTTGTGAAAAGTGGTCATCTTCGACCTCTCCCTAAAAATAGTGTGCCATGGGCTGTACATTTAAGTACTATCCCATGGCACTCTTTTATGTGATAGGCCAAATCTAACCCCTTCTGATAAGAAATTAAGTCTTTCAACTCGTTAGGTTGTGATTAGGGAAATTAGTGAGTTTGATGAGCTTAAGGATATATTACAGTGCTTCCTTAAATTCTCTAAACTCCGTAATTTCACTTCTAATCATCTCTGTCTCCCGACAAATTTTCTAAATTACTCTACACACTACTCCAAGATAGCATCCAAGCGGTTGTGTATGCTCTGGCGGAGCTCGCGCAGCTTGTCTATGGTCGTGCGGTTCTTGGGCTTAACGAAGTTGCACGAGCCCTTAAACTTCTGCCACAGGCGCATATAGTTCCACACGAGGATAAACATGAAGGGGAATGCTACGAAGTAGCCGAAGGCCCACCAGAAGCCCGCAAATATCCATAGCAGTGCCGTGGGTATAAGCTGACATATAGGCACCGACACGAAGGCGCTCACGGCCACGTTGAACGAGCTGATGAACATCTGATCCTTGATGAGTGCTTTGGTGAATATGCGCGGGATGACGAAGAGCAAGCCCGTAGGTATTATCGAGATGATAAAGAGGGGCAGCAACACTAACAGACCCAAGCCACGGAGTATGGGGGCCTCGATACCCGGGTTATGGACAAAGAGCCAGTCGCGGATGCCGAGCTTCTTGCACTCCTCGGCGAGGTGAAGCGTATCCTTATATATCGTCTTAAGCTCGTCGTCATGCTCCTCGCGGGCGCGCTCCAAGTTGTCTACGAACTTCTGGTCGGCACGTAGGCGTGAGGGCAGGAAGCGATGCTTGAAGCCGTGGCGCTTGGCGTACTTCGTGCCGTAGCCCGTCTCGCGGAGGTAGTCGATAGCCTCGTAGTTCTCGAGGTCGTCGATATGTAGCATCATCTCCTGTATCTTCGTGCGCACGATGTTGTTTATCTCGACCATCGTCTCACGCGGCGACTCCTTATAACGCTCGTAGTATGGCTTGAGCGATATGGGCTCGCCAAACTTAATAAGCATCTCGGTGCGGGCGTGGAAGTAGTTCGAGTAGTGGTTGCACGAGGGTAGTATCATCACATCCTCCTTGAACTCCATCTTCTCGGCAGCACCAAAGGCTATGCGCAGGTAGCCAATCTTGAAGTTACCGAGCCAACGCTTATCTTGGTGGTCGGCCTCGGGGTATAGCATGACCGTCTCACCGTCGGTGAGTGCCTGACCTGCGGCGTCGAGTGTCGCCTGATTGTTGCCTATGGCACCGAAGCCCTCGTGGCTCATGCGGTATGCCGGAAGCAGACCCATGGCGCGTAGTGCCTTGTTGAATATGGGGTTCTTGAATACGTTGGCACGTGCGAGGAAGTTCATGCGACGATCCGTGAGCATAAGACATACGCACAGGGGGTCGTTAAGACAGTTCTGGTGGTTCGACACCACAACAACAGGAGTACCATTCTCGGGAACATTCTCCAAGCCTACGATATGCTCCTTGCGGAAGTATAATCCCGAGTTAACATATTGCAGATACAATCGAAAAGCCTTCAAAAATAGGGAGTGTTCTCTGGGTTTAAGGTCTCTCTTCATACTCTTGTTATTAAGTTTGATAGCCCAAAGGTAGGAAAAATTAACCAATTTACATAATATGAGTGGTCTGTTTTGGAAATAATAGGTATTTATGCTTATCAATTTAGGAATGATATAAAATATCGAGGGGCCGACCATTAAGGCCAGCCCCTCTACTTCTTAAGAGATTGTTGTACTACTCCTCCTGACGGTAGGTGTGCTCAACGTAGATAGCGTGCTGCATAGCCTCACGCTTAGCGATTGAGGGCTTTGTGAAGTACTGACGACGACGAAGCTCCTTCAAAACGCCTGTACGCTCATACTTTCTCTTAAACTTCTTGAGGGCGCGCTCGATGTTCTCTCCCTCCTTTACGGGCATGATAATCATAATCTTATTCTTTTTTTAATATTAATATTCGTTGTTATTTTGCCACTTCAAGCAGCCTGCCTTATCAATGGCCTCCCTTTATGGCCTCCCTTTCTTCCTTCCTTTATTTACGACTGCTCTTCATTCACGGCTTCTTCTTCGTTGCCTCCGCCCACCTTGTGGCCTCGGGCTCTTAGTCTTCATCTACTCGGGGTGTGTACCGAAATCGAGATAGGGAGCGATGCGTGCTGCCTCCTCCTCGGAAAATATGTCATCCTCAATCATCTCTTCTACGGTACTCCAACCTCCTTTCAATTCCCTATGGTTAATAATGCGCCTGAGCATGCGGTTCGATAAATATGGGTGAACCTCCAACTCTTTTGGGCTTGCAAAGTTAATACATATTTTTTTAATTTCAGCACTGTCACAGTAAATTTGTGATGAAAATAGCTGAAAATTATCCTCCGTGACGGTTGCAAGCTCTAAAAGTTGCTCCGCGGAGTGGTAGCCACCAAGGAGCTCTCGATAACGTAGGATGTGTACCACGCTCTTGGAACCTATGCCACGTAGCGATACGAGCGTTGCGGAGTCGGCGCTGTTGATATCCACGGGGAGCGTTATCTTCGGTCGGGCGTATGTAGGCTCCGCAGGGCGCTCGGGGAAGATGATATAGGGCTCGAGGCGTGCTGCCATTGCGGAGTCTACGGCATAGCATTCGGCAAACTCCTCCATCGTGCGGTAGCCACCAATCATGTCGCGGTAGCGGATGACGAGGTCGGCCTGGCGCGATGTGAAGCCTATGGCGCGAAGATATGCCGTACCTACGCTGTCGAGGCTGAAGGGGAGCAGTATGGTGGTGTCGATGTGCGATGTAGGCTCGGTATTGGCGGGGGTTTTTATGCGATACTTGTCACCTATATTTATATAAGGCTCTAAGGCGAAGTACATCGAGTCGGTCATGCCGTAGCATAGCGCCACATCCTCCTTCACGCGAAATACCTTGCCCGCCTCGCGCCAGCGTATGATGCCCACGGCGATGCGCCGCTCTACGCCCGCCTCAATCATCGTGCGATAATCTGCAATGTTGGGGTCGAAGGGGTGTAATTTTCTTTCGAGCGTGTCGCTCGTGGTGTCGTGGGTGTATTGTTGTTGCGGGGTGCCGTCGTAGTCGTAGCTGTCGTGCGGGCGCGCTACGATGAATAGTAGCACGACGATGAGCAATAGCGGTATGAGCCACACTACGCCACGAAGTTTCTCTCTGTTCTCCGGCATCATACGTTACCACTCGGCACCATCCGAGAGTTGTAGTTTGTGGTAGCGACGCGAGGGCGACTCTATAAACTCACCGAGGGCATACTCCTGCCAGCGCCTGTCGACAAGCTCTATCGTTTCGACGGACGATGTCACTACGTTTGGAAAGCGCGATGGGTTTGTGCCACGCCCCGGGCGCTTTGAGCGGGCATCGATAATCATTTTACCATCGAGAATCGTGATGTCGCGTATGGGGTCGGTGTTTGCTGCCGCTATCCATAGCATCTCGGCACCACTTAAGCCCTCCGCGCCACGGTCGAAGAGAACGATATATTTTGCTCCTTGAGCGCTGCTTATTAATGATTGAATGTCAGTATCTTTGTCCTCCCCGTGCTCGGTAAATATTGTTGCTATGAGGTTGGCTGTGTCTGCCACCTCGCCCTGTGTGTCAACGTTTGTGAGGTCTATGGCGAGCTTCGCGCCGTAGCCCTTTTCGGGGGCAGAGTGGTCGAGGACATCGAGGATGCCTTCGGAGAATATAAGGTCGCGATGAAGGTCTACACCGCGTAATAGACCGAGCATGGCATCCGTCGAGCGTATATCCACCTCTGCGGGGGCGATAAGCATATACTTGTTAAACATCATCTGCCCTGCACCCCATAGTCCCTGCGCCACCTTCGCTGCCTGGCCGTCGTAGCGCTTCTCGATAGATACCATGGCTATGTTGTGTGCCGTGCCCTCCATGGGCATGTAGAGGTCGCGCACCTCGGGCTGTATGGCAAGGCGTATAGGCGCGAGGAATATGCGCTCCGTGGCCTTGGCGATGTAGGCATCCTCCATGGGGGGTATGCCGACGATGGTGGCAGGGTAGATGGCATCGCGACGTGAGGTTATGGCCTCGACGTGGAAGCGCGGGTATAGGTCGGTGAGCGAGTAGAACCCCGTATGGTCGCCAAAGGCACCCTCCACCGCAAGCTCCTCCTCGGGGTCAACGTAACCCTCGATGACAAAGTCGGCATCCGCGGGCACCCAGATGTCGTTTGTTAGCGACTTGACCATCTCCACCGGTCGCTGGCGCAGCATGCCCGCCAGCAGCATCTCGTCCATATTGTCGGGCATGGGTGCCGTCGCGGAGTATATATATGCGGGGTCGCCACCAAGCACTACGCTTATAGGCATACGACGCCCGAGGCGCTTGTAGCCGTCGTAGTGGCGCGCACCGGTCTTATGCTTGTGCCAGTGCATGCCCGTGGTGTGGCTGTCGAATATCTGCATGCGATACATGCCGAGGTTGGGGATGCCCGTCTCGGGGTCGAGGGTCGCAACCATAGGCAGCGTGACGAAGGGGCCACCGTCGTGTGGCCATGAGGTGAGTATCGGCAGTCGTCGCAGGTCGGCATCCTCGCCACGCCATACGACCTCCTGACATCTACCTCTCCCCGAGCGCTTCTTCGGAAACCACTTGGCTACATCGCTAAGCAGGGGCAACATCTTGAGCTTATCCCATAGCGATGCCTTGGGCGACATGACGCCCTTCACGAGCGTGTCTATGCGGCGCGTGATGTCGTCGAGTTCCTCGACGCCAAAGGCCATGGCCATGCGCTTGTCCGAGCCCATCATATTCATAAGCACGGGGTAGTCCGTGCCCGTATTCTCAAATAGGAGCGCCTTGCCACCACCCTCGCTCTTAGACTCACGGTCGGTAATCTCGCATATCTCGTAGCGCGTGTCTACACGTGCGGTGATGCGCTTCAATTCGCCCGCAGCCTCTAACCTATGGATGAACTCACGAAGGGTCATGATTATCTGTTGTTTTCCTCGTTCATCTTTATGCGTCGCTCGATGTAGCCTCCCGGGTGTAGCTGCGCGAAGTCAGCACACTGGAAGCCTCGCATGTGCATGAGCACCGTGGCTATGGCATCGCCCATGGCGAGCTGTGCCGTTGTCGACGAGGTGGGCACGATGTCGAGCACGCAGTCCTCAGTCTGCACCATGATGTTTAGGAGTACATTGGCATGGCGTGCTAACGACGATGAGGCATTGCCCGTCATGGCTATCAGCGTGTTGTTGTTACGCTCGGCATACTCCACCACGGCACGTAGCTCGTCCGTCTCGCCCGAATATGATAGGGCGATGACAACATCTCCCGCGGCAATGATGCCGAGGTCGCCGTGCGATGCCTCTGCGGGGTGGAGAAATATCGTCGGCGTGCCCGTGCTTGTCAGCGTGGCTGCTATCTTGCGTGCTATGATGCCCGACTTACCCATGCCTGTGATGACAACCTTGCCCGTGCAGTTGTATATGGCCTCCACGGCTGCGATGAAGCTGTCGTCGAGCGACTCGGCAAGGAGCGTGAGGGTGTCAACCTCGGTATGTATCATCTTGCGACCTACGGCAAGTAATTCGTCGTGTTGGAATGTCATCTCTATATCGGTTTATAGTAGTTTGCTTATCGTCGTTTTTAGTTCTGCGAGGGGGAGCATGTTGCTGCCGTCACATAGGGCGCGCTGTGGCTCGGGGTGCACCTCGAAGAAGTATCCGTTGGCACCAAAGGCCTTGGCGGCAAGCGCCATCGCGGGGATATACTCGCTGTTGCCACTCGTCACACCCTCGCCACCTCCCGGGCGCTGCACCGAGTGTGTGCAGTCCATGACTACGGTCGGGGCTATACGTCGCATGTCGGCAATGTTGCGGAAGTCGACAACGAGATTGTTGTAGCCATACATGTTACCGCGCTCTGTGAGCCATACATCCGTAGCACCGCTCTCTAACGCCTTGGTGTAGGGGTGGCGCATATCCTCGCCCGAGAGGAACTGCGCCTTCTTGATGTTTAGTGTCTTTCCTGTGCGTGCTGCCGCCACGATAAGGTCTGTCTGGCGACATAGGAATGCCGGTATCTGAAGGATGTCGACAACCTCGGCTACGGGTGCTGCCTGCCACGCCTCGTGTATGTCGGTGAGGGTGCGCAGACCATACTTCGACGATATGTCGCCAAGCATCCTCAGCCCTCGCTCCATGCCCACACCGCGGAACGACGTTAGCGACGTGCGGTTAGCCTTGTCGAACGAGGCCTTGAATACGATGTCGATGCCGAGGTCGCGGTTTATCTCCACGATGGCACGCGCCACCTCATCGAGGAGCTCGTAGCTCTCGATGACACATGGCCCTGCTATAAACTTTGTATTGCTCACAATCCTAACTATAGTCTATTCTCGCTGTTACTCTCCAAGAGGGCCTCGGCACGTGCCAAGTCCTCGGGCGTATCTATGCCTATGCTCTCGTCGTCGGTCACGGCCACGGCTATGCGATAGCCATGCTCGAGCCATCTGAGCTGCTCCAACATCTCCGCGCCCTCTAACTTGCCAGCCTCAAGTCGCGTGACACGCCTCAGTACATCACCCCTGAAGGCGTAGATGCCCACATGCTTCAAGTAGTTGTGATGCTCAAGCCACGCCCCACGCTCATGGTCACGGATGAAGGGTATCACCGCGCGTGAGAAGTATAGCGCCCTGCCCAAGGCGTCGCGCACAACCTTCACATTGTTGGGACTCTCAACCGCCGCCATGCCCTCATCCCTGCGAAAGGGACGGGCAAGCGTGGCAATCTCGACATCCTCCGCTGCGAAGCATCCCACAAGAGCCTCAATCTGCTCCCTGCGGATGAAGGGCTCGTCGCCCTGCACGTTGACCACAATGTCGTAGTCGCCACCCACCGTGTCGAGGGCCTCGGCACAGCGATCCGTGCCACAGCGGTGTGTCGTGGATGTCATCACCACACGTCCACCAAAGGCCTCGACAGCAGCACGTATGCGCTCGTTGTCGGTGGCAACGACAACATCTGTCACCGCCCCCGCCACACGGCGATATACGCGCTCGATGATGCTCACACCCCCGAGCTTCGCTAAGGGCTTGCCCTCGAAGCGCGTTGAGGCGTAACGTGCCGGGATGATGGCTAACGTGCGTGGTGTCATCGTGTTATACTATTTGAGGGCTATGGCAAGCACCTCGTCGTTGCTCTTCACGTAGTGGAACGTAAGACCCTCGACATACTCGGCCTTAATCTCCTCAATATCCTTCCTGTTCTCCTCCGAGAGGATGAGCTCGGTGATGCCCGCGCGCTTGGCCGCAAGAATCTTCTCGCGTATGCCACCCACGGCCGTAACACGGCCACGCAGCGTTGTCTCGCCCGTCATCGCCAGACGCTCCTTAACCTCGCGCCCCGTATATGTCGATACGATAGACGTTACCATCGTGATACCTGCCGAGGGGCCATCCTTGGGTATTGCACCCTCGGGCACGTGGATGTTGAGGTCGCGCTCCTCGAAGAGCTTGCGGTCGATGCCGAGCTCTTCGTGGTGTGCCATGACCCACTCGTGGGCGATGGTTGCCGACTCCTTCATCACATCGCCCAGGTTACCCGTGAGCGAGAGCTTACCCTTGCCCGGCGTGAGTACCGACTCGATGTAGAGGATGTCGCCACCCACCTGTGTCCATGCCAGACCTGTAACCACACCGCGCATGCCGGCAATGTCGTAGCGGTCGTTCTTGAACTTGGGCTTGCCGAGGATGGGCTCCAATGCCTCCATCTCGACCATGGGCGTAACTGCCTCCTCCATGGCGAGGGCCTTAGCGCGGTTGCGCGCTATCTTCGCTATGTTCTTATCCAAGCCACGCACACCCGACTCGCGTGTGTAGTCCTCGATGATGCGGACGATGGCCCCGCGTGTAAGCGTGAGCTTATCCTCGGGTATGCCGTGTGCCTCGCGCTGCTTCTTCACGAGGTGGTTCTCGGCAATGTGTACCTTATCCTCGAGGATATATCCCGGGATGTTTATCATCTCCATGCGGTCGCGCAGCGCCGCCGAGATGTTTTCGATATTGTTTGCCGTGGCTATGAAGAGTACCTTCGAGAGGTCGTACTCCGTGTCTAAGTAGTTGTCGTGGAACGTGGTGTTCTGCTCGGGGTCGAGAACCTCCAAGAGGGCACTCGACGGGTCGCCATGGTTCGAGCGCGACACCTTGTCTATCTCGTCGAGGATAATCACGGGGTTCGAGGCGCCACAGCGCTTGATGGTCTCGATGATACGGCCGGGCATCGCTCCGATGTATGTCCTGCGATGACCACGTATCTCCGACTCGTCGTGCAGGCCACCGAGCGATATGCGACCAAACTTACGGCCCATAGCCTCGGCTACCGACTTGCCGAGCGATGTCTTACCCACTCCCGGAGGGCCATAGAGGCAGAGGATGGGTGACTTAAGGTCGCCCTTGAGCTTGATGACGGCGAGGTGCTCCAGCAATCGCTCCTTGACCTCGTCGAGGCCGAAGTGATCCTTGTCCAACTGCTCGCGCACAGCCTTGAGGTCGAGGCGATCCGATGTCATCTCCTCCCACGGCAGGTCGAGCATCAGTTGCAGGTAGTTTATCTGCACCGAGTACTCCGCCACGGCAGGGTTGAGGCGCTCGAGGCGTGCTACCTCCTTCTCGAAGAGGTCGGCCGTCGCCTGCGACCACTTTTTACCCTTTGCTGCCTCGCGTAGGCGCTCGACGTCGGCATCCATGCCGTCGCCAATCTCGTCCTGGATGACACGCATCTGCTGCTGGAGGTAGTAGTCCTTCTGCTGCTTGTCTATCTCCTGCTTGACCTTGTTCTGTATGTCGTTCTTAAGCTCGGCAAGCTGCTGCTCGCGAACAAGAATCTCCAACAGTCGGCGTGCTCGTGCCAAGAGGCCGGGCGCCTCCAGCAGATGCTGGCGGTCGTCGTCCGTGAGCTCCATGTTCGAGCAGATGAAGTTGATTATCGCACGGCTCGAGTCGAGGTTCTTGATGGCAAAGGCCGCCTCCTTGGGCATCGTGGGCGATATGTTGATGATGCCGAGGGCCACCTCCTTTATCGACTCGACAAGCGCCACGAACTCTACGTTCTTCGTGTCGGGCGTGCTATCCTGTATGGGTGTCACCGTGGCCTTGAAGTAGGGCTGCGTGGTGATGTACTCCTGCACCTCGATCTTCTCCAATCCCGAGAGTATCACCGTGAGGTTGCCATTGGGCATCTCGAGAATCTTGAGTATGCGCGCCGTGGTGCCTATCTTGTGCATGTCGTCGGGCGTGGGGTCCTCTATCGCGCTGTCCACCTGCAATACGGCACCGAGGAGTCCGTCACCCGCCTCCACGGCACGTACCAGAGCGATAGACTTGGCACGACCTACGGTTATGGGTGTCACCGCACCCGGGAATATCACCGAGCTGCGCAACGTAAGTATGGGCAACACCTCGGGGATGTTGACCTTCTCGATGGTGTCGTCACCACCCGATATGATGGGTATCACCTGGTGCTTGCCGTCGAAGAGCTCGGGCACCAAACCCAAATCATCAAACTCTGTATCCTTCTTATTTCTGCTCATAATCAATTGTTTCCGTTAGTGTGCTTGTGGTGTATCTCAATCTCCTTGCCGAAGTCGCACAATGCCACGCACCACATTTATAGCAATAACGCGGCAAATGTAGTGATTATTTCGTAGAAATAACCGTTAGAACGGAAAATGTTTATAACAAGTTATTGACAATGACGAAGGTGCTGATAGCATACCGTGGCGCCCCAACCTTTGTCTGATTGGGGCGCCAAAATTAAAAATTGCTAATTAACAATTGCTCTTTACTGATTGAAAATCAGATAAATTTATCTCCCGTTGCGTACTTCACATCCTCGATAAATCCCTTGATATTGCGCTCCTCGCTCTTGGGACATATCATAAGCACATCGGGCGTGTCGACGACGATGTAGTCCTTCAGCCCGCTGACGATGGCGGTCTTGCCCTCGGGCGTGTGTATCAGTGAGTTGCGTGTGTCGTAGGTATATATGTCGTCGCTGCTGGTGACATTGGCAAACTTATCCTTGCGCGACTGCATGTATACCGAGTGCCATGTGCCGAGGTCGCTCCAGCCGAAGTCGCCGGCATGAACATATACGTTCTCTGCACGCTCCATGATACCAAAGTCTACGGATATGGGCTTGCACTCGGCAAATACGCGCTCTATGGCTGTGGCCTCTCGCTCGGTGCCAAGGTCGTCGACGATGGAGCCAAAAAGGGAGGCGTGCTCGGGGAGGTGTTGCTCAAAGGCGGTGATGATGTCCTTGACCTTCCAGATGAATATTCCCGAGTTCCATAAAAATTCGCCACACTCCAAAAATGCCTCGGCCATCTCGCGGCTCGGTTTCTCGGTGAAACACTTCACCTTGCTTATCTCCTTCGAGCCCTTGCGTTGGATGTATCCGTAGCCCGTCTCGGGGCGCGTAGGCTCGATGCCTATGGTCATCAGCGAGCTCTTATTCTCGATGAAGGCGAGGCAGTTGTTTACTATCGATAAAAACTCCTTTTCGTTGAGTATCAGGTGGTCGGAGGGTGTTACAATCATCTCTGCCTCGGGGTCGCGACGGCGTAGATGGTAGGCGGCGTATGCGATACATGGCGCCGTGTTACGGCCGATGGGCTCGCACAATATCTGCTCCTCGGCAAGCTCCGGAATATGCTCCATGACGAGACTTTTGTAGCGCCTGTTTGTTACTACAATAAAATTCTCTTTTGGAACAATATTGGTAAATCTCTCGTACGTATGGCGTATGAATGAGCGCCCCGTGCCCATGATGTCTAAGAACTGCTTCGGATTGCTCTGTCGGCTCATGGGCCAGAAGCGTGACCCTACGCCACCTGCCATAATCACACAATATCTGTTGCCTGCCATACGCTCTGAATTTTTGTATAAATTTAATAAATTTACACAAAGATAAAATTTTTTTGTATCTTTGCAAAATATTTGGAGTTTTTTTAGTGCCCTCGGGCTCTTTTTTATGCTCCGCTTAAAAGTTGTAACCACATGAAGATTAGGTTGTTCACACTCCCCAATATGCTCACGCTGGCAAACCTCATGGCCGGAGTGTTGGCTATCATCGCTACGCTCAACTACCACAACTACGAGATGGCGCTGTGGCTTATCGTCGCAGCTGCCGTGTTCGACTTCTTTGACGGCTTCGTGGCGCGCCTCCTAAATCAGCAGTCGCCCCTCGGTGTGCAGCTCGACTCGTTGGCCGACGACGTAACCTTTGGTGTCGCCCCGGCACTCGTTATGTTCGACCTCTATCGCGGTGCACAGGCCGTGTGGGTTGATGACGCGGTCGTCATGCAGTGGCTCGGCATCGTCGTGTTGCTCATCGCTGCCTTCTCGGTGTTGCGCCTTGCGAAGTTTAACATCGACACCACGCAGAGTGCCGAGTTCGAGGGGTTGCCGACACCGGCAAATGCACTATTACTCATATCGTTAGCGCTCCTTGCAGAGCAGGGATACATCATCCTTGCCAAGGAACATATACTCCTCATCGCGCTACTGTCGTGCTACCTCCTTGTTAGCCCAATACGCATGTTTGCCCTCAAGTTCAAGGGCTTCGGCATCAAAGATAATGCCTTGCGTTACGGCTTTATTGTGGTGGCCGCAGCGATTATTATTTGTTGCCCGACATACTCTGTCGTGGCAATAATCGTTCTCTATATCGTAACATCGCTTGTTCGTTGGTTGCTAACCCGCAGCAAGGCTTAATCTTCGTTGGATGAATAGGTTGCAGCACATACTCTCTGTCGTGGCTCTCGCGGTGGCACTCCTGCTACCCGCGGTGTCGTACGCGCAGATAGATGCTGCGGCACTCCAGCGCGCACAGCGCAATGGACAGACAGGCAACGGCCTTGGTAACATGGGTGGCGCAGGCTTCTCCGGCATGGATCAAGGCATGGGTATGGGTATGGAGGGCGAAGAGGGCATGGAGGGTGAGGTTGACACCACGGATGTGAAGAAGAAGCGCGAGAAGAAACCTCTGGAGTCGTACTACTTCAACGACACGGTGCGTGCCCTGAGAAACTGGAAGTGGACAATCGACCGCGACTATAACCGCGTAAACATCGCCCCTCTCGACACTACGCTTGCCGACTGGCGCATAGACTATGTCTTCTACCGCAATGGCGTGGGCGACATGTCGCTCGGAGGCTTGGGACAGTCTACGCAGCCGGTGAATTGGTTTGAGCGCCGCCAGAGCCCCGACTTCACCTTTGCCCGCAGCTACGATGCCTACACGGCACGTATCGACAATGTCCCCTTCTACAATGGCAAGACGCCGCTTACGAACATGATGTACCTCGAGTCGGGACAGAAGCGCTACCGCGAGGAGCACTTCGAGATAGTTCACTCGCAGAATATCAACCCCTCGACCTCGGCAAACGTGAGCTATAAGGCACGAAGCACGCGCGGTCAGTACGACTGGCAGGCGACGAAGAACCACGCCCTCTCGGTTGGCTTTGCGCATACGGGAAAGCGCTACTCGATACATGCTGCCTATATGCACAACATGATTGACACCCGCGAGAATGGTGGTGTTGTGGGCAAGTGGGCCATTGCCGACACCACGTTCGAGATGCCGTCGGGTGTGCCTATGCGCCTGGCATCGTCCGAGGCACATAACCACTATCGCAACCACTCCTTCTTCGTGAAGCAGGCATACGCCATACCTCTGGAGCATGTCACGGAGTACGACTTCTCGTTGGCCGACCTCTCGGCGGTATACTTTGGCCATCAGTTCGAGTATAACACCTGGTCGAAGGTGTATACCGATAAGCATGGCACCTACACCAACGAGCGTGGCCACTACAACGAGGAGACACATAAGTGGGAGCCTCTGCGCGACATAGAATATTACGAACATTGGTATATCGACCCCTCGGCTACGCGCGACTCTATCTCGGAGCGCATAATCTCGAATAAGATCTTTGTTCAGGTGCAGCCGTGGGATCGTAATGGTGCCGTGTCGACGATTGATGGTGGCGTGGGCCTCGACCTGCACACCTACTCCTACCTGCGCCTCGACGACTATGTGCGAGGAAGCATGACACGCGACAAACGCACATCGTGGTACGTATATGGTGCCACGGGTGGTAAGATTAAACGATATGCCGACTGGGGTGCCGATGTTAAGTACTACCCCTCGGGCTATCGTGGCGGTGATCTCTACATTAATGCAGACATTACGCTTAGAGCCTTCATCCGCGAACATCCGCTGATTCTCACCGGACGCTTCCGTCAGGAGCTCCGCTCGCCAGGCTACTGGCAGGAGAATCTATTCTCAAACCACTATGCGTGGTTTAACTCCTTTGGTAAGGAGTCTGAAACTCGTTTTGAGGTTAACTTCTCGGTGCCCGACATAGCACTCGAGGTTGGCGCATGGCAGGGTGTCATGAACGACATGATATACTACGATGCCAACAGCCGTGTTACGCAACATGACGGTGTTGTGAGCCTCACGAGTTTGTACGCTCGCAAGGATTTCCGCTTCGCGGGAGTCCATCTCGATCACAGGGCATTGGTACAGATCACGTCCGATGAGCATGTGCTTCCTGTTCCCACGTTCAGCGCCTTCCTATCGTACTACTACGAATTCTGGGTCAAGCGCGACGTGTTACGTGTGCAGATAGGCTTGGACGGCCGCTTTAATACGGCCTATCGAGCTCCGAGCTACAACCCTGCACTCTCGGCCTTCTTCAATCAGCGCGAGGTTAAGGTGGGAGGTTATCCCTACATCGACGCCTTCGTGTCGGCCAAGTGGAAGCGCATGAGAATCTTGCTTAAGGTCCAGCACCTAAACCAGGGACTCTTTGGTAATGGCGAATACTTCCAGGTTGCTCGCTACCCGATGAACCCCCGTATGTTTAAGCTGGGTATCTCGTGGTCGTTCTACGACTAACGGCGAGTTCTGTGCCCGTATAAGCAGCCCACAAACTGCTAAACGATGTTAAAAAAAGTATCTATCTTGATTCTTATCACGGCTCTCGTTGCCGTATACGAATCAACCGAGGGTAAGGCGCCTGCTGCAACCATTGATTATAGCGCAGTCCCTGCCCCCGCCAGCAACGAGCAGATGGCCGTGATGGCCGAGCTGCCGTGTATCATCTCACGCTTCGACCCCATAATGCGTAAGGTCGGCAGCGAGGAGGGACAAGATTGGCGACTCATGAGCGCTATAGCATATAGCGAGTCGCGGTTTATTGAGAATTTGGAGTCTAAGCGCGGGGCCAAGGGTATCATGCAGATACGCCCCGTTGTTGCTCGTCACTTTAATGTGCCCGTGGAGGATATCGCCGACACGGAGACTAATATCCGTCTTGCCGGCATGCTTCTTTCGGAGCTTGACACCATGCTTCGCATGCCACAGGGTACGCCTACGGAGGATCGCCTGAGCATCATCCTTGCCAGCTATAATGCCGGCATAGGTCACGTTCTTGATGCACGTCGTCTTGCGCGTTACGAGGGTGCCAACCCCAATTCGTGGGCAGATGTTAGCCGCTACCTTAAGCTCAAGTCCGAGCCACAGTATTACGAGCTTGATGTCGTAAAGAATGGTAAGTTTACCGGTAGCGGACAAACGTTACACTACGTTAGCGAGGTGATGCGTAAGTATCAGCAGTATTGTACCCTCGCCTCATAATTTGTTGTGATAGAGGCTGAATAAAAAGTGTATTTTGTCGTTATGCTTGCCCTCAAAATGCTCATTTACGCCAAGTAAACTGCGCTTTTTCGGGCTTCGCATGCCTAAAACTACATCTTTTTATTCAACCTCATAACAGAAGGGGATGACAAATTTACTTTTTAGTCATCCCCACTAACAAAAAGTGCCACCAATGGGACGTACTTCAAGTACTACCCATCGTCGGTATTTTTGCCGAGTGTTGCACTCGGCGCCTTCTGACAAGAAATAAAGCTGTGTTACCTTTATAGTAACTTTTAGTAATCCATAGTAACTCACCGGAACCTATAGTAACTATCGGCCCCATTGCCCCCCCCCTCATCGAAAGGAGTTACAGCACCTTGTCGTACTCGAGTTGCGTGCGCACCTTGCTCCAGTTGACTACGGGGTAGCGGGCACCGTCGATAAACATCACGGGGCAGCCGAGGGCGGCATCGTCGATATACAGGTCGGCATATATCTTGCGCGACTCTGTCCATGACTTCTGCTCCGGATTATCGTTCACGGCCCATAGCTCTATCTTGCGGTCGCGGAACCAGCGCAACGCGGCATCCAACTTCGCCCCCGAACGCATGGTATGCAGGATAAGCTTGTGCCCCTTCTTGTTAAGTGCGCGCAGGACATCCACAGCGCCGTCAACATCCATACCCACACTCGGGAACTCGTGCTCAACGCATGTGCCGTCGAAGTCGACAGCGATGACCATGCCGCTATCTTTGACACGTACCATAGCCTTTACTTCTTGAAGAGTCTTAGAATCTTCTTAAGGTAGCCCTTCAGACCATTATTACCCTCCAAATTCTTGTAGTAGTCGTAGCCATAGCCGAAACCTCCTGTACGCCTGCTGTATGTCACATCGTTGAGAATAATGCTCATGTTGTGGAACTTCTTCTCGAGGTAGAGGTTCTCGATGTCGGGAAGATGACGACGGTCGAGGTTACCCTGGCGTATAACGTATACGGTGAGGTCTACGAGGCGGTCGATGATGATGGCATCGGCAACAGCGAGGGCAGGCACGCTATCTATGATGATATAGTCGTAGCGCTCGCGCAACTCCTTCATGAAGTCCTCCATGCGCTGCGACATAAGCATCTCGGTGGGGTTAGGTGGCTGGGGACCCGAGAAAATAAAGTCGAGGTTCGAGATATTCTCGCTCTTATTTATAATATCGTTGATAGAGGTGATATTATTCGATAGGTAGCCCGTCAGGCCACGACGATCGTTGCGGTGACCCATGCTCTTGGTGAGCGTGCGACGACGCAGGTCGATGTCGATAACTACGGTACGCTTACCCGAGGCTGCGAGTGTGGCAGCGAGGTTTAGCGACACGAAGGTCTTACCGCTATGGGGTATCGACGAGGTGAACATGAGCACCTTAACCTCGTTATCCACAGCCATGAAGTTGAGGTTCGTGCGTATCATGCGGAATGCCTCAGAGAGCGAGTCGCGACCCTCCTCCTTGACGATGATGGGCTCGTGGCTCTTGCCGTTAAACTTGGGCACATCACCGAGGAAGGGTATCGTCAACGCCTCCTCAATGTCGCGGCGTGAGCGTACCGTGGTGTTGAGCATCTCGCGAACATAGATGACACCCACGGGGATGGCAAGACCCAAGATGATGGCGATAAGGTATATCATCGAGCTGTTGGGGCTCACGGGCTTATTGCTTCCGTAGGCGAGGTCGACAACGCGAGCGCTGCTCTCGGCCGTAGCACCCATGAGGGCGGTCTCCTCGAGCTTCGTGAGGAGGTATATGTAAAGCTCCTCCTTAACCTTCTGCTGGCGCGCCTTTGTGAGAAGCTCCTTCTCCATCGTCGGCGAGCTGTGCATCTTCGAGTCGGCAATGTTCTGCTGGCGGTTTACCTGCTCAATCTGGAGGTTAAGACCCTCGATGTGTGACTCGAGTGACGACTCGATAGCCTTGCGTACGTCGGCAAGCTGAGCCTCAAGGTCGGTGATGATGGGGTTGCTCTGCGACGACGATGAACGTAGACGGTCGTACTGCAATACGTTCTCGTTGTACTGCGCAATCTGTGTTGCGAGGGCCGACGATGCGCCACTCATCGACACCGTGGTTGCAGGGATGAGGGCGTTGGGGTTCTCCACATCGCGGATGTAGGCGAGGATATACTCCGCCATCTCGCGGTTGGCCTCTAACGAGAGGGCATCCTTGCGCAACTGCTTCATCTCCTCGGCGCCGAGAAGCACCTCGTCCTTGGGACTATAGAGGCGGTTCTGCTGCTTGAAGTCAGCAATGTCGCTGTCGGCAAGGTTCAGCTCCTCGCTCAGCGACACAAGGCGCTCCTTGATAAACTCACCCGTGAGGTTCGATATCGTGCGCTTATCCTCGATAGCATCGATGTTGTAGGCGTCGATGATGCCGTTGATGACATGCTCGGCACGCAGGGGCACCTGGTCGGTCATCGTAATAGAGATGATAGATGCCAACTTGTCGGCAATCTGGCAGTTGAGCTGCTTGCGATACATCTCCACAGCCTCATTCAGCGGGAGCTTCGTCACCTTAATCTCCTCGTCCTCGTAGCGCTCGAGGTAGGGTGTCGCAACCATGGTGATGTTGCCCAGCGGTGTGCTCACCGTGTCGCCCACATGAAGTTTTACGCGACTATTGGCACCCTCAATCATGCCCTCCTTGTCGTAGAAGTCGTAGAGCGTGATGGTGCCATTCTTGTCTATCTTGTACTGGAACGAACCAAACTCCGAGTCATCCGCCGTGAGGAACTTGGCCAACAGCGGTGTGCGACCGTAGATGTCCGATGTGCGCAGACGACCCTCGGTGGTGTAGCGCGTGGCGAGGTCGTACTTCTCGACAACCTGCTCCATGAGCTTGCGCGACTGGAGGATGTGCACCTCGTTCTCTGCCGAGCGACGGCCCAAGCCTCCGAGGATGTCGTTGAAGGCTGTCATCTCGGCGCCCGAGCCCTTACGCGAGTCCTTGACAAGGACGGTGGCGGTGCGCTGATATGTAGGCGCCGTGCGCTGTATATATAGGAAGGCGACGCCTCCACAGATGACTACCGATAGGATAAACCAATACCAATACGATAGCGATATTTGCAGAAGGTCGCTAAACGAAAGACCGTTGCCCTTGGGCTCGGTGGCTGTCTGCTGTATATTTGTATTCTCCGACATAGTTTATATCTTTCAGGGTGAGACTATTTGCTTATCGTGAAGATGGTGAGTAGAAGCGTTGCCAACGATATGCCCGTAGAGGCGAGAGATATCCAGAACGACCTGTTCTGGTTAATCTCTGCCGTGGCAGCCTTATACTTGTTGGGGCTCACGATGATGACGTCGTTCTGCTCGATGTAGAAGCATGGCGACGAGAAGATGTCCTGCGAGCGTAGGTCGAGCTTCGTAACCACGCTCTTGCCATCCTTTTCGCGGATGACGGCCACATTCTCACGATCGCCATAGATGGTCAAGTCACCGGCCAATGCCAGCGCCTCGAATATCGTCAGCTGATCCTTGTTGATGTCGTAGCGTCCGGGCCTTGTAACATCGCCAATGATGGATACCGTGAGCTTCGCAAAGCGTACGTTGACCTTCGGGTCGGCGATATACTCGCCATCGACAATCATCTTCTCGATCTTATCCTCGGCCTCCTCGCGCGTAAGACCGCTAACCTTCACCTCGCCAATGATGGGAAGGGTGATGTAACCCTTGCTGTCTACCGTGAGCACCTGAAGGCTGTTCTCGTTAGCCGTGCTATTCATCACCATGCCCGACAAGGCGTTGTAGCTTGTCGAGGTGTTAAACGGTGCTGCCAGCTCGGGATTCTTGCTGTTGACAACAACAGTAATCTGATCCAAGGGCTTGATGTGAATGACGTAGTTGTCGGGGAGGACGACCTCCGAGCCGCTCTCTACATCCTGAAGGTAGAGCACTCGGCGCTGTGCATTACATGCGCTAAGCAACACTACTAATCCGATAATTAGTAACTTGTAGTATCTCATATTGTTTTGTGTATTTGTCCTAATTATTTACACCATTTTCCGAAAACATATCGGCGAGGTATGGACACACCGACATAATTTCTTGCAAATATAAGTAAAATATCTTACTTCACTGCAAAAAATCAGAAAAATGATGCACAAACACAATTTTTTATGTCGATTGTGTGCTGCGAGAGGGGTGTTAGTTGCTGTCGAGCCAATCCAAGAAGTCCGATGTGCGGCTGCGGCTCACGACCACATCATCCTCGGCACGTGGCGATAATTGCAACTTCAGGCGTGTGCCCAAGTGCTTCGATATGTTCTCTATCGAGTTTATCGCGACGATGTAGCTGCGCGATATG
The DNA here is from genome assembly GCA_017451685.1 of Alistipes sp. Taxonomy (GTDB): domain Bacteria; phylum Bacteroidota; class Bacteroidia; order Bacteroidales; family Rikenellaceae; genus Alistipes. The sequence continues at coordinate 33,386 of JAFTNV010000021.1, forward strand.
CGGAAGAATATCTTCGGGTCGAGCATCTCCTGCACCGTGTCGAGCGAGTAGTCCAGCAGGCGGCGTGTGCCGTTACGACAGATGGCATACGTGCTCTTATCCTCTGAGTAGCAGTAGGCTATGTCGTCCGTAGGGATGATGATTATCTTCTCTCCTGTCTTCACAATGAAGCGCTTCTTGTACTCCTTATCCTTCGGCATGCCGGCCCTTGTGACGATGTCGATAAGGCGCTCGATGTTGGGCGAGGTGCGCTGCTCGAGGCGCTCCTTGCAGCGCTCCCAGGCACGTGTCAGCTCGCTCTCCTCGATGGGCTTGAGGAGGTAGTCTACGCTGTTTATTTTGAAGGCATTGACGGCATAGTTGTCGTATGCCGTGGTGATGATTACCTCCGCCGTGACATTTACCTCGTCGAAGATGTCGAAGCATACCCCGTCCGAGAGCTCCACATCCATGAATATAACATCGGCACCCTCGGGGTTCTCCTCCAACCACTTTACGGTCGAGCGTACCGAGCTGAGTGTCATCACTATGCGGCTATCGGGACAACACTTGTCAATGAGTTTCTTGAGGTTTAACTGCGCAGGGATCTCGTCCTCTACGATAAGCACTTTTATCATACTATCGGGAGTTTTACTATAAATTCTCTATCGCTCTTTACGACGCTTATCTCGTGACCCGTGATGTCGAGGTACTGACGTCGTATGTTTGCCAAGCCGAGGTGTGTCGACGGCTGTCCGTGGGTGCGTAGTTGGAGGTTGTTTCTCACCACCAACCTATCGTCCTCGGTGGCTATATTTATACGTAGCGGTGTGTCGCCGCTTACGATGTTGTGCTTTGTGGCATTTTCGACCAATAGTTGGAGTGCGCAGGGCACGACCATCTTGTTTAGAAGGCTCTTGTCGATATCCCATTCAACAACCATTCCCTCGATGAAGCGCTCCTTCAAAAGGTCGATATATTTTGTCGTAAACTCTATCTCCTCGCTCAGCTTCACGAGGGGCTTGTTATCGTTGCTGAGCATATAACGATACGTGCCCGCAAGCTTACGTATGAAGGCACTTGCGCGCTCCGTTTCGTGCTCCTGCACAAGGTAGTCGAGGATGCCCAACGAGTTAAACAAGAAGTGGGGGTTTATCTGCTGCTTCAGACGCTCGTACTGATACTCCGTGCGGTGCTTCATCTCGCGCTCCTCGCGCAGTGCTCGGTGCGACTCCATGGCTGCCTGTATCATGTAACATACAGTTATGATTATCAGGTCTATAAGGAGTGCTGCCGAGAGCGTGCGAACAAACTCCTCGAGGCTATCCCCGGGGTTCGAGAAGTAGGGTGCATCGAAGTATATCAGCGCGGCGGATAGGGCAGGTATCGCAAGTGTCGATATGGCTAACGCGAGGGTCGTAATCTTAGCCTTTTTGTTATCCTTTGTCGAGTGGCGCGAGATTGTCAACGTGAGGATTATGTTTCCTGCTAAAAGTAGTAGTAGTGCCCAGCTGTTTCCCATCACGTCCATCATGTTTGTCAGCAGCATTCCCTCGGTGAAAATCTCAGCTCTATCCATTGCTACGTAGACCATTCGTAGGATAAGAATCGAGATTGCGACAATTATGATGTTGCGCGGTGTTATGCTTTGCCTCTTGTTGTTGCTCTGTATGCGCTTCACGCGCATCGTTATGTGGTCTGTCGCGAGACCTAAAATCGTGGTAATGATGAATGTAGATATGGCCGGTGCGAGGTGGCTATCATTCACTACGTGCATCATGGGCTCCCATAGCCACGAGCCGAAGATAAAGCCCAATAATGTCACCACAAGGGTCAATACCGCCATTATCTCCACACGTGTGTTGTTGCGCATCGACACCACAATAACCATCGTTATAGTTAGTATCGTCAGAGGAATGTCGTCATAATAATCCAGCACCCTCGACAGCATCGACACCCCAAAGTGAAGCACCGCAAAGATTAGTACAATCGCCTTATTATTTATCGCCCTAAATCCATTCATAGTGACAAATGTACAATAAATTAATCAAATATCCAAAAATGGTTTTGCGTTCCTCTTGTGATGTCCCTTTTGTCATATTGAGCGAAACGAAGTGAAGTCGAAATATCTTACTCCCAATCTTAGTCAAAAGCGCTCATGCAAATCTCGACATACCGTTGCTCAAAGCTTTGGGCCATAGCTTTAGCTACTATTCCAATATCGTGCCACACATTGCGCCCTTCGTTCCATTCGGTCGTGAAATAGCGCAATTCGTCGCTCGTATTTACCCTTTGGGTAGAAATCATTTGTTTGTTTGACTTTTTTTAGTAAAATTTGTAGTGTTAGAGCTGTATAGTTATTAAAATTTTTTAATAATACCCATGCGGTCAGCTCGAAAATTTTTAGGACAAGATACAAACGATTATTAAAATTTTTGAAAATATGCAAAAGCCTACACTTTCATTCTGGCAGATGTGGAATCTGAGCTTCGGTTTCTTCGGTGTGCAGATGGCATTCGCACTCCAAACATCGCAGAATAGCCGTATTTTTGAGACGCTCGGAGCGGATCCTCATAACCTCGGCTATTTTTGGATTCTTCCTCCATTGATGGGTATGATTGTTCAGCCTATCGTTGGTTCAATGAGCGATAAGACGTGGTGTAGATGGGGCCGTCGTAAACCCTATCTCTACGTAGGAACGCTCATTGCTGCAATCGTTATGTTCTTATTCCCTAATTCGGGTAGCTTCAGTTTCCAGAGCGTTGGTGCTGTTATGGCCTTCGGTGCTGCGATGCTTATGCTTCTCGATACCTCGCTCAATATGGCGATGCAGCCCTTCAAGATGATGGTGGGCGATATGGTGAACAATGAGCAGAAGGCTAAGGCCTATTCGATTCAGAGTATGCTATGTAACGCTGGACAGGTGGTTGGTAGCTTGCTGCCTAAGTTGTTAGCGATATTGTTTGCTGGTGGTGTTGTTGCCACTGCGGCTGTGGCTATTAGCGATGATGAGCCGGTTGCTGATGCCCCCGCGCCAGAGACAACCATTGTTGTAGATGCGACTGAGGGTGAGGCTTCGATAGCCGCTGTTGTTGTGGCCGTGGATGATACCGAGGATGTAGCTGCGATAGATTCTCCCGCAGTTCCATCTGCTGAGAATATCGTTGAGACGGCAGTTGTGGCCGAGGATAGCGTCAAGAAGGAGGTGCCCGAGTCGCTTAAATGGTCATTCTACATCGGTGCTATCGTGATGATTATATGCGTTATTGTCACCAGCGTTAAGGTCAAGGAGTTCACCCCCGAGCAGTATGCTAAGCTTAATGGCGTTAATGCAGATGATAAGAGCCAGAATACGAATTTTATCTATCTCTTGCGTAATGCTCCCGCTGCTTTCTGGCAAATTGCCGTTGTGCAATTCTTCTGTTGGTTTGCCTTTATGCTTATGTGGACATACACCAACGGAGCTATTGCTGAGAATGTATGGGGAACATCCGATAGCTCGAGCTTGGCGTTCCAGGATGCAGGTGACTGGGTTGGCGTGTTGTTCGCCGTTCAGTCGGTGGCATCGGTAGTGTGGGCTCTTGTATTGCCATACTTCCGCACTACGAAGATGGCCTATTCGACGAGCTTGCTCATTGGCGGTATCGGCTTTATCTCTACATTGTTCATTAAGGATCAGTATGCGTTGTGCGTATCATATGCCTTGATTGGCTGCGGATGGGCTGCTATGCTTTCAATGCCATTTGCGCTACTTACCAACTCGTTGTCTGGAAAGTCTATGGGTGCATACTTGGGCTTGTTCAATTGCACGATATGCTTGCCACAGATCGTAGCATCGTTGGTAAGCGGTATGATCCTTACGGCTTGTGGCGGCGAGCGCATATATATGCTTGTCATTGCGGGTGTGTCGTTGCTCTTGGGTGCTGTGGCAGTCTTTGGTATCAGCACAAAGCGCAAGGAGGAGTAGGGTAATCCTACCCCCCCCCGCTGTAAAACGGAGACGCAAAACGAGTGCGGCAGACTATAATGCGGCGCGATGTGAGTGGCATAACGTGAAATGCGGCAAAACGGAAAATACAATATATATATAACTATTAACTATTATTAACTAACACTAAAACACTATGAGAAAATTCTTAACTATGTGTTTGGGTCTTGCTATCTTAGCGATGGCTATCCCCGCCCAGGTGTTTGCCCAGTCGGGTAGATACGATGTTAAGGGTGTGGTAGTTGATGCTACAGGTACGCCTGTTATCGGCGCCTCTGTTGTAGAGCAGGGCACGACAAACGGTATCACTACCGACGTTAATGGTCAGTTCCAGCTCAGCGTTAGCAGCGCCGAGTCTATTGTGACCATTAGCTTCATTGGCTACGAGACCAAGGCTCTTGCAGCTAACTCAACGGAGCTTCAGCGCGTTGTTTTGGCTGAGGATTCGGCTATGATCGACGACATCGTGGTCATCGGTTATGGTACTGTGAAGAAGGAGGACATGACGGGTTCGGTTGTTGCCGTTAAGGCTGACGAGTTGAACCGCGGTGCTGTCGTATCTACACAGGACATGATGCAGGGTAAGGTTCCCGGCTTGCAGGTTATCCCCGGTGATGGTGGCCCTAACTCGGGCTCTACTATCCGTATCCGTGGTGCTGCATCATTGCACGCCTCGAATGACCCTCTTATCGTTATCGACGGTGTGCCCATTGCAAATAATGCAGGTTCGGGTATGTCTAACCCCTTGTCGTTGGTTAACCCCAACGATATCGACTCGTTCACCGTATTGAAGGATGCTTCAGCAACGGCTATCTACGGTTCGCGTGCATCTAACGGTGTAATCATCATCACCACGAAGAAGGGTAAGGGTAACAAGATTAACTTCTCTTATAATGGTTCGTTCAGTGTTTCGACTAACTCTGATACGATGCAGGTTATGAGCCCTGAGCAGTTTGTTGACTTCGTTGACACAAACTTCCCCGTAGGCACTGCTAATGGCGATGCTATTGCAGAGTTCCGTGGAAAGTCATTGACTGACTGGCAGAGCCTTATCTTCCGCACGGCACTCTCGCATGACCATAACGTAGGACTCTATGGCAGTTATAAAGATGGTAAGGGCAACATTGAGCTTCCCTACCGCGTATCAATCGGTTATACAGGCCAGCAGGGTACTCTGGAGACTTCAAAGTTCGATCGCGCTACACTTGATGTTAGCCTTGCACCTAAGTTCTTAAATGATCACCTTACAGTATCTCTTAATGCTAAGGGCGTTTATACTCACCAGAATTATGCTGATGGTGGTGTTGTTGGCACAGCAGCCTTCTATAACCCTACGGTAGACCCATATTGGCGTACTGACGATGGTGAGATAGACTACTCAACAACTAATGGTTATTATAATATTGGCGATGGCGAGGGTGAGCAGTTTAATCCTAACGAGCTTGCGGCAAACAACCCATTGTCAATGTTGTATGATGTCGAGAAGTATTCTAATACATATCGTACCTTGGGTAATATTGCTGTCGACTATAAGGTTCATGGTTTGGAGGCTTTGCGCTTCAATCTTAATCTTGGTATGGACTGGTCGAAGACAAACGAGTATGATGGTGTAAATCCTGGTTCTGTTCAGGCATATAAGGATTCGGATGCTATGGGTGTCGGTAAGTACACCAAGAAGATGTGGCTCCGCCGTAACCACCTACTTGACTTCTATGGAAACTACAACGAGACATGGGGTAAGCACACCCTCGATGCTACGTTGGGTTACTCATGGCAGCACTTCTATGGTGGTGACCGCGATATTACGTACTATAACGATACACACAAGCAGTATGAGAAGAGTACAGGTGCATTGAGCCAGGAGGAGAGCTATCTTGTATCGTTCTTCGGTCGTATCAACTATTCGTTCGACTCACGCTACTTGTTCACCTTCTCACTCCGTGCAGATGGTTCTTCGAAGTTTGCTCAGGGCAACCGTTGGGGTTACTTCCCCTCAGCAGCCTTTGCATGGAATGCTAAGAGCGAGTCGTTCTTGGAGGATGTAGATGCCGTATCGGCATTGAAGCTTCGTTTGAGCTACGGTCAGACCGGTCAGCAGGAGATTGGTAACTACATGTACCTTGCTCGTTATTCACTCTCTGAGAATGACCTCTCACACATGGCAAACATGGGTAGCGATGGTCTTTCTCACATGCTTTCGCCTACCGCCTATGACCCCAATATCAAGTGGGAGACGACTACAACCTACAATGTTGGTGTAGACTTCGGTTTCTTGGATGGTCTTATCAATGGTAGCATCGATGTATACCGTCGTGATACACATGACCTTCTTAACTGGGTGACTATACCTATGGGTGCAAACTTCGGTACGAACCTCCTTACAAACGTAGGTTCTATCCGTAACCAGGGTGTTGAGTTCTCATTGGACTTCAACCCCGTACGTACGGCTGATTGGAGCTTGCGCTTTGGCATCAATGGTACGTTCCAGGATACTAAGTTTACGAAACTTAACAATACTACCAATGAGGAGTGGTTGAATACATTGGCTATCGGTACCGGTGGTCTTGCGCTTCAGGTTCACAAGACGGGCTACTCTCCGTATACATTTGTTACCTTCAAGCAGGGCTATGATGCTAATGGTAAGCCTATCCAGAATGGTTTGTGGGATCTTAACAATAACGGTAAGACAGATGAGGGCGACCGTTATATTACTGAGAAGAGCCCCTCTCCTGACTTCTTCTTTGGTGTAAACCTTAAGCTTAGCTACAAGAATTGGGACTTCGGCTTCAACGGTCACGGCTCTGTTGGCAACTACGCATTCAATGCATTCTATGCTCAGAACTCTGTTGCTCGTGTTGATACTCGTGGTGGCTTGTCTAACTTTGCATCAACAGTTCTTCGTACAGGCTGGTTGAACACTTCTAATACTAAGCAGCAGAGCTGTTCTGACCTCTTCTTGGAGGATGCATCATTCTTCCGTTTGGATGACATCAACCTTGGTTATACGTTCGAGGATCTTGGTACTACCGACCTTGACTTGCGTATTGCTGCGGGTGTTCAGAACGTGTTTGTTATCACGAAGTATAGCGGTGTAGACCCTGAGATTTCAGGTGTTGAGGGTATCGATGGCACAATTTGGCCTCGTCCTCGCATCTACTCATTGCGTCTTAACCTTAATTTCTAATCAATTAAATCGCAATAACAATGAAAACAACAAAATATATTCTTGTTGCAGTTGTAGGAGCGCTTTTGACCACGATGTCGTGTGTTCAGGATCTCGAGACCATGCCGATGAACCCATGGGATTCGACTTCTGAGACGGCATACGGTAAAAGTCGTGACTCTTATGTTCAGGGTCTTGCGCGACTCTACTTTAACTTTACCACCAACGATACTAAGGACTTGTTGCTGAGTGATGCGGGAGCATCGGAGCTTATCCGTTCGTTCTGGAGCTGCCAGGAGGTATCTACGGATGAGGTTAAGTGTGCTTGGGGTGATGCTTGGGCAGAGGCTATCAACCAGAATACTTATGATGACTCGGAGAATGATATGGTCTATGCAGTGTTTGTTCGTACACTCCAGGGCGTATCATACGTAAATGAGTATCTTCGTCAGACTGCCCCCGAGCGTCTTGAGGCTCGTGGTGTAGATGCAGAACTTAAGGCTGAGATTCAAGGCTTCCGTGCTGAGGCTCGATTCTTGCGTGCTTACTTCTATTGGATGGCGATGGATATATTCGGTAATGTGCCCTTCACAACGGAGGATTCTCCCGTTGGTGATGTTCTTCCGAATCAGAAACCACGAAAAGAGGTATACGAATTTATCGTATCTGAGCTTGAGGAGTTGGCTGGAGAGGATTCAGCAATGCCGAGTGCTGCCTCTAACCGTCCTCGTGCCGATAAGGGCTCTGTATTAGGTCTTTTGGCTCGTGTATATCTCAATGCGGAGGTTTACACCGGGACTCCCGCATGGACAGAGTGTAAGCAGACTTGTGAGAAGATCTACGCTTTGAACACATACCAGCTCAGCTCTAACTATGAGCATCTTTTCCGTGGCGATAACGGTGAGAACCCCAATGCTTACAACGAGTTCCTTTTTGCTGCATATTATGATGGCGATAAGGCACAGTCGTGGGGTGGTGGTACCTTCCTCACTTGTGGTGCGGCCGACTCAAAAGAGCTTCTGGGCACTACAAATGATATTCATGAAATAAAGATTGATACGGTTGCTTATACTAGACCTAAGCACTTCAAACCCGAGGAGGGTGATAGAGTTATCTATGATTGGAGAGAGCGAGGTGACAGTGCTGTTATTAAGACAGACACTATCTATAAGCAGGTATCACGTTTGGGTATAGGTAATGGATGGTTGGGCTTGCATATCCATGAGAAGTTTGTCAAGGATCATTTCAATCCCGAGAATGTAACATGGGGAGAGAATGGTAGCTTCACAATTAAGGATCAGCGTGCTGCGAATGTACTCCTTACAGCACGTCGTACTGCTGGTAGCTTCTCAACTCTTGCAAACTCATTTGCTCAGGGTTGGGGCTGTTGGAAGTATAACAACATCCCGCATAATGAGACCGGCTTGGAGTTCTGGGAGCGTACTGGTTCACCTGATAAGTCAACGAACATTGACTATCCGTTGATTCGTTTGGGCGAGATTCACCTTATCTACGCTGAGGCATGCTGCCGTTTGGGCCAGGGTGCTACGGCACAGCCTAAGATGAATGAGTTGGCCGTACGTACTGGTGTTGAGGCTATCACCGTTCCTGGAGCATGGGATGACGAGGCTATGAAGTTGTTCCGCGCGGAGCGTGCCCGTGAGCTTCTCTGGGAGGGTCACCGTCGTACCGACCTTATCCGTTATGATTCATACTGGCAGGGTAGCTACTTGTGGCCTTTCAAGGGTGGCAATGCCTCTACAGGCGCAGAGTTCCCCGAGTACAAGAAGCTATATGCTATTCCGCCTTCACAGATTAAGGCTAACACGAATTTGCAGAATCCTATTGGATATTAGTATTTATCAACAATCCATTTATTAACCATTTTATTAACTTTCTAAAAACTAAATTATTATGAAACTTGTTAAGTTTTTGGCAGCTTCTTTAGCTGCAGTTGCTATGTTGGCAGCTTGTGAGTCTGCAGAGGAGAACAAGGGCAATGGCAACAACAATGATGGTCAGGGCGGTATTATCGTTCAGGAGTTCGTAACGGTTTACTGTGATGTTACAGCTGCTGGTTGGGAAACTTGCAGTGTTTGGGCATGGAACCTTGATGACAACTCTATTAACTACACTGGTGGCACTTGGCCCGGTGAGGCTCTTACTGAGACTGAGGAGATTGACGGTGTAAAGTACTACATCTGGAACTGTCCTAAGGAGACTGTTGGTACTACTATTGGCTTTATCCTTAACGAGGGTGTTGACGGTGGTGCTCAGACTATCGACATTCACCTTCCTGTTGCAGACGGCGTTAAGGTTGCTGTTATTGAGCATCCCGAGGAAGACGGTAAGTGGAGCGCTACTATTGACGGTGTAGAGTTTGACGAGCCTGAGAAGCCCGTTGTTGAGGAGCCTAAGAGCTTGGAGGGTCACTCTTGGGGCGTTATCGGTGCATTCAACAGTTGGAGTGCTGATGTCGCTATGACCGTTGAGGGTAACACTGCCACCGCTACATTTGAGGTTACTGCTATCGATGGTGAGAATGGCCATTTCAAGGTACGTGCCGATGCAGGTTGGGATATTAGCTACGGTGTAAAGATGGCTGCTGCTGAGGCTGCAACATTTGCTGAGGGTGACGACGCTCCTACTGAGGGTGACACTACTGAGGGTGACACTACTGAGGGTGACACTACTGAGGGTGACACTACTGAGGGTGAGGAGACTCCCGAGGACGAGGGCCTCACAGTTATTCCTACAGACGGTACCCCCTTCCCCGCTACATTCAATGGTAGCAATATCGTTGTAGAGGAGGCTGGTACCTACACTATCACGTTGACTATTACCGAGGAGGCTAGCACCTTCACTCTTACGAAGAACTAATTAGTAGTAGCTTAATAAAAAGTGTATTTTGTCGTTATGCTTGCGCTCAAAATCCTCATTTACGACAAGTAAACTGCGGTTTCTCGCGCTTCGCATGCCTAAAACTACATCTTTTTATTCACCTACTTGCTATTAGCGGTAAATTTTGGTCGTGGGGCTTTGAACGGCCCCTCGACCCCTAAGCCAAGCCGTCGTGGACACCGAGGAGCGCTTGGCACCAACGCGAAAGAACTAAAACACTACTAATATGAGAATCAAATCTATCCTTTTTGTGGCTTGCGCCGTTGTGGTGTCGCTCCTTGCCGTACACTGCATCATGGATAAGTCTGCGGCAGATGGCGAGTTTGCCCTCGGCAACAACGCCCCCGTAGTGCCCATGACAATCAAGACGGGAACTACATCGCACTACCTTACGGACTACTATCCCCAGTGGGTGGGTGCTGACGAGCTTACAACCTCGGACGAGCGTCTTAAGCTCACAGCAACAGCCGACGACTGGTCTACATTCGACATCGCAACAGATGCCGAGGTGTTGGTATCTACCATCGACGTATGGCACGAGGGCGAGCCCTTGGCCGTCGTTGTGCTTGGTGGCAAGCGCGACACCGCAGGCAGCTATATGTCTACCACGAAGGTCGACGATGGCCGCATCGTGGTGGAGGCAACAGCGCCCATCGTGGAGGCTGTGGCCCTCTGGCAGAATAACCCCATCGACAATGTCGTGGTGGAGGGTAACACGTTGAGCGTTGCCATCCCCGAGTGCGCCGAGAGCTTCGACCGCTCGGCCGTGCGCATCTTCGCAGCATCGGAGGCGGGACGATTCAACGATGTGCTCCTCCCGTTGGAGCGTGGCGTGGTTGTCACCGACGCCAAGGACATACGCCGTGGCGACCACCAGTCGCAGGTGCTCTATTCGTTGATGGTAGACCGCTTCAACAATGGTACAACGGCGAACGACTGGAAGATTAACTCTCCCGAGGTGTTGGATAAGGTCGATTATCAGGGTGGCGACATCGTGGGCATCACCCAGAAGATTGAGGATGGCTTCTTCACCGACCTTGGCATCACGACGATATGGATATCGCCCATCACGCAGAACCCCGAGGATGCGTGGGGTCAGAACGTGAATCCCGACACCAAGTTCTCGGGCTATCACGGCTACTGGCCTATATATAATACAAAGGTAGACTTCCGCTTCGGCACCGACGAGGAGCTTCGCACGATGCTCGCGACGGCACACGGCGAGAATATGAATGTCATCCTCGACTATGTGGCTAACCACCTACATATCAACTCTCCCGTGCTTCAGGAGCACCCCGACTGGACAACAGACCTCTACCTCCCCGACGGCCGCAAGAACATAGGCCAGTGGGATGGTGAGACACGCCTTACGACATGGTTTGACGAGCATATCCCCACGCTCGACACACGCCGCGAGGAGGTGTGCGACCCCATGACCGACACGGCGCTATACTGGGTGCGTAACTTCGACTTCGACGGCTACCGCCACGATGCGTGCAAGCATATTCCGTTGAACTACTGGCGTATGCTCACACACAAGATGAAGTCGTCGATGCCCGAGCGTAACCTCTGGCAGATAGGTGAGACTTATGGCGATGTTGAGCTTATAGGCTCGTATGTTAAGTCGGGCATGATAGACTCGCAGTTCGACTTCAACCTCTACCACAACTCGCGCGACGTCATCGTCGACGAGGGTCGCTCGATGCGCACCATAGCCTCGACTGTCGAGGAGTCGGAGGCGGCCTACGGCTCGCACCACACGATGGGTAACATCACGGGTAACCACGACAAGCCACGCTTCATCTCGTTGGCCGGTGGCGACATGTCGCTCTGGTGTCCCGACGATAAGGCCGAGGGCTGGCACCGCGAGGTGGGTGTGGGCGACATGGACAAGGGACATGCCGGCTTGCAGCTCTTGAAGGCCATCATCACCACCGTGCCGGGCGTGCCCTGCATATATCAGGGTGACGAGTTCGGTGTGCCGGGAGCGAATGACCCCGACAACCGCGACATGATGCGCTTCGATGGCTATAACGACTACCAGACGAAGGAGTATGCTCAGACGAAGGCCCTCATTGCCGAGCGTCGCGCTTCGATGCCGTTGATGTATGGCGACTACCGCACGTTGTACGTCGACGATGAGGCATGGGTGTTCTTGCGCCACTACATGGGCGAGTGGGCGCTGGTAGGCATCAACGTGCGTGGCGAGGCTAAGAACATCGAGGTTGAGCTTCCTACGTTTGCGAAGTGTGGCGACCTCGAGGTGGCTGTTGCTACCGAGGGTGCCAAGGCCGAGTGTCTGGGCGAGGGCCGCATAAGCGTGACCGTGCCTGCATACGGCTATGTGATTGTAAACAAATAATATAACCTATACAATTATGAAGAGATTTTTGGCACTTGTCGTAGCTGTCGCTACGCTTGTAGGTTGCTGCAACTGCAACGAGAAAGTAGAGAACCGCGAGTTCGATAAGTTCAACTCGGTGGTATACGAGATGAACATCCGTCAGGCTACGGAGGAGGGTACCTTCGCTGCTGCGGAGAAGTATCTCCCGGAGTTGAAGGAGATGGGCGTAGACATCGTATGGCTCATGCCCGTAAGCCCCATCGGTGTTGATGGCCGCAAGGGCTCGCTCGGCTCGTACTACTCGATTATCGACTATAAGGAGATTAACCCCGAGTTCGGTACGATGGAGGACTTCGACAGCTTCCTCGCTACGGCTCACGACCTTGGCTTGAAGGTCATCCTCGACTGGGTTGCTAACCACACCTCGCGCGATGCCGACTGGTGGAAGGAGGGTAAGACCGACTGGTATGTCATGGACGAGGCTACGGGTCTTCCTATCGTTGAGTACGACTGGACAGATATTGCGAAGCTAAATTATAAGAATGAGGATATGCGCGCTGCGATGCTCGACGCCCTCAAGTTCTGGGTTGAGAAGGGTGTTGACGGCTACCGCTGCGATGTGGCGATGAATGTTCCGGGTGACTTCTGGGCACAGGCCTGGGAGGAGGTGCGCGCCATCAATCCCGATGTATATCTCTTGGCCGAGGGCGAAGAGACATGGTTGCACGAGAGTGGCTTCGAGGCTACGTATGCCTGGGAGCTCCACCACATCTTCAACGCCATGGCTAAGGGTGGCAGCGAGACTAAGAACGTAGCGGGCGATGGCACCATCAAGACCGATGCCAAGACCGTTGCCGACCTTAAGGAGTACCTCGCACGCGACGACGAGAAGTATCCTGCACCCGCTATGCGCCTTATGTTTACCTCGAACCACGACGAGAACTCGTGGGCGGGTACGGAGTTTGAGCGCATGGGCGATGCTCACAAGACCTTCGCAGCCCTCACCTTCGTATTGCCCAAGAGCCAGCCACTCATCTACACAGGTCAGGAGATAGGTCTTAACCGTCGCCTCGCCTTCTTCGAGAAGGACTCTGTTGTAGAGCTCGTAGACACGGAGTATGGCAAGGAGTACCGCGACTTCTACAAGGGTCTCTGCGCCTTCCGTCACAATAACTCGGCATTGGCTGCGGGCGCAAACGTAGCACCTATGCAGTATGTCGAGGGTGCTCCCGAGAGCGTTCTTGCCTTCACACGTGCTAACGAGGAGAACACCGTATTGTGCCTCTTCAACTTCTCGGCAGAGCCCGCGAGCGTGACGCTCACGGAGGCTGAGGCCGGCGAGTACAACTGCCTCTGCGGTCAGACTAAGACCTTCGCTGCGGGTGATGTTGTTGAGCTTGGCGCGTGGGGTTATATGCTTCTCTCTAAATAGTGGAAAAATTGGGTACGCCTATATTTACGGGTGTACCCTCTCTTTTTCCTCTCGTTTTTTACTCTTGACCTATGACGTACAAAAATCCCGAGTGGAGCTACTCGGCAGTGCTCTATGAGCTTAACATAAGGCAGTTTACGCCCGCGGGCACGTTCAATGCAGCCACGGAGCGCCTGCCTTTCTTACGCTCCATAGGCGTAGATGCCATCTGGCTGATGCCCATATATCCCATCGGCATCGAGGGGCGCAAGGGTACGCTCGGATCGTACTACTCCATACGTGACTATAAGGCTGTGAACGAGGAGTTCGGCACCGAGGAGGACTTGAAGGCCTTTATCTCTGTGGCGCACTCGCTCGGCATGAAGGTGCTCTTGGACTGGGTAGCCAACCATACGGCACGCGATGCACGATGGATTACGGAGCGTCCCGCAGAGTGGTATGAGCGCGACGAGCAGGGTGTAGCTAAGGTGCCCTGGGATTGGACCGACACCGCGAAGCTGAACTACGCCAACCACGACGTGTGGCGTGGCGAGATTGAGGCTATGCGCTACTGGGTCGAGGAGTTCGAGGTCGACGGCTTCCGTGCCGACATGGCGATGCTTGTCCCCATAGAGTTCTGGCAGGAGGCGGCAGCCACGTTGCACGCCATCAAGCCCGACATCTTCATGCTTGCCGAGGCCGAGGAGGATAACCTCTTCGACGGGGCCTTCAATATGAGCTATCAGTGGAATATCCACCACATCATGTGCGACATAGCCAAGGGCGCACGTCGCGTGTGGGATATGCGCAATGCCATACATGCCGAGAGGGCGAAATACCCGCGCGAGGCTATGCGCATGAGCTTCACGTCGAACCACGACGAGAACTCGTGGAGTGGCTCGGAGCAGTCGCGCTTTGGAGCGGCGCTGGAGGTGATGACGGCGATGACCTTCCTAATGCCCTCAACGATGCCGCTCATATATACGGGTCAGGAGGTGGGCTACGACCACTCGTTTGAGTTTTTCGAGCGCGACGCCATCCCCGCGGAGGCGTACCGCGAGAACCGCACGACGGAGCTCTACCGTCGCCTCACGGCACTTAAGCACTCCGAGCGTGCGCTATGCTCGGGTGAGCGCGGTGGCGAGATGATAGATATAGAGAATAACGCGAAGGATTGTATGATGACCTTCGTGCGCGAGGTTGAGGGCAGCCGTGTTGTTGCCATCATGAACCTCTCGCCATACACCATACATGCCGACTTTCGCACAGGAATATATGCCGGAGCGTACCGCGATGCTATGACGGGTGAGCGTTTCATCCTCGACGAGCATGTGGAGTGTGACATGACACCGTGGCGCTACCGTATTTTAGTAAAATAATAATATTGCCTCTATGAAAAGAGTATTAACCCTCGTAATGCTTCTTGCAGCTGTGGCCTCGGCCTCGGCAGCGAAACCTAAGTTTGAAGTAAAACATGTCGAGCCGCTGTCGTGGTGGGTAGGCATGAACACACCCTTGCAGCTGATGATTAACGCCCAGGGTGTCGCTGACTACGATGTCGAGATTCTGCCTGCGGGTCAGGGTGTCGAGGTTAAGAGCGTGAATAAGGCCGAGAGCCCCAACTACCTCTTTGTCGATGTGGCCATCAGCGACGATGCCAAGGCGGGCGACTATACGCTGCGCTTCACCCTCGGCAAGCGTAAGTACGACTATACGTATACCATCGCTGAGCGTCGCGCAGGCTCTCGCGAGCGCGCAAGCTTCACTACGGCCGACTTCGTATACCTCATCATGCCAGACCGCTTTGCTAATGGCGACCCCTCGAACGACTCTACCGACGACACCGCGGAGAAGGCCGAGCGTAGCAACCCGGGCCGTCGCCATGGTGGTGACCTGCAGGGTATGATCGACCACCTCGACTATATCGCTGACCTCGGTGTTACGGCCATCTGGTCTACACCGCTACTGTTGGACGACGAGAATGGTGCCTCGTACCACGGCTACTCGTGCAGCAACTACTATCTCATCGACCCGCGCTACGGTACTAACGAGCTCTTCAAAACGTATGTTGACGAGTGTCATAAGCGCGACCTCAAGGTCATCATGGACATCGTCCCCAATCATAGCTCTACATCGCATTGGTGGTATGCCGACCTGCCCTTTGCCGACTGGGTGCACCAGTGGGATAGCTACACGCAGTCGAACTGGACATTCTCGACAAACATGGACTTCAACGCCTCGAAGTCGGACTTGTACCAGATGGAGAGTGGCTGGTTTGACCGCTCGATGGCCGACATGAACCTCGATAACGAGTTCCTGCTCAACTACTTCAAGCAGTGGGCTGTATGGTGGATTGAGTATGCCGACCTCGATGGCTTCCGCGTCGATACATACCCCTATAACGAGAAGATGCCCATGAGCAAGTGGTGCAAGGCTGTCATGGATGAGTACCCCAACTTCAATATTGTTGGTGAGGTGTGGACGTCGTCTATTCCGCAGTTGGCATACTGGCAGGGTGGCAACGCCAATAAGGATGGCTTCGACTCTAACCTTAAGTCTATCATGGACTTCCCGTTGCATGATGCCATACGTGCTGCGATGACGGAGTACGACACGCGCGGTGGCTGGGGCATGGGCATGACACGTGTATACGATGTGTTGTCGCACGACTTCGTATATCACGACCTCAGCAATATGATGATTATGGCCGGCAACCACGACACCGACCGTGTGGGCGATGTGTGCGATGGCGACCACCGTCGCATGAAGATTGTCACGGCACTCCTTGCCACGCTCCGCGGCATGCCACAGATGTTGTATGGCGACGAGCTCATGTTCCGCTCTACGGATCGCTCGAAGGGTCATCCTACGCTCCGCGTGGACTTCCCCGGCGGCTGGGAGGGCGACAAGAAGAACCTCTTCGACCGTAGCCAGCACGAGGGTGTGGAGAAGGATGTCTTCGACTATACCCACAAGCTCTTTAACTGGCGTAAGACTAAGGAGGTGATACATACGGGCAAGACCCTCCACTTCATCGACCGCGATAACACCTACGCCTACTTCCGCTATAACGATACGGATGTTGTCTTTGTATATGTCAACAATACCGAGCAGGAGCGCACCATCCCTTGGGAGCGTTATTCTGAGCTCTCTGCCGGCCTCGGCACGGGTCGCGATGTAATCACCGGTGAGGAGGTTGAGATGCACGGAAAGCGCGTAGCACCGATGACAGCACTAATCGTTGAATTCCCCCGATAATTTGTTGTGATAGCGGCGCATTAGCAACGCTTCAGTCAAAATCCCGAATAGGAAATGCGTCAAGTATGTCCTATCCGGGATTTTTCGTATCAGCACCACATTAGCATCTCTCCGACAACGATTGTAATCTATTTATTGTGCCCCTTTTTGGATATTTCGATTATAATGCCTATATTTGTAAAAGCATAGCGCAGAAACGTATAACAAAAACAGTATAGGTTATGAAGAGACTATTATTTGTTGTGGCCTTTATGGCTGCGGTATCTACACTCTCAGCGCAGCACCCCGAAAAGACATTGGCCGAGGCGCATATCGAGTATGACAGGGCTGTTGCCGACCGAAAGTTGGCGCTCGACGAGGCGCGCAACGAGGAGCGTCGCATCACGGATGCTGCGAAGGATCGCTTGGAGCGTGCACGCGAGGAGCTAAACAAAGAGAAGCAGGAGTATCAGCTTATTGCCGAGGAGTGCAAGCGCCGCATAAAGGAGGCACAGGCCGAGGTGGACAACGCTACCCTTTACTACAAGCAGGAGGCTACGCGCACAAAGCAGGAGATATCGGCTGCAAAGTCTAAGGTCAAGGCCGTAGATGCTGAGAAACAGGCGGCCGTGGCGAGCGCCAAGGCTGAGGTTGCGCGTATAAAAGCACTGGAGCACGGTAAGGCTAAGTAATAGTAACTACAAAATATGAGAGTGAATAAAAGTGTATTTTGTCGTTCTTTGTTGTGATAATGGTGCATCTACTTCCGCTAACGAATTATCTCGTCAATGGGCAGTACGCCTAAGTACAGCCCATCGCCTCGAAATTCGCCGAGCGTTGTATCTGCACCATTCTGACAACAAATGTGCTCGCCCTCAAAATGCTCATTTACGTCGA
>JAFTNV010000003.1 GCA_017451685.1 Alistipes sp.
CGTGTGGTCCCGGCTGTTTACGAAAAATATTATGTTATTCTTTCAATTCCAGTTGAGCTGAACAGCTCGCAATACAAAGATAGCAACTTTATATATATATACAAAAACCTGCCTAACAAAAAACTTGTTAGACAGGCTCAATTTTTTAATGGGTTTCGATGGGTTACGATGGACTTTTTGTCATCCTGAGCGGAGCGTTAGCGTAGTCGAAGGATCTTCAACAGTGACTATAGCGAGAGCAGGGACAACAGGGACAACAGGGACAACAGGGACAACAGGGACAACAGGGACAACAACGACAACAACGACCATGCGGACAGCAGCACTCTCGATGCCCGACCTCGTTGTTGTCTCTGTTGTCTTTGTGGTCTCTGTTGTCTTTGCCACCATGACAAAACGGGGATGAATAATTTACTTTTTAGTCATCCCCTCTTTTTTTGCCCCCGCCCTCCCTACTGCTCACGCCCCCCCCCGTTCTTGCGGGTATATAAAAGTATACCCGCAAGAGCAGGGGGGGACGGAGTTTTTGGGGTAGCAGACTCCTGTGAAGCGCGGGTATATAAAAGTATACCCGCGTCATCATTGATGCTGGTTATTAGGTGGTTATCGTAATATGTGCGGCTCATGATAAGGTTATCATGACCAGTCGGTAGTAGCCTTATGTCTAAACTATATTTTACACCTATTTATTAGGCTTTGTGCATAATTTGCGACAATAGTCAAACGTGTACACGGCAAGTGTAATAATCATTACAATAGATGTAAATATTGACATAATCAATGTCATCCAAAATAGAGTCTGTAACCCAAAATATTCGGCAAACCCTAATGCTGTTACAGAAACTATATAGGATAGAATGCCCCTTACTAATTTTAGGGTTAATAGCTACTTCTCCCATGTTTAATTATTCATGTGTTTATATTTACAAAATTAATCATAATTCGACAAACAACAATACCCGCCCGAGATTATACCGTATTATAATACGTCGCTTTAGAATAATTCTTGCAGTAGACGAAACACCGAGAGCGTTTTTTTACTAATTTTGTGTTGGATTTGTGGCCTTATAGGCTTTAATACATGATGAGCACAGAGGTTAAAGATAGACTATTTACGCGCGACTATATCTTCGTCTGCATTGCGGCATTTATGATGTCGTTCTCGTTCTTCATCCTTGTGCCTACGCTGCCGCTATATCTCAAAGATACCTTCGGCATAGGTCAGGCGATGGTGGGTGTGGTGTTGTCGTGCTATGTCGTCGCGGTGTTGAGCGTAAGACCCATGGCGGGATTTGTCGCAGACACGCTGCCACGAAAGAGCGTATATATCATCTCCTACGCCATCTTCGTCGCCTCGTTCCTCGGCTACTTCTTCATCACGCAGACCCTCGCGCTCTTTATCCTCCTGCGCGTATTTCACGGCTTTAGTTTTGGTATGCTTACCACCGCGGGAAATACCCTCGTGATAGATGTCATGCCCTCGTCGCGCCGTGGAGAAGGTCTTGGATATTACGGCGTTACGAATAATCTCGCCATGGCCTTTGGCCCTATGGCCGGATTGTTCATTACCGCCTCGGGAAACTACACGCTCCTCTTCCTCACATCGCTCCTCACGGGCACCGTGGGTCTTATCCTCGGCGCTCTGGTGCGTGCTCCGCGGCGCGAGCTTAAAGAGAGGGTGGAGTTCAAGCTCTCGGCCGACCGTTTCTTTATGAAGGAGGGCATTCGTGCATGTATAGCCTTTATGCTCCTTGCCATACCCTATGGCATGACAACGAGTTATATGGCGCTATATGCCAAGTCGGTGGGTATAACGCACAACGCGGGCCTCTTCTTCACCGTCATGGCTGCGGGACTCATCGCCTCGCGACTACACTCGGGCAAGCAGGTAGACCGTGGGTATATCACCGAGACGATACGCCTTGGTATATGTATCGCCTTTCTCGGTGCTCTGGGTGAGGCATCGTTAGCCACAGCAGGGGCGTACAGCGTTACGTTGGCATACGTCGTATACTTCGTGACGGCATTCCTCTTTGGCTACGGCTATGGCACGATGTTCCCCGCATATAACACCTTGTTTATCAACCTCGCGCCCAACTCGCGCCGTGCAACGGCAAACGCCACCTACCTCACGGGATGGGATGTGGGCATTGGTGGCGGTATGCTTCTCGGCGGATATATCGCCGAGTATGGCTATTCGTATTGCTATATCTTCGGTGCTGTGCTTGTGCTCCTCGCGCTGATATTCTTTGTGATGTCGGTGACACCTCACTTCCATAAATATAGACTGCGTTAGCGCTACATCTTGAGGTACTCCCTGAGCGTGTCGACATATTCTGTAAAGGCCTCGCGTCCGCTGTCGGTTATGCGACATACGGTTCGTGGCATCTTGCCACGAAAACCCTTATCTACAGATATATACCCAGCCTTTTGTAGCTTGTCTATCTGCACGCTGAGGTTGCCCGCCGTCGCGCCCGTCTCGGTGCGTATGTACACGAAGTCTGCCTCCTCGACACCTATGAGTATCGAGATGATGGCCAAGCGTAGCTCGGAGTGTAACAGCGGGTTGAGCGGTTTAAGCATTCTTTACACGTTTTGAGCGGTTGTATAGTATGTGGCCCGGGATGACCATCATGACTACGAATATCAGCGCAAAGATAAGAATTTCTACGTAAAGTATCGCCTCTACGGGCTCAATACCGCTACTTAGCAGTGCTGCGCCATACTTGCGTAGCAGAAGGTGCCCCGCGGGGATAAGGAGCGAGAGCACGATGCCAGCCTTGCCCGCGATGGTGAGCACCTTATGGCGACATATCTTGCCCGTGATTACTGTGGCCATGCCCATAAGCAATGCGGTGAGATAGAGGATGCTTGCGCCATATACTATCGCTGCGATAAATGCCATGCCGAACGAAAGCCCAAAGACCATCCATACGGCATTCACGCTGCGGTCGAGGTACGACTTGGGGCGTGTTGCCGTGGCGCGACGACTGAGTATGAGCGTGCCTATGCCGCCTACTGCGGGGATAAGAAACCACGCCCATAGACATAGCGGTATGGCGAGGTGTGACACCTGCGCCACATACTCGAAGAGCGACACAAGGACGGTGGTGTAGCCCCATAGTAGAAAATATTTGCCACTCTCGCTGTCAATATGTGCCGAGGTGTCGGCTATCATGCGCGATATTATCTCGATGCTGCGATGCTCGTCAAGGTGCTTCTCTTCGTTCATGGCTACTCCTCCTCTTTGGTGTTACGCTTGATGATGACGTAGTCAATAAGGTCGAATAGAAACGAGGCGCATAACGCTACCGTTGCCCATACGCCCCAATTCTGCCCGGGCGTAAACTGGTGGTTGATGATTAGCATTATGGCGCTCAGAAGCACGATGCGCAACGCCCTGCGCTGTAACTGCGCCTTGGCCGGTAAACTCTTAATTTTATCCTCCATTGTCGTTCGGTTTTATGTTTTACGATGCAAATATAAACAAGTTTACGTTATAAACCAAAGGTTTTTTTGAGTTTTTTTTTGAGGGGAGGGGAAAATTAGGTACGACAAGGACAATAGAGATAATAGAAATATGATTGTAGTTTGTATCAAAGCGCCATCAAGATTACTTTATAAAAACGACTTGAGGCCGACTAAAATTTAGTCAGCCTCAATCGTGTTAATAATATGATGCGCTATCGCGTCTACTCCTCGCCCTCGGTGGGGAGCTTAAACTCCGTGAAGCCCGCCTTCACGAGGATGTTGTACCACGCGAAGCACTTCTTCATGTCCGATACGTGTACGCGGTCGCGGTCGTACTCGGGGAGCACCTTCGCAAACTCCTCCACGATCTTCTCGGCCGACTCCTTGTGCGAGATAGCCTCCTTACCCTCGGTGTAGTTCCAGATGTTGGTAAACACATCCGCAAGGGCTATATCCTCGCCCTCGGTGAACATCGAAATCTCCGTCAGGGCACTCACGCGCGATGTTGCCGAGGCGTTCATGCGCTTGCCGTCGAGCAGTGACTCCACGATAACGCCACGCATAGACTGCGCCACATACTTATACAGGCCGGGCTGTCCCGAAATCGCCAAAATATCCTTCAACTCCATAGTTTTCAATAGTGTTCGTTAGATGTTGCAACGATAAAATAATATTGTCTTAAAAATTTAACGCTACAAAGATAACTATTTTTTGTAAAAATGTGTATATTTGTGGATAGTTATTGATTAAAAGTGCAATGCGTATGACGAACAAGCAGATTGAAATCATACAGATAAACATCTCGGGTGAGGATAAGCCCGGGCTTACATCCTCGCTAACGGGTATCTTGGCGAGCCACGATGCCTTTATCCTCGATATCGGTCAGTCGAACATTCACCAGTCGCTCACGCTCGGCATCCTCTTTATGACTACGCCCGAGCGCTCGGGGCAGATTATGAAGGAGCTACTGTTCAAAGCATCGGAGATGAACATCGCAATACGTTTCACGCCTATCGACGAGGAGGAGTATAGTCGTTGGGTCACGGGGCAGGGTAAGAACCGTTACATCCTCACACTCGTGGGGCGTAAGATTACAGCCGAGCATATATCGCAGGTCACACGCATAATATCCGACGAGGGGCTTAACATCGACGACATAAACCGCCTCACGGGACGTATGCCCTTGGATGAGGATGAGCGTGCGCCAAAGACCAGTATCGAGTTCTCGGTGCGTGGCACCCTCTCGGACAAGGGACACTTACAGAACGAGTTGATGAAGATTGCCAACAAGGGTGATGTCGATATATCGTTCCAAAAGGATGGCATATTCCGTCGCTCGCGCCGTCTGATATGCTTCGATATGGACTCTACGCTTATAACCACCGAGGTTATCGACGAGCTTGCCGACAGGGCGGGCGTAGGCAAGGAGGTGCGCGACATTACGGAGCGTGCCATGCGTGGCGAGATAGACTTCCGCGAGAGCTTCAAGGAGCGCGTGGCGCTACTGAAGGGCCTCGATGTGAGCGTCATGGAGGACATCGCCATAAACCTCCCCATAACGGAGGGTGTAGACCGCATGATGACTATACTTAAGCGCGTAGGCTACAAGACGGCAATCCTCTCGGGTGGCTTCACATACTTCGGCAACTATCTGAAGCGTCGCTTTGGCTTCGACTATGTATATGCCAACGAGTTGGAGGTCGAGGATGGCAAGCTCACGGGCCGCTACACGGGTGAGATTGTCGACGGTGCGCGTAAGGCCGAGCTCTTGCGCCTACTGTGCCAGTTCGAGAATATCGACATACAGCAATCTGTCGCTGTGGGTGATGGCGCCAATGACCTCCCGATGCTCAACATCGCGGGCCTCGGTATCGCCTTCCACGCTAAGCCCAAGGTGCGTGCCACGGCGCGACAGTCTATATCTACCGTGGGCCTCGATGGCATACTCTACTTCCTCGGGCTTAAGGACTCGTGGGTGGAGCCTCGCGCGGAGGTTAAGAATGAGTAGGATAGTTGCGATAATAGGTGTTTTGTTGCTTGTTGGCTGCTATAATAGTGCCGACAAGCCTCGTATTACGCCCGATATGCCTGTGCCCACGATGACCATAGCACGCCTGCACGATGTCGTAGGCAGTGGCGGCATTGTGCTCGATGGCGACTACATTGTCGAGGGCAGGGTGGTGTCGTCGGATGTAGACGAAAATTTCTACCGCACGCTCATCGTCGAGGACGGGGGTGCTGCCGTGGAGGTCATGGCGGGCATGCCGAGGCTCATGGCCGAATATCCCGTGGGTCTTAAGGTGGCTCTGTGTCTTGATGGCTGCTATGCCGACTACGGCTATGGCGTGTTGCAGGTGGGATGCAGGGGCACGGGAGGGTATGCTGTGGATTACTTAGCCTCGCCCGAGGCGTTGGATAGGGTCATCGTGCGTAGCACGGATGTCGCGGAGGTGGAGCCCGCGGTCGTCACCCTCGCAAACCTAAACATGGATATGTGTGGCCGACTTGTGCGTGTGGAGTCGCTGCGCCTTGTTGCTGCCTCGTCGGTGGACGAGAGGGACAGCACGCTCTCTAATGCTCGCTGGGCGGGGTATACGCTCTTTAAGGATGAGCGTGGCGATAGCATTGCGCTCTATACGCGCGACTATGCAGCCTTTGCCGATAGGGTCGTTCCGCACGATGAGGTCACAATCACGGGCATCGTGCAGTGGGGTGAGTACGACGGTGGCGCGGAGTGCTACCAACTAAAGATGCGCTATGCGGAGGATTGCGTTGTACGTTAGCATCATGCTCCTTGTGGCGTGCAGCAATGAGCGCGAGCCACAACGTAGCACGGAGGTGTCGATAGCCTACCTATGTTCTATGGCTACCGCCTCGGTGGTCGATGTCAAGCATGATTACATAATATGCGGCGATGTTGTGGCTAACGACATCTTTGGCGAGGTGAGCAATTCGTTTGTCGTTACAGACGATACGGGCGGTGTCGTCGTCGAGGTGGACTCCCCGCATGTATACACCCGCGTGCCGCTATTCTCCAATGTCGCCATACGCTGCTCGGGCCTTAGCCTCGGGCGTACGAATGGCAGGGTGGTGCTCGGCATACGCTCCGATGACGGCTCTGTTGCCCACATCCCCGAGGAGGACATATACAGTCGCATCGCGGTGGATAGCACCTCGCTACGCCATGTGGAGCCTCTGCACCGACATATTCGCGATATTACGACCGACGATATGCTGCGATACGTATATGTCGAAGCGCTGTGTGCCACGGAGCGCGGTGTGGCGTGGACGGATGTCAACACCCTCACGGGCGATAGGATTACCACGGTGCGCCACTTTAGCGATGGGAGCAGTACTCTACGTGTTGTCACCGCGGGTGATTGCGCCTATGCCGCACAGATGCTCCCCGAGGGCGTGGTTACCCTTGCGGGCATTGTCGATTGGTATGATGGGGCCCTTGCCCTGCGTGTGACGAATAGGGGCGTTATACATATAAACGAATAGATGGCCGACCCGAAAGTCAGCCATCTATTATATAATTTGGTAAGATGTCGGACGATTAGAACTTGTCGGCATTCTCCTCTGCCCACTTCTCGATAGCCTCCTGAGCCTCCTTCTTCTCCTCGTCGGTGAGGGTCTTCTCCCACTCTAAGTACTCCTTGGTGAGTTTCTCGGCCTTCTCGTAGTCGCCAGCCTTAGTGGCCTCGAAGCAATCCTCCATGTAGTCCACGGCCTTAGATGCGGGGCTGCTGCATGCTGCGAACATAGCGCACGCTGCCATCAATACGAATAATTTCTTCATAGTCGTAAAAATTTAATAGTTAGACATCGGGCATTCTCTCAACCCTTTAGTACAAAGGTAAATATAATTTCCTAATCCGCCAAATATTTCGCTAACTAATTGATGGCATTGCCGTGGTGGGCATCGCTACGTGCTACTATTTCTCCCAGTGGAACGGCTCGAAGGTGGCATCCGTGGCCTTCCACGACGGCTTACGCATGGCGTAGATGATAAACGGTATGCCTACAAATATTATCGCGCCGACGATGAGCACCGCAAACCACACGGCAGTGCTGCCTATGGCTATCTGCGAGGGCGGGATGAAGCTGAGCACGAAGGCGAGCAGCGAGCCGAGGAAGCCCACGCCACCCAGCAGCCACATCAGGCCATTGCCACGCTTGCCGAGGCGGAAGGGGCGCTCGGTGTCTTTGAGCTTGTAGCGTAGCGCGATGGCGGCAGCAAACATGAGCATATACATTATCAGATATAGCAGCACGGTGAGCTGCGACAATATCTGGTAGAACGACTGCACCGAGGGCATGACCACGAACAGCAGACCGAGAAGCGTGACGATGACACCCTGCACGAGGAGGATGTTACGTTGCACGCCCGCCTTGTTCTGCCTCTGGAAGAAGGGGGGAAGGTAGCCCGCGCGACCTACGGCAAAGATACCCTTCGACGGTCCCGATACCCATGTGAGCACGCATGCCAAGACGCCGAAGACGAGGGCTATGGCCACGACAGAGCCGAGCCATGGCACGCCGAGGAAACTGAAGTAGCGGTCGAAGCCTATGAGGAGTGTCTGCGTGAGGCTTATATCCTTCGCTGGCACGACGATACCCAAGGAGAAGGTGCCGAGGATGAAGATGAGGACCGTAGCCAACGAGCCTATGATAATGGCACGCGGGTAGTTGCGCTTGGGGTTGTCCACCTCCATCACGTGGATACCCATCATCTCCATGCCGGCATAGAAGAGGAAGATGCTCGAGGCGAGGACTATGTTATCCAGGTGTGTGAGGTCGGGGAAGAAGCTCTGGTGCATGTTGAGGTTGTTGTGCCCGCCCTTGAGGAGGTAGACTATCGCTAAGAGTATGAGCAGCGCTGCGGGGATGATTGTGCCTACGATGCCTCCCCACTTGCTTATCTTACCCACCCAGCCGAGGCCCTTGAGGGCTATGATTGTCGCAATCCAGTATATGGCCAATACCACGACGAGCGTAAACATTCGGTTCGATGCTAACGCCTCATCGGCCGTGGGGTTGCCCCCGATGAAGGCTATGCTCACGGCGCCAAAGGTGAGCACCGTGGGGTACCAGATGGTCGACTGTATCCATTGCAGCCATATCGCGAGGAAGCCTGCGCGCGCACCGAAGGCCTCGCCCACCCAACGAAAGACACCGCCCTGCTTGTTGCTAAACATCGCTGCAAGCTCGGCAGCAATCATCGCCGTGGGGATGAGGAACACCAGCGCGGCAAAGAGATAGTAGAATGCCGAGGCGGGGCCATAGACAGCCTCCGTAGCCAGGCCACGAAGACTAACAACCGCCGTGATGTTCATCACGGCAAGTGTCATTACGCTTAATCTGAAAGCGTTGCTTTTACCATTTGTCTGCATATAACATATAGTTTTTGGTTATCTCTGCTATGCCTTAGCAATTATGATGCAAACACTACTCACTACTCATTTGAAAAAAAATTCCATAACTACTCACTACTCACTACTAATTTTTATTTGTATATTTGTAGCGTGTAAATGGAGATTATGAAGAAGGTACTACGAATTGCGGGAGGTGTGGTGGCGACACTATTGTTGCTCGTTGTGCTGGCGTTGCTCGGCACGAGCGTAAGCCCGATATACGACTTTCGGCCACCGCAGCCCTTCCGTGGCCCCGACATATATAACCCCTATCGCGAGTTCGACACCACGACACCGTGGCGCAGGGTGAACATCCACACCCACACGCGCGTGGAGGGCATGCTCAACGAGTGCGAGTATTGGCCCGAGGAGGTGCTCGAGCGCTACGATGCCTTTGGCTACGACTACATCGGCATATCCAACCACAACGAGATAACGCCACACCCCGAGGGCATAGGCCCAGGGATATATGAGCATGGCTACAACGTGCGTAACTTCCATAAGCTCGTCATCGGCAGCAAGAGCGTAAACCGCTTCGATGCCCTCGCACCGTTTATGACCTCGCAGTTGCAGTGGCAACTCGACATGCTCCGCGAGGATGGCGTGCTCCTACAGATAAACCACCCGATACGTACGCCCATACTCACGCGCGAGCGCCTACGCATGCTCGACGGCTACAATATCATCGAGCTCACAAGCGCCAAGACACTTATCAAGAACGAGTTCTGGGATTGGGCCCTCAGCGCGGGACACTACTGCTATGGCCTCTTCAACGACGACCTCCACTTCCCCGACAACACGCGAAGGATAGCCACGCGATGCAGCTTCTGGGCGATGCCCGCGATTAACGAGGAGAGCATCATGCACACGTTGCGCACGGGATGCTTCTACGCGATGTGTGTGCCCGACTTTGGCGATGGCGACTGGGAGGTTAAGTATGCGCGTAATAGGGCATTACCCGCGGTGCGCGATATAGGCCTTCGTGGCGATACCGTATACATGGCGCTCACCGAGAGGGCGGATAGCATCGCCATCTACGGCAGCGATTGTCGCACGCTCGCCATGGTCGCAGGGGCGGATAGCCTCGCCTATAGGCTTGCTGCGGAGGATAGCTTCGCGCGCTTCGTGGCCTATATGGCAGACGATGTCGTCATAATGTCAAACCCCTTTGCTCGCTACGATGCCGCCACGGCCGACATGCCTGGATGTCGCGCGAAGCATACCATAAACATAACCTACACGATACTATACAACCTCGCCCTCGCGTTATTGGTGGTGGCGGTCGTGTGGCTCTATTTTAGATTTGTCGTCAGATGGAAAAGATTGCGATAGGAGATATGTGGCAGCGCGTGCGTGAGCGCCTGCGTCGCCCGATGAACATCACGTGGTTTAGCCTCGTTGTGAGCCTCTTTACGGTTGTTGCCTTCCACGCACCGCTTATGCGTGCCGTCGTCGAAGGTGATGCCTCGTGGCTTATCGTTGCGAGCTTCGTTGTACTGCTCGTTGTGGTTAACTTCCTCGTTACCACACTGTTCCTATACCTCGGGCGTATGGTGGGCAGGGTCGTTATGGCTATCCTCATGATAGGCAATGCCATGTCGCTGTACTTCATCAACACCTACGAGGTGTTGCTCACGCGCCAGATGATGGGCAACGTCTTTAATACGCGCTATAGCGAGGCCTCGGCATACATGGGCCTCGATGCTACGCTCTACTTCCTGCTCCTGGGCGTGCTCCCGGCACTCTATATCGTGCTGCGCAAGGTGGACTACGGCACGCTGCGCCGCTTTGTGCTTAGCGTTGTCGCCTCGATTGTTGCTGTTGTGGGCGTGGGTGCCGCGAATATGAATAGCGTGCTGTGGATTGACCGCCACGCCACGACCATCGGAAGCCTCGTGCTGCCATGGTCGTATGTCGTAAACAGCATACGCCAGTATAACCACGTGCAGATGCTTAACCGCGAGCCGATACTTTTGCCCGATGCTACGATTACGGACGAGGAGCGCGATGTCGTCGTGCTCGTCATCGGCGAGTCGGCACGTAGCGCTAACTTCTCGCTCTATGGCTACGACCGCGATACCAACCCGCTGCTTGCGGCCGATGGTGTCACGGCACTCAGGGCGCGCGCCTCGGCAACATATACCACCGAGGGTGTCAAGGCCATCCTCAGCCATAAGCGCGTTGAGGAGTACTACGAGGCGTTGCCCGACTACCTCGCACGTGCGGGTGTCGATGTGGTGTGGCGCACATCGAACTGGGGCGAGCCCACGCTGCATAACGTGGCGCGCTACGAGAGGGTGCAGGATGTCAAGGCGCAGCACTCCGAGGCTGACGACCGCTACGACGAGATTCTCGCATGTGGCCTGAGCGACATTGTCCGCGGTGCGACGAGCGCGAAGCAACTTGTTGTCTTGCATACGAGCACGAGCCATGGCCCCGAGTACGACAAGCGCTACCCCAAGGCTTTCCGTCGCTTCGTGCCGGCATGCAATAGCGTTGAGGTGTCGAAGGCGGATAGGGGCGAGCTGATAAATGCCTACGACAATACGATACTATATACCGACTACCTCGTGCACACGGTTATCGAGGCCCTCAGGGCGTGCGACGATGTGCGTGCCACGGTGATATATGTGTCGGATCATGGCGAGTCGCTTGGCGAGGATAACCTCTATATGCACGGCATGCCCTTGGATATGGCGCCCAGCGAGCAGGTAGACATCCCATTTGTTGTGTGGACATCGGATGGAGCACCTCTGCGCGAGGATATTACGACCGTGGGCCACTTCCATGTATTCCACTCCGTTCTCCATCGCCTCTCTATCGACAGCCCCGTGTATGATGCCTCGCGTAATATCTTTGCGGTGGAGGAGTAACGATTTGCGAGGTTTTTGATGTGTGTGAAGATTATGAATGTGATAGATAAACAAAACGGACTCCCCGAGAGGAGTGATATTTCGGCCGACGACCGTCGCTTCATGCAGATGGCCATCGACCTCTCGATAGAGAATATAGATAGTGGCGGAGGCCCCTTTGGTGCTGTCATCGTGCGCGATGGTAGGGTTGTGGCGCGTGGTGCTAACCGCGTGGTGCCGAACAACGACCCCACGGCTCATGCCGAGGTCATGGCCATACGCAATGCTTGCCGTGAGCTCGCCACGTTCGACCTCACGGGCTGCACGGTATATAGCTCATGCGAGCCGTGCCCCATGTGCCTCAGTGCCCTCTATTGGGCGGGCATCGAGCGTATATGCTACGCCAACACCAAACGCGATGCTGCGGCGATAGACTTCGACGACTCGTTCATCTACGACCAGCTGCGCTTAGACTACGACCGCCGCTCGATACACTGCGAGCACTTCATGCGCGACGAGGCGATGGCAGCATTCCGCAAGTGGGAGGATAAGAGTGATAAGGTTGAGTATTAATACTTTAGACAATATATGAAGAGACTGATATTTTTGATGCTTGCCGTTGTCGTCATGTGCGATGCTACGGCCCAGGAGATTGTTGCCCACCGTGGCTATCATGCCGATAAGGGTGGCGTGGAGAACTCCCTCGCGGCGCTCCGTGCTGCTGTGGAGGCGGGTGCCTATGCCGTGACGTGTGATGTTAATATGACCTCGGATGGCAAGCTTGTTGTCGTTGGTGGCCCCTGGCTCGGCAGGCGCGACGACCCCGATAGACTAAACATCCAGCGTACGGATTTCGTCACGTTGCGCTCTAAGCGCTTGGCTAATGGCGAGGTTGTGCCTACGCTCGACGAGTTCCTCGCTGTCGTTGCCGAGAGCTCCGCGTTGAGGGTCTTTATGGATGTCAAGGGTCACGCTACGCCACAGACCGAGAGCGATGTTGTGCGTAAGGTTGTGTCGGCCGTCAAGCAACACAAGCTTCAGGATAGGGTGGCGTATATGTCGCAGCGCCAGCATGTGTGTGGCGAGTTTGCGCGCCTCGTGTCATCAGACGCGGAGGTCGTATACCTCGGTGGCAACCTCACACCCGAGTATGCCGAGGGCCTTGGATGCACGGCCATAAGCTACTCTACCGAGGTGCTTAAGCGCATTCCCCGCTGGATTGACGAGGCTCATAAGCTCGACATGAAGGTCGGCATCTGGACGGTAAACAACGACGAGGATGCCCTATGGGCTTTGGGTCGTGGTGTCGACTATATCACGACGGATAAGCCTGCTGCCACGGCACGCGCCATACGATAGTGTTAATGCTAACCATAGAGAGGGATGAAACTAAAATACAACATAGACGATAAGTTGCCCTTTGGGCAGATGATGTTATACGCCGTGCAGTGGTTTATCCTCGGCGTTGCTGTTGTTGCTACGAGTGTATTTGTCGCTACGGGCACGCCCGGCGAGAAGCTATTCTACGCTCAGAAGTTGTTTGCCATTATGGGCATTACGGGCTTGTTGCAGGTCGTCGTGGGTCACCGCATGCCGTTGGTTGTGGGCCCCGCTGCTGTGCTTCTTGTGGGCGTTATCTCCTCGCTCGGTGCCGGTGCCGAGAGCGAGGCCGTATACTCGTCTATCGCCCTCGGAGGAGTGCTTGTCGCGCTTCTGACGATTGGTGGCGCCATGCGCCATGTGCAGCGCCTCTTCACCCCGCGCATCGTCGTGGTGATACTCATGCTCATAGCCTTCACGCTGAGCCCCGTGATTAAGGGCTTGGTGTTCCCCGCAGTGGCCACAGCCGATGAGCACCTCTTTGGCCTTGTCTTTACGCTCGTAGCATGCCCGATGATGGTCGTGCTCAACCGCACGCTCGGCGGTGTGGCTAAGAGCCTCGTTATACCTATTGCGTTGGTTGCCGGAAGCGTGGCGTACTATATCTTCTTCGATGTGCCGGAGGTGGTTGATAGCAGCATGTCGCTCAGAGGGCTGTTCCTCTCGTCGTTTAGCTTCGACTGGGGCTTGGTCGTAGCCTTCGTTATATGCTTCGTGGCGCTGCTCATCAACGACATAGGCTCTATCGAGTCGTTGGGCTCGATGCTTAAGACCGAGGGCATGGATGGCCGCCTGAAGCGTGGTGTGCGCCTCACGGGCGTGATGAATGTCGTTGCCGGTAGCATGGGTGTCCTCGGCCCCGTTAACTTCTCCATGAGCCCGGGTGTCATCGCCTCTACGGGGTGTGCCTCGCGCCGTGCTCTTATTCCTGCCACGCTGCTCTTGACGGTGTGTGCCCTGTCGCCCGACCTTATATGGGTGCTGACGAATATCCCCAACCCCGTTATCGGTGTTATACTCCTCTTTCTGATGGGTACGCAGCTTGCCGCGAGCTTCGAGATGCTGCACTCCACACGCTCGGTGCAGTCGTTTGCCGACGGCCTTACTATCGGCCTCCCGCTTATGATGGCCATGCTCTTTCAGCTTATGCCCCGCGGCATCGTCCCCGAGGTCATCGAGCCCCTTGTGGGTAATGGCTTTGCGATGGGTGTCGTTGTGGTTATCATCATGGAACACTTGGTAAATAGACAGAAGTAATATATTATGTCGTCCTAAAAAAGCGTTACAGAATTTGACACAAAAATAATTAAAGTTTTCTAAATGACAACACGGCGCGCCGTGTTGTCATTTTTCGTTCTGTAAGTTACAATCTCTTTCTCGCATTGGCGGTGCATTTCGTCAG
>JAFTNV010000022.1 GCA_017451685.1 Alistipes sp.
AGTGAGTAGTGAGCAGTGAGCAGTGAGCAATGAGCAGTGAGCAATGAGCAGTGAGCAATGAGCAGTGAGTAGTGAGCAGTGAGCAATGAGCAATGAGCAATGAGCAATGAGTAGTGAGCAGTGAGCAGTGAGCAATGAGCAATGAGCAGTGAGCAATGAGCAGTGAGCAATGAGTGTAGTATAGGGGACTCGAACGCGAAGCGTAGAGCCGATACCTTAAAAGAAAAAGCGCAGGGCGCAGCCCGAGCAATAAATCAACCCCTATCGGCTCAACCCCTCTTTTGTGAGCAGTACACTATGCAACGGCAGAACATTTAATTTGTGGGCAAGTGGCGCATAGCGCAGTAGGATGGGAAGGCTCGTTGCGGGCTCGCACGCAGAACGAGACTTCACAACCTACGCAAGTCGATGAAATCGACTACTTGCCCACAGACAAAACAAAAAAAGGATGACCTTTCGATCATCCTCTCTGGCGGTGCGTAGGGGACTCGAACGCGAAGCGTAGAGCCGATACCTTAAAAGAAAAAGCGCAGGGCGCAGCCCGAGCAATAAATCAACCCCTATCGGCTCAACCCCTCTTTTGTGAGCAGTACACTACAGCACCAAAGACGACAAAGCCTCGCTTGGCGAGGCTGTTTTGATTATGCGGCTACGAGTTCACTCGTTAAGCCGCATACAGACAAAACAAAAGCCACTCAAATGAGTGGCTTTGTCGTCTAAGACTTGGCGGTGCGTAGGGGACTCGAACCCCTGACCCCGTGCGTGACAGGCACGTATTCTAACCAGCTGAACTAACGCACCAAGATTTTTAGAACCTTACAACCTAATTGTTTCCTTTCGATTGCGATGCAAAGGTACTACAAATTTTTATTTCTGCAAATTTTTCGATAACTTTTTTGCAAAAAAATTACACTTTTTTGAAGAACGAAAACTGCACACTACCATAACTACGTGTCTGCCAAAAGTTTGCATGCGACGAGAAATCGCACTCCTTGGAGTGTTCAAATATCAGGATGCCATCCTCGCGCAGCAGGTCGCGCTCGAAGACGAGCTTGATGACCTCCGCGCTACCCTCAAGGTCGTACGGTGCATCCGAGAATATAAGGTCGAACTGCTTGGCGCAACTCTTAAGATATAGGAACACGTTAGCCTTCACGGCGTAGAAGTTCTCGAACTTAAGGTCGCGTGCCGTCTGGCGTATGAAGTTATGGTGCACACTGTTTATCTCCACCGAGGTCACGCTGCGCGCCTCGCGCGAGGCGAACTCGTAGCTTATAGAGCCCGTGCCGGAGAAGAGGTCGAGGACATCGAGCTCCTCGAAGTCGACGATGTTTGCCAGGACATTGAAGAGGTTCTCCTTGGCGAAGTCGGTCGTGGGGCGCGCCCTGAGGTTGCGGGGCGGGATGATGGTACGACCACGATACTTACCACTTACTATGCGCATATCACTTCTCTATATCTAAATTCTTAAAACTACGCCCTGCGACACGCTTTATTCGTGCCGTGTCGCCCGTCGCGCGCGCGTACATATTATATATGTCATACACGCGGCTTATGCTCTCGAGATAGTAGGCCACATCGCCATCCGACGACACCGCGATGGCCTCTGCGAAGCGCAGCCCATCGTCGTACACGCGCACATAGAGCACATCGCTGTCGAGGTGCAGCGCCACACCCTGTTTCATGTCGGCAGCCTCCATAAGGGGCGAGGTGAAGCACAGGCGCGCGCCATAGCGTGCCGTAAGGGCATCGTAACACGCGGTACTTATCGCCATGACAGCAACGATGCCATCGTGCACATCGCTCGCCACAACCCTCTCATTCACTGCCGGAGCGCAACCCACAGCCGTGAGCGCATGGTGGCCATCACCCTCGACAAAGAGTTCTGCGGGGACGAGTGTCGTCTTATAAGTCGACACGACGACCTCCACAGCACCCTCCACCTCGGAGCACGTGGCGAGAGAAAAAGTGTGTCCACCCGACTCAAGACGGATGGACACCTTATTTAATTCTGCGTTAGCCATAATTAGTTTGCTGCGCCACCCCAGCTGCCGGCCTCGTTTGTAGGCTCCTCGAGGCTACCAAACGAGATACCGAAGAACTCGAGATCCATAGGTATAGGATGAGCCTCGCCAATCATATACTTAGGCTCCTTCTCAACCGTAGCCTTAAGGCCGTCGGCCTTCATCTTCTTCATATCCTCGTTAGCCTCGCTGTGGTTGATGAAGTAGTTGAAGCGGTCGTTGAGCTCGTTCCAGAACTC
The DNA here is from genome assembly GCA_017451685.1 of Alistipes sp. Taxonomy (GTDB): domain Bacteria; phylum Bacteroidota; class Bacteroidia; order Bacteroidales; family Rikenellaceae; genus Alistipes. The sequence goes on from JAFTNV010000022.1 coordinate 2,264, forward strand.
CTGGTTGTAAGTCTCGGTGTCGATAAACTTGATGAAGGGAGCGTGGCAACGGATAAGGTGCGTGCGGTAGCTACCCGACTCGTAGGTGATAGTATCGAGCTGGAACTCCTCGGTATTGTTGGTGAAGGGGATATAGCGGAGGTGACGAATCTGCTCCTCCGAAAGACGGCATACACCAAAGTCATCGTCGAAGATGGTATCGCGTGCTGCAACACGTACTACGCGCTCATTCTTCCAGTTCTTATCCTTGCGCAACTCGGCGAGAATCTCGGCATTCTTGAGGTTGTTCTCATCGTAAATCTGGCTGCGGTACTCCATCGTGCCGTTAAGAGCGAAGTCGATAAGCTCATCCCAGTTTGTCGTAAACTTCTTCGCGGGGTTAGAGTCGCGATAAGCCTGTACAAGCTTGATGATGTTCTCCTCCTTCTCAATCACAACTTGGCTACGCTCGTCGAAGTGCTGCTCGAACTGAATAGGCGTAGCAAGCAACGACCAAATCCAATAAACAAGGGCGACAACCGCTGCCACCAACAATAAAATAATGGATGTTCTTTTCATTTTAGTTATTTATTATTAAGTTTGTATCGTTTTTATCACGCACTAAAAAGTACGCCCAATATGCTTAACACACATATTACGCATCAAATTTACGCAAAATTATCGTTCGAAGCAACTTTTAACCAAAAAAAAATAATCGAAAAGTTATCTTCGTGGCTCGCGGACGACGATTACAGGCGCATATTTCTACTCAACGGATATGCCGGCACGGGTAAGACGACGATTATCGCGGCACTCGTTGCTACGCTCAACGATTTGGGTATCAAAACTATACTCCTCGCCCCTACGGGGCGTGCTGCCAAGGTGCTCGCCCACTATGCCGGCAAGGAGGCCCTGACCATACACAAACGCATATATCGCGAGCGCAGCACCACGGGCTACGAGTCGCGCTTCTCGCTCGACTACAACAAGGAGCGTGGCGCCATCTTCATCGTCGACGAGGCCTCGATGCTCTCGGCACACTCCTCCGAGGGTGCCACATTTGGCTCGGGCAACCTCCTCGAAGACCTTGTCACGTATGTGCGTAGCGGCAAGGAGTGCAGGCTGATGCTCGTGGGTGACGATGCGCAGCTGCCTCCCGTAGGCGACGACTACAGCCCTGCGCTACAACCCTCGGAGCTGCTACCCTACGGCGATGTGGAGTACGCCACGATGGACGAGGTGGTGCGACAGACGGCCGACTCGGGCATCCTCTTCAACGCCACGATGGTGCGCTGCATGCTCGAAAACCGCATATTCGAGATACCGCGCTTCGACCTCTCGAAGCCCGACTTTAGGCGCGTGGAGGGCAGCGAGCTTCTTGAGACGCTGCAAGATTGCTACGACCGCTATGGCCGCGACGAGACCATCGTCATCACGCGCTCGAACAAGCGTGCCAACCGCTACAACGAGGGCATACGTCGCTATAACCTCTCGGCCGAGGAGGAGATTGAGAGTGGCGACATGCTCATGATCGTGAAGAACAACTACCACTATGCCGAGCGCGACGAGCAGTCGCCCATGTCGTTCGTCGCCAATGGCGATGTGGTACGCCTCAAGCGCATACGTCGCTTCGAGGACTTCTACGGCTTCCGCTTCATAGATGCGCAGGTGGAGTTTCCCGACTATGATGATTATCAGATGGATGTGAAGGTTATGCTCGACACGCTCAGCTCCGAGTCGCCCTCGCTCACGCGCGATGAGAGCCACCGCCTATTCCTCGAGGTGGAGAAGGACTACGAGGACATCAAAGCTAAAGCCAAGCGCTACCGCGCCATACGCGAGAACCCGCACTTCAACGCCATGCAGGTGAAGTTTGCCTACGCCGTGACATGCCATAAGGCGCAGGGCGGACAGTGGAAGGCCGTCTTTATCGACAGGTGCATCTTCGGCGACGAGCCGATGTCGAAGGATATGCTACGCTGGCTCTACACCGCCATCACGCGAGCCACGGAGCGCGTATATCTCGTCAACTTCGACGAGCGTTTCTTCGATGAATAGGCTACTAATGTTTTGATTTCTCGAAACCATTTCGTACCTTTGCAAGGTTATATATGTATATACGATGAGCGCGAAGATAAAAGCAGAGATAGCATCAGAAATGGGGGGCAAGGAGGGCTCAACAGCCAAGGAGAAGAAGTATGTCGAGACGCCGCTGATGAAGCAGTACTACCAAATCAAGGCGGTGCATCCCGATGCTATACTTCTCTTTCGCGTGGGCGACTTCTACGAGACCTTTGGCGAGGATGCCATAAAGGCCAGCAGCATACTCGGCATAACACTCACACGTCGTGCCAATGGTGCTGCGTCGTATGTCGAGCTTGCGGGCTTCCCCTATCACGCCATAGACACCTACATGCCCAAGCTGGTGCGTGCCGGTGAGCGCGTGGCCATCTGCGAGCAATTAGAGGACCCCAAGATGGTCAAGGGCTTAGTCAAACGTGGCGTGGTGGAGATGGTAACACCTGGCATCGTCATGGGCGAAAACCTCGTGGCGGGCAAGGAGAACACCTTCCTCGCATCGGTATTCTTCGGCAAGCAGACAACGGGCGTGGCGTTCCTCGACCTCTCGACGGGTGAGTTCTACGTTGCCGAGGGCGACGACACCTACATCGACAAGCTCATCTCGAACCTACAACCCAAGGAGATTATCTTTCAGCGCGGCCGCGAGGAGCGCTTTAATGAGGCCTTCGGCTCGAAGCACTACACCTATCGTCTCGACGAGTGGGTATTCTCCGAGAGCGTAAACCGTGACAAGCTCGCCTCGCAACTCGGCGTGCCCACGCTCAAGGGCTTCGGCATCGAGGCCATGACGGCGGGAATATCGGCCGCAGGAGCCATACTCTACTACCTCGAGTTCACCGAGCACCACCACACGGCACACATATCATCCATACAACGTATAGATCGTGGCGATGCCGTATGGATTGACCGCTTCACGATACGCAACCTCGAGCTCTTCGCTACAAACAGCGCCATGGCGAGGTGCAGTTTTGCCGACACCATAGACCGCACGCTCACAGCCATGGGTGGCCGTCAGCTAAAGCGCTGGGTGGCAATGCCGCTGATGGACATCAAGAAGATACACCAGCGCCAGGATATCGTCGAGAAGTTCGTCACCGACGGCGACTTTGCCGATGCCATGCGCGAGCAGGTAGCCCTCGTAGGCGACCTCGAGCGCATAGCCTCACGTGTAGCGACGGAGCGCGTGACACCGCGCGAGTTGGTGCAGCTGAAGCACTCGCTACAGGCGATAGAGATAATACGTGCGCTGATGGAGTCGACGGAGAGCGATGCCCTCCACGCCATAGCCGCGACAATAGACCCCCTCGAGGCGGTGCGCAAGCGCCTTGAGACGGAGATATATCCCGACCCCGAGACCAACCAGATACAGAAGGGCGGCATCATCGCCTCGGGCGTATCTGCCGAGCTCGACGACCTACGCCGCATAGCCCTCCACGGCAAGGACTACCTCCAAGCGCTACAGCAGCGCGAGAGTGAGGCGACGGGCATACCATCGCTCAAGGTGGCGTATAACAACGTCTTCGGCTACTACATCGAGGTGCGCAACACGCATAAGGACAAGGTGCCCGAGGACTGGATTCGCAAGCAGACACTCACGGGTGCCGAGCGTTACATCACAGCCGAGCTGAAGGAGTACGAGCAGAAGATTATGGGTGCCGAGGAGCGCATCCTGCAAATCGAGGCGGCGATATATGCCGACATCGTGGCCTTCATTGGTCGCCACATAGTGCCTCTTCAGCGCGATGCCCGCGCCGTGGCACACATGGACTGCTTGCAGTCGTTGGCACGCATAGCACGCGAGCGCAAGTATGTGCGCCCCACGGTAGATGACTCCACCGTGATAGACATCAAGGAGGGTCGTCACCCCGTCATCGAGACACTTATGCCCATAGGTCAGGAGTACATACCCAACGATGTTCACCTCTCGAATGACGACCAGCAGATTATCGTCATCACGGGCCCCAACATGTCGGGTAAGTCGGCACTGCTACGACAGACAGCCCTCATCGTCCTCATGGCGCAGATGGGCTCCTTCGTGCCGGCAAAGGCGGCACGCATAGGCATCGTGGATAAGATATTTACACGTGTTGGCGCCTCGGACAACATCGCCGAGGGCGAGTCCACATTCATGGTCGAGATGCTGGAGTCGGCAAGCATCCTAAACAACATCTCGGAGCGCAGCCTTGTGCTCCTGGATGAGATAGGCCGTGGCACGAGCACCTACGACGGCATATCTATAGCATGGGCCATGGTCGAGTACCTGCACAACAACACGCAGGGTGCCGCGAAGACCCTCTTTGCCACACACTACCACGAACTTAACGAGCTTGAGAACATGCTTCCGCGCGTGAAGAACTACCACGTGACCGTGAAGGAGGTGGATAAGACCATCGTCTTTCTGCGTAAGCTCGTGCGTGGAGGCACGGAGCACTCCTTCGGTATTCACGTAGCCCGCATGTCGGGCATGCCACGCTCCGTCGTGACACGCGCCGAGGCCATCCTCGCCAACCTCGAGAAGGTATACGGCTCGGGCGAGATAGTACCCACAGGGGCGATAAAGGCGCGTGGCCGCAAGCGTGCCGTCGCGGAGTCGGCAATAGAGACGAAGGATAACATACAGCTCTCGATGTTCCAGCTCGACGACCCCGTGCTCATAGACATTCGCGACCGCATAAAGGGGTTAGACATCGACTCGCTCACACCCCTCGAGGCACTGAACAAACTTAACGAGATAAAGCGCATAGCAGGCATATAATGACGACACAGGAGCAATACATAGAGCGACTTAAGGAGATAGTTCGAGCGAAGCATGGCCGCGAGATATGCACGGCGGAGGATTGTGCGCTTCTTGCCGAGGCGCTACGCGAGGCCACAAAGCAGAGCATCGACCCCCGCGCCCTCGAACTTATGTTCTTGGCCAAGCGCCGCAGCTTTGCGCCACGACCCTCGGTGCTCACAGCCCTTGCGATGTACGTAGGCTATGGCAGCTGGAGCGACTTCTGCTCGTCGCGCGATGTGCTTCCTGCCGACGACACCGACATCATCCCCGTGAAGCGTCGCTGGGGTGTCATCATCCTCACCATCGCCGCCATCGTGATAGTCCTCAGCGCCATCCTATACCTTCTTCTTGGCGACAACACCGCAGTGAGCAACACCGAGAATATCGCGCTGCAACGCCTATATACGGATGTAGACGAGAGGTGGCGTGCCATAGCCACGGAGGAGTGCAACGACCTACGCTCGGCAGGCGACATGAGCGCAAGTGAGGTAAACAGCATCATCACCGAGCGTATCATCACCCTCGGCGACAGCATCGCCACGGACATCGAGGCTACAGCCACGCAGCGTGGCATGGCGATAGACGAGGCGACACTCTCGGAGTATGCCGACAAGATTGCCGAGCGCTGCGAGAGCATCTACCAATGTGCGCTTAACTAATCAGAGATTATAGCAGCCTTTTCACATACCTGAACAGCTTATAGGGCATATACCTAAACGGCATGTCTATCCACGTTGCAGAGGTGAGCACCGAGCGACGATGCGAGAAGCTATAGAGGCTATCGCGGCCGTGGTAGCGACCCATGCCCGAGTTACCTACACCACCAAAGGGCAGGTGCTCGTTGGCGATGTGCATGATGACATCGTTTATGCACGCCCCTCCCGACGAGGTGTGGCGTATAACGCGCCTTGCAACACCCTCCTCCGCAAAGACATATAGCGCCAAGGGCTTCTCTCGGCGTAGGATATAGCCGATGGCAGCGTCCACATCATCATACTCGACGATAGGTAGCACAGGGCCAAATATCTCCTCGCCAAGCACCCGCGCATCGCTCCGAACATCATCCAGCAACGTAGGCTCGATATATCGCTCCGCGGCATCCGTGGCGCCACCGATGACAACGCTGCCCTCCTCGAGATACGACCTCACACGCTCGAAGGCCCTATCCGACACCATGCGCACATAGTGCTTGCTATGACGGGCATCGTCGCCATGAAGCTCAACGAGAGCCTTGCGGTAGGCCTCAACAAACGCGCTCTTAACATCGCGATGCAGGAGCAGATAGTCGGGGGCGATGCATGTCTGCCCCGCGTTAAGGGTCTTACCCCACGCTATGCGCTTCGCGGCGAGGCGTATGTCTGCTGTCCTATCGACAATAACGGGGCTCTTGCCTCCGAGTTCGAGGACTACGGGCGTAAGGTTCTCCGCCGCAGCGCGCATGACAACACGGCCGAGGTCGGGCGAGCCCGTGAAGAAGATTATGTCGTAGCGCTCCTTAAGGAGTGCCGTGTTTACGCCCCTATGTCCCTGTACTACAGCAACATACCCCTCATCGAATACCACCCTGATGAGGCGTTCCAACACCTCCGCAACGTGAGGCACGTATGGCGATGGCTTCAATATGGCAGTACACCCCGCAGCGATGGCTCCGATAAGAGGGTTGAGTAATAGTTGCACTGGATAGTTCCATGGCGCGATGATGAGCGCCACGCCTAACGGCTCGGTGATGACAGCACTGCGCGAGGGGAAGAGCTTTAAGGGAGTCTTCTTCTTCGATGGTGCTGCCCAGCGTGGTAGGTGCTTGAGAAAGTTATCAATCTCACCAAGGAGTATGCTTATCTCGGTGAGGTACGCCTCTTCGTACGACTTGTGAAGGTCGACGTATAGCGCCTCGACAAGCTCACTCTCGTGCTCCACGATGGCGCTGCGCAGACGTCTTAGAGCATCAAGACGAAACTCTACATCCAAGGTCTTATGCTCGCCAAAGAATGTGCGCTGCGCGGCCACAACATCCGGAATACGCTCTACAGGAGTCTCGTGTATCATAGGCATAATGTTTTACTACAACAAAAATACAAAAAAACTTGCAAGAGTGCAACACGTGACACCTTAATATTCTTATACATCCTTCTACATACTACCTCCAATCCCACGATGGGTGTGCGGGGTCGTCGGCCGTGAGGGCTTCGGCAAGCGAGAGACCCAAGGCCTTGGCTATGCCCTCGCCATACGATGGGTCGGCACGGTGGCAGTTGCGTATGTGGCGCTGCTTGATGAACACCTCCGCATCGCCCATGGCGCGTGCCGTATTTTCGCATGTGGCTCGCTGGTCATCCTCCGACATCAGGCGCCACAGCTTACCCGGCTGTGTATAATAGTCGCTATCTAGTTCGCGCTCGTCGTAGTTATACACCTTGCCCGAGACCGACAAAGGGGGCTCCTTCAACGCGGGCTGGTCGCGCCACTCGCCATAGCTATTGGGCTCGTACGCTATCGTGCGCCCAGCGTTATCGTCTGTACGCATCTGTCCGTCGCGGTGGTAGGCATGGTAGGGGCAGCGCGGTTTATTTATCGGAATGAGGTGGTGATTTACGCCTAAGCGGTAGCGCTGTGCATCGCCATAGGAAAACAATCTGCCCTGCAACATCTTATCGGGCGAGAATCCTATGCCGTCGATAATGTTCATCGGGTTGAACGCTGCCTGCTCGGTCTCGGCGAAGAAGTTCTCGGGATTACGGTTAAGTTCCAGGATGCCAACATCATGCAGCGGGAAGTCGCCGTGATACCACACCTTCGTAAGGTCGAAGGGATTGATGTGGTACTCCTTAGCCTCCTCCTCCGTCATCAGCTGCACCTGCATAAGCCAGCGCGGGTAGTCGCCACGCTCGATAGCCTCGAACAAGTCCCTTTGGTGCGACTCTCTATCCTTAGCAATCACAGCCTCAGCCTCAGCGTCGGTCATATTCTTGATGCCCTGCAAGGTGCGCAGGTGAAACTTAACCCACGTGCGGCGGTTATCGGCATTGATAAAGCTATATGTATGACTGCCAAAGCCGTGCATGTGGCGGAACGAGAGGGGTATGCCACGTGGCGACATCGTGATAGTCACCTGGTGCAGAGCCTCGGGCAGGAGTGTCCAGAAGTCCCAGTTGCTGTTTGCCGAGCGCATGCCCGTGCGGGGGTCGCGCTTGATGGCGTGGTTGAGGTCGGGGAACTTCAGCGGGTCGCGCAGGAAGAATACGGGCGTATTGTTACCCACCAAGTCCCAGTTGCCCGTGTCGGTATAGAACTTCATCGCAAAGCCACGAATGTCGCGCTCGGCATCGGCAGCACCACGCTCGCCCGCGACGGTCGAGAAGCGTACAAAGCACTCGGTCTTCTTGCCCACCTCGGCAAAGATTGAGGCGCGCGTATATTGGGTGATGTCGTGCGTGACAGTGAATGTACCGTAGGCACCCGAGCCCTTGGCGTGCATGCGACGCTCAGGGATGACCTCGCGGTCGAAGTGGGCCAACTTCTCGGTGAACCACGGGTCTTGAAGGGTTACGGGGCCACGCACACCCGCAGTCTGCGTATTTTGATTATCGGCAATGGGGCGGCCATTCTCCGCCGTAAGATGTTTCTTGTCGTCATGTTTCATATCGGAAATATTTAGTTGTTTCACTCGAATATTTCCAATATTGTGCCAAGATGTCGACACCTATATATTATATATGTTTAGAATAGCAGCGTGGTGTGGCCATCGCGCACATCGGGGATATATATCGTGCGGTCATCGACCGTAGCAACAAGCTCCGTATCGTTCACCATGCAGCGGTACTCGCCCGAGGGGGGCAGTAGCTTATAGGGGTCAATATCCATTATCGCGCCATCGACAGCCTCGCCACGCACCATATAGCGTGCACCGAGGAGCAGCTCCGCACGGCGCATATCGCCCGCGAGGATTTGCTCGCGCACGACCGTGGAGCTTATCTTATCGCCCGAGGCGGTATGCTGTGCCACGCACTCTATATCGAAGCCACACACCTCGGCAAGAGGTCGCAGGCGCTCGTAGTTACCCTCGCTACCCTGCCCTAAGCGGTGGTTATAACCCACAATCATGCCCACCATGCCGAGCTTCGCGACAAGGCTCTCACGCACAAAGAGCTCGTAAGGCTGCGACCTGAAGGCCTCGTCGAAGTGAGCCACGACCATGCGGTCGATGCCCGCATCGCGAAGCAGCGAGGCGCGCTCCTCGATGGTGGTGAGCAGCTGCATGCCCTCGGCCCTACCCATAGCGATGCGCGGGTGGGGGTCGAAGGTGACAACGACACTCTCGGCATCAAGCCTCGCAGCCATGGCGCGCAGGTGCTCGATAAGCACACGATGGCCACGGTGCACACCATCAAACGAGCCGATGGTGACGACCGAGCGACGGGGCGCGATAGTATCGAAGTTGTGCTCTACCCTCATGATTAGTTATTGCTCTCCTCGGCAACCTTAACGAAGTAGGCCACCTTCTCAAGGAGGGTGGTGATGTCGTAGTTCTCGACGATGATGCCCTGCGGGAAGTTCAGCGGCGCCGAGGTAAAGTTCAGGACACCCTTAATGCCGGCATTGATGATAGGCAGCACGAGCGTTGATGCCACGGATGTGGGCGACGACACGATGGCGATGCTTATATCCATCTCGGCAACGCGCTCCTCGAACTCGTCAATATGGTAGCACGGGATGTTATCAATGGTCGAGCCCACCTTACGCTCGTCTATATCGAAGGCGGCGGTGATGCGCAGCTTGAGGCCCTTGCCGTTGAAGTACTTGGTTACGGCCTGGCCGAGGTGACCCATACCTATGATGGCCATATTCATCGGCTGCTCGCTATAGAGGATGCCGTTGATGAAGTCGATAAGCACCTTAACGTCGTAGCCCTTCTTCGTATCGCTCGAGAAGCCTATGAGCATAAGGTCGCGGCGCACCTGCACGGCCGTGATGCCGTGCATGCCTGCAAGAACATGCGAGAATATATGCGTGATACCCTGCGCGTGGCACTTAACGAGCGTACGGCGATACTCGCTGAGGCGCTCGATGGTCTTCTCGGGTATGGGGGATGATATGTTTGCCATAGTTATCGTATTGTCGGGTTACTACTCCACATCTACGGTGAAGTTACTCTTGTAGTGCTCACGCACCCAGTGGGTGTTGATATAGTGGCCACCCACAAAGTCGAAGTCGTAGGTCGTAGCCAGAGGCGTGAATCTCTCGTCGAGCATCGTGGCATCTATGCCCGTGAACATCTTGCGACAGAATATCATCGCAGCATCGTATCCGCGGTACGAGTACATCGACGGCAGCACGCCATAGGCACCTATATAGCGGCCATCGAAGAGGCGTATGCACTCGTCGCTACGCTTAGCGTGGTAGGGCACAATAAAGAGGACATTATTGCGGAAGAATGACTGGTGGTCGATGTTACCGCTCTGCGCCCACTTACGGTTACCCAGGACGACATAGTCGCCATAGGTCATGCCGCGACCCTCGATAGAGGACTTCGTGGACGACAGCGTGGTGAGCACACGGTCTACGTTAGTCTCCTGTTCGGCAGCAATAATAAAGGTCTTAGCCGTCTTCGTGCGCATCAGGGCTGTGATGTCTACCTCCTCGCCATTCGAGCCATCGGCGTTGCGCACATAGAAGAACGACTCGCGGTCGAATACGAAGTTGATATCGCGTTTGGGCGACTGCGCTGCAAGCTCACGAAGCTCCGCCAGCTGCGCACCGCCACCACCGGCATATATCGTCACAATCTCGCGACTGCCGTCAAACAGGTCGGTAAGCTTGTCGTTTTTGAAGTCGTTCTCCGCCTGCATCTGGAACAACACGGGGCTCTGCAACGACTCTATGTCGGCTAAGGGCGACACCACGGGGATGTCGTTCTCCTCGGCATAGCCAAGGACATAGCGCAACTCCGCCTCGTACACGGGGCCGATGATTAGCTGCGCCTCGTGGAAGCCCTCCTCGTAGGCCACGATATCGCTCAGGCGCTTGCTGTCACCCTCGGTGTCGAATACCGCGAGTTCAATATTATAGCCCTCGGTCTTCAAGTCCTCCATGGCCATAAGCACGCCACGGTAAAAGTCGACATAGTAGGGGCTCACCCTGCCCTGCTGATGGAACGGCAGCATGAGGGCCACCTTGAGCGTATGGTGACGACCAAGGGGCGGAAATGTCACATCCGCAGGGGCGACATAAACCACCGAGTCCTGCGCGCCACTCATGAAATAGTCGTAGGCACGCTGCGCTGCGAGGCTGTCGACAACGCCCTCATCATGCTCCACGCTAACTGGTTCCTCCTTAACGACAGGCTCCTCCCGCAGCTCCTCCGCGGTGTCCGTGGCGACTGCCGTCTTAACAATCATACCCACCTTGAGGTCGTTGCTCTTACGCAGGGCGTTGAGCGCCATGAACTGCTCCTCGCTCATGCCATATCTGCGCGATAGGGAGTACACCGTCTCCCCCACCGTCACGCGATGCTCGCCCTCGGCTACGGGTGTTGCGGCACTGCGCCTCTCGCGCTCACGCTCGATATCCTCGGTCGTGGCATAGCCACTCTCCGCACGACGTACTGCGAGCTTCATACCGGGCGTTATGCGCTCGATGTCCACCTCGGGATTATCCTCCTCGAGGATTGCCACCGATATCTTGTACTTGCGCGCTATGGAGTATATCGTGTCGCCACTCTTCACCGTATAGGTAGTGTACTTACCACTCTTTGACCCCTTAGCGTCGGCCTTGGGCTGCTCGCCCACGCCCTCAACACGTGGTATGAATATGTAGCTCCCCGCCTTGAGACTCTCGGCCGTGAGGCCATCATTACACGCGGCAATCTGCTGCTCGGTGACGCTATAAGCCTTGCTTATGGCATAGAGCGTCTGCCCGCGCTCCACCTTATGTTTGTAGTAGGCCTTGCCATCCTTCGTCACAACAACATTGGAGGGCTCTATGGCCAGAGCCATAGCGCACAACGCACATAGCGCCACGAGTAGTGTTAGTGCTCTTCTCATCCTGAAAGCTACGTTAATAATCCACTAACGACTACTTCATGCGTAGTCGTATCTCGGTAATCATCTTCTTGGTGTACTGCGGGAAGTCGCCATTCATCATCCAGCTGTAGTAGCTCGGGTCGTCACGGAATACATCCACAACACGGCGACCCTTATACTTGCCGAAGGTGAATATCTCCTGGCCATTGTCGTCGAGCGTCAGGCGCCCCGCAAAGTCGACCATGGGTCTCCCTGCCGAGAACTCGGCAAGAGCATCCACCGTGTCGCCAATGTCGGGATAGCGCGCAATCTGCGCCTCCAGCACCTCATACGTAGCCATGGTGTCGGCCTCGGCCGAGTGAGCATTCTCGAGATCCTTGTCGCAGTAGAACTTATACGCTGCCACGAGCGTGCGCTGCTCCTTGCGGTGGAAGATGGTCTGCACATCGACAAACTTACGCCTCTGGAAGTCGCACTCCACGCCCGCGCGCATGAACTCCTCGACCAATAGCGGCAGGTCGAAGCGGTTTGAGTTGAAGCCTCCGAAGTCGCAACCCTCAATGAATACCGCGAGCGACTTGGCTATCTGCTTGAACGTAGGCTCATCCTTAACATCGTCGTCGGTGATGCCGTGCACGGCCGTCGCCTCCGCCGGTATCGGCATCTCGGGGTTTATGCGGCGCGTCTTCACTGTCTTCGAGCCATCCACGGCAATCTTCACCATAGATATCTCTACGATGCGATCCTTCGCAGCATCGACACCCGTGGTTTCGAGGTCGAAGAATACTATCGGACGCTTTAGTTTTAAGTTCATAACTAATTAGTAATAAGTAATTTTAATTTTCAGTAGGGGTCTATGAGTTCCTATGTGTTAATATGTTTTTTTTCAAGACAATGTATATTCCCATCGAGACTCAAACGCAAGACCCAATTTGTTGCGAGAAGGGGTTAGCTGTGGTGCCAAGTCGAAATTGGCACGGATGGGACATACTTGACGTATTTCCCATTCGGGACAATGAGCTTGGTACCGCAGATGACACCTTATCACGACAAAGAACCCAATTTGTTGCGAGAAGGGGTTAGCTGTGGTGCCAAGTCGAAATTGGCACGGATGGGACATACTTGACGTATTTCCCATTCGGGACAATGAGCTTGGTGCCGCAGATGACACCTTATCACGACAAAGACCCCAATTTGTTGCGAGAATGGTGCATATACAACGCTCGGCGAAATTGCGGTCGATGAGCTGTACTTAAGCGTACTGCCCATTGACTGCATATTTCGTTAGCGGAAGTAGATGTGCCATTATCACAACAAATTATGCGTTGATCATCATCGGCATCAACAGCATCAACACCTCGCTCGAGTGCTTATCATCGTATACAGGCTTGAAGACACCTGCGCGCGTAGAGTCGGCAAGCTCGATCTGCACGGTGGGAGTATCTATGTTGGTGAGAATCTCCACGAGGAATGTCGACTTGAAGCCGATAGTCACGGGCTGACCGTCGTAGCTGCACGATATTGTCTCGTTTGCAGATACCGAGAAGTCGATATCCTGGGCTGCGAGGCTGACCTTATTGTTGGCGATATCCATGCGGATAAGGTTTGTCGTGGGGTTAGAACATACTGCCACGCGCTTGATGCCGTTTACGAGCTCCACGCGGTCAACGAGAACCTTGTTGGGGTTGGCCGTAGGTATCACAGCGTTATAGTTGGGGTAGTTACCCTCGATAAGGCGGCACACGAGCTTGTAGTTCTTGAGGTCGAAGGTCACATTCTTAGCATCGAACGTCACGCGGATAGGCTCCTCCTCCTTGAGAAGCACACCCTTGAGCAGGTTTGCGGGCTTCTTGGGAAGGATGAACGAGGCGTTGAAGTCCACATCGGGGCACTCGGCAACAGAGCGCACGAGCTTATGGGCATCCGTAGCCACGAACGTAACCTTACCCTCCTCGTAGTTGAAGTATACGCCATTCATCACGGGGCGAAGCTCGTCGTCAGCCGTAGCAAAGATGGTCTTGTTGATGCCCGCGATGAGCATGTCTACATCCATCAATATCTCCTTATGCTCGGCACCGATAGCCTGTATTGCGGGGTAGCTCACAGCGCTTGCTCCCGGGATTGAGAGCGAGCCACTTGCCCAGCGCACGCGAATCTCCCATGTGGTGTCGTTAACGTCGAACTCCAATGGCATCTCGGGGAACTCCTTGAGCGAGTCGAGCATGAGCTTTGCAGGGGCTGCGATGACACCCTCGCGCTCTACGCTATCTACGTGGAGGTGGCCTATGAGCGTGGTCTCGAGATCCGACGTCGTCACCGTGAGCTCGTTATCCTTAAGCTCGAGGAGGAAGTAGTCGAGGATGGGGAGTGTGTTCTTGTTGCTAATAACCTTGCCCGTTGTCGAAAGCAACGACAAGAGCGCTGAGCTTGATACTGTAAATTTCATAGTTTTAGACTTTTATTTTTTTTGTAATTATATGCAGGTTGGTGTGTTATAGCGTTGCGAGCTTATCCAATGCCATCTCTATCATGCGACGCACAAAGGGCTTATAGTCGGTGCAGGCATCCTTCGCCACGCGCTGCGCTATGATGGTGCAGATGGTCGTAGCACGGTGACCCAGGAGTGCCGCGAGGCCTGCGAGGGCCGAGCCCTCCATCTCGAAGTTAGTGATGCGACGCTCACCGAAGCGGAACGACTCTATCTTGGCGTTGAGCTCCATGTCGTGCGGGCGCAGGCGTACCCAGCGACCCTGCGGGGCGTAGAAGCCCGGGGCGGCGATGGTGATGCCCTCCAGCGTAGAGTCCTTGAAGAGTTCATATAGTTCGTTGTCGGCATTCACGAAGTAGGGGTATGGCAGCTTCTCGTACCACGCCGTGTGCTCCATGAAGGCGCGCTCGAGGTCGAGGTCGCAGACCGAGTCCCTACCCTCGTAGTACGACAGGAGGCCATCGAAGCCGAGTGACGTGCGCGAGAAGACAACATCGCCCACGTTTATATCCTGCTGTATCGCTCCCGAGGTGCCGAGGCGCACGAGCGTAAGACGACGAAACTCCTCCTTGGCCTGGCGCGTGGCGAAGTCCACATTGGCAAGGGCATCGAGCTCCGCAACACAGATGTCGATATTACCGATGCCGATACCCGTAGAGAGCACCGTCATGCGCTTACCCTTATACGTACCCGTCACGGTGTGGAACTCGCGATTCGACACCTCGCACTCGCGCGTGTCGAAATACTCGGCAATCATAGCCACACGGCCCGGGTCACCCACGAGGATGACGATGTCGGCCAGCTGCTCGGGCTTAAGATGCAGATGGAAAATAGAGCCATCGGCATTGATTATCAGCTCAGAAGAGGGTATTGTTCTCATATCTCGCAATAATTTATCTTCTAATTATTTTAATATTCGCGTAAAATTAGTAATTTTGTCGGAAATAGCAAAATGTTTTTAATAATTTTTACACTATGACACTTATCAAATCAATCTCCGGCATACGTGGCACCATCGGTGGCGCTCTGGGTGAGAACCTCACTCCGATAGATGTCGTTAAGTTTACCACAGCATACGCACGCCTTATCAAAGATAAGAACCCCAACAAGCGCATCACCGTTGTCGTGGGTCGCGATGCCCGCATCTCGGGCTCGATGGTAGACTCGTTGGTCGAAGGTACGCTGCTCGGCACGGGCGTAGATGTCATCAACGTGGGCATGTGTACCACGCCCGGCACGGAGATGGCCGTGATTACGCACAAGGCCGATGGCGGCATCATCATCACCGCCTCGCACAATCCGCGCCAATGGAACGCCCTGAAGCTCCTAAACGAGCGTGGCGAGTTCCTCGACGATGCCGAGGGCAAGCAGGTGTTGGCCATGGCCGAGGATGTGGAGTGGGACTACCCCACGATTGACAACATAGGTAAGGTCGTCCTCCGCGAGGATTTCAATGCCACGCACATCGCTCAGGTGTTGGCCCTCAAGCTCGTGGATGTGGAGGCTGTGCGCAAGCGTAAGTTTAAGGTTGTGGTAGATGCCGTGAACTCTATCGGTGGCGTTGTCATCCCCGCGCTCCTCAAAGAGCTCGGCTGCGAGGTGATAGCTATCAACTGCGAGCCTACGGGTGAGTTTGCCCACAACCCCGAGCCTCTGCCCGAGAACCTCACCGAGATTTCGGAGGTGGTACGCAGGGAGGGTGCCGACCTCGGTATTGTCGTAGACCCCGATGTTGACCGTCTGGCGTTTGTCATGGAGAATGGCGAGATGTTTGTCGAGGAGTACACGTTGGTGGCTGTTGCCGACTATGTTCTTCGCCACACGAAGGGTAATACGGTATCAAATTTGTCATCATCACGAGCACTCAGCGATGTCACCGCACGCTACGAGGGTTGCAGCTACGCTGCCGCTGCCGTGGGTGAAGTGAATGTCGTAAAGAAGATGAAGGACACGGGCGCGGTTATCGGCGGTGAGGGTAATGGTGGCGTGATATATCCCGAGTTACACTACGGCCGTGATGCGTTAGTGGGCGTTGCTCTCTTTTTGACCTATTTTGCAGGCCTCGGCATGACCATGTCGGAGTTGCGCAAAACCTTCCCCGCGTACTACGCCTCGAAGAACAAGATACAGCTCACGCCCGAGATTGATGTAGACAAGATTCTCGCGACGATAAAGAGCAGATACTCAAATGAAAGAGTCAACGATATTGACGGTGTGAAGATAGACTTTGCCGAGAACTGGGTACACCTGCGTAAGTCGAACACCGAGCCCATCATCCGCATCTATACGGAGGCTAAGACGATGGCTGAGGCTGACACTCTCGCCAAGCGTTTTATTTCCGAAATAGAACAAATTTGCAAAGCCTAAAAAAGCGTGAATTTACCTTAAAACTATACTTATATGAAACTTGCAACCGAATACATCGACAAGAACAAAGAGCGTTTCTTGGAGGAGCTTTTCGACCTTCTTCGCATCCCCTCAATCAGCGCCCAGCCCTCACTGCATAAGGGCGACATGGTACGCTGTGCCGAGTGGCTTGCTGCGGCGCTCGTCAAGGCCGGTGCCGACCGTGCCGAGGTAATGCCCACAGATGGTAACCCCGTAGTATATGCCGAGAAGATCATCGACCCCAAGGCTAAGACCGTGCTTGTGTATGGTCACTACGACGTCATGCCCGAGGATCCCATCGACGAGTGGAAGACAAACCCCTTCGAGCCGGAGATTAAGGATGGCCGCATCTGGTGTCGCGGTGCCGATGACGACAAGGGTCAGCTCTATATGCACGCCAAGGCCTTCGAGGCCATGGTTGCCACCGACACCCTCCCCTGCAACGTGAAGTTCATGCTCGAGGGCGAGGAGGAGATTGGCTCACCCAGCCTCTATAAGTTCTGCGCCGACAACAAGAAGCTCCTCAAGGCCGACATCATCCTCGTATCCGACACATCTATGATTGGCCTCGACACACCCACCATCACCGCGGGACTGCGTGGCCTTACATATATGCAGGTGGAGGTCACGGGCCCCGATAAGGATCTGCACTCGGGTCTCTTTGGTGGTGCTGTGGCCAACCCCGCGAATGTTCTTGCCAAGCTCGTGGCATCGCTCACTGACGAGTTCGGCCGCGTGACCATCCCGGGCTTCTACGACGATGTGCGCATCCTCACGGATGCCGAGCGCAAGGCCCTAAACAAGGCTCCCTTCTCGCTCGACGAGTATAAGAGGGCTCTCGACCTCGGTGACGTTGCCGGCGAGGTGGACTACACCACGATGGAGCGCACGGGCATACGCCCCTCGCTCGACGTTAACGGCATCTGGAGCGGATATACGGGTGAGGGCACAAAGACCGTCATCCCCTCGAAGGCATACGCCAAGATATCTATGCGCCTTGTTCCCAATCAGGACTTCAAGAAGATAGCCAAGCTCTTCGAGAAGCACTTCCGTCGCATTGCCCCCAAGAGCGTGAAGGTGAAGGTAGAGTTCCTGCATGGCGGTGCTCCCTACGTGTCACCCACCGACCTGCCGGCATATAAGGCCGCGGAGAAGGCCGTGGAGACGACGTTTGGCATCACACCGCTACCCTTCTACTCGGGAGGCTCTATACCCATCATCTCGGGCTTCGAGAACATCCTCGGCATCAAGTCGATACTCCTCGGCTTCGGCCTCTCGAAGGATGCTATACACTCGCCCAACGAGAGCTATGGCCTCGACCAATTCTACAAGGGTTTAGAGACACTGCCATACTTCTACAAGTATTTCGCAGAGATGAAATAACGCATTAAAGAGGGCTCTTCGGAGCCCTCTTTAATGCAGTGAGTAGTGAGCAGTGAGTAGTGAGTAATTATTAATTAGTAATCAATCACATAGGAACTCATCTAAGCTCACAGCTTTTCGAAGCGCACACTGCATATTCTTCGTGAGAAGTGGGCAGATTTGGTGCATCGCAAAAGAGATGACCACGGGATAGTACAAGAAGTACAGCCCGTGGTCATCTTACCTTTTGGGATGTGCCGAAGATGCCCTCCTATCACGAAGAATGAACGAAGTGCTCGAGCGACTTCATAATATTTCGTGAATGAAGAATCATCGTCTTCGTCTCCGTAAGGATGTTGAAGAAGAGCATGTTAGCCGATGACGAGCCTCCGGTATCGCGGAGACGGCGCAGCTGGTTCTGCATAACCTCGTCGATAAGGTCGAACATCTCGTCGCGCTTCGTTAGGATAGACTCCATGTTGTCGAAGGTACGCGAGCGCAGCATGTCGTTAATCTCGCCAAAGATCTCCTCCACGCGGTCGTTGATGCGCTTGAGGTCGTAGACCTGCTCCTTAGAGAGGCCCGTGTGGTTGTTGTCCACGTGCTTATAGCAGGGGCGCGTGATGTGTAGGAGCGCCTTGCTGGTCTCCGAGATATAGTCGACAACCTGCACGTAGAAGTGGCCTGTATTCACGTCGCTCTCCTCGAGCGTGCGCAACAGAGGTATTATCTCGTACTTCTGCTCGCGCGTAGAGTGGTAGAAATCCTCGGCCTCGCGCACCATGTCGCGAAGCACCTTGCGGTTCTCCTTGAAGACAGCAACGATGGTGCGATCGTATATCATCGTCACCTTCTCCATAGATGCGCACACATGCTCGGTATATGCTATGAGCGCCTCCTCGGGGCTCTGCTTGAGCGTGTCGCCAATCTTTGCCACAGCCGAAGCCTCGCGCTCCTCGGCCTTCTTCTCCTTCGAGAAGTTGCTCTTGATGAGCAGTGCAAGACATACCACCGTCACGCCAATGATTGCCACCGTGCCACCGTAGGCGAGGATGAGGGTAACACCGAGGGCAATGATGAAGCCACCCACGGCCGTAACAAACCATCCCATGATTACGGTCGTCACGCCCGTGATACGATATACGGCGCTCTCACGTCCCCATGCGCGGTCGGCAAGCGACGAGCCCATAGAGACCATGAAGACAACGTATGTCGTAGAGAGGGGTAACTTAAGCTGCGTACCGATAGAGATGAGGATGGCCGCAGCCGTGAGGTTTACCGTAGCACGTATAAGGTCGTAGTTCACATCGCCACGCTCCTCCTCCGGGAGCTGCACGAAACGACTGTTGATAAACTCTATCGCACGCTTGGGCGTGATGGCTGCAAGAGCATCGTTCAAAGCGCGTGCGCCACGCACGATACCGCGCGAGGCAACCGTAGCCTCGCTATTTGTGGGTGCCTCCTCGCTCTGCGACGATAGCTTACGCTCGGTCTCGATAACGCGCATCGCCTTCTTCGACGTGAAGAGCGTGATGACCATCACCAGGCCCGCAGCACACATAATCCAGAAGTTGGCCTGCGTAGGCTCCGAGAGCGCCGCCATAGAGGCAGGTGCTGCATCCGATGCCTGAGCAATCATATATGAGTCGTAGCCCGCATAAGGGACACCGATGAAGTTCACGAGGTCGTTACCCGCAAATGCCAAAGCCAACGAGAAGGTACCGGCAAGAATCGATACACGCAGGATATTAACATTGCAACGCTGCAATATCCATAGTAGCAACGAGCTACCAACCCAAAGGATGAGTAGCGACAAGGCCGTATTGTTATTCACATACTCGGTCAACACGGCAGGTATCAATCCCGAGCTCTTCAAGCCCTTAAATACCGTGAAGTAGATGATACCTGCGACGGTAATACCGCACCACAGAGCACCAAAGCGGTTGAAAATCTTGCTATAGCGGAACGTGAAGATAATGCGCGACACGTACATCAGGATGTGACCCGTAAAGAATGCCAACACCACCGACAGCAGGATACCCGACACGATAGCCAAGGCGTTACCCGAGTTGATAAACTCACCAAGCGAGGCATCCGTCGTGCCACCCCATATATTGTACAGCGCCAGCGCCATGGCCGAGCCGAGCAAACCAAAGACCAGCGACACGGTCGTAGACGTCGGCAGGCCGAGCGAGTTGTATATATCCAAGAGGATGATGTTCGAGAGCATCATGCCGAGGAAGAGAATCATAATCTCCTGGTACGAGAACATCGCGGGATAGAAGACACCGCTACGCGCCACATCCATCATACCGCTCGATGTCATCACACCGACCATAACACCCACACCGGCAACAGAAAGGATGACATTCTTCTTGGCCACCTTAGAGCCAAAGGCCGAGTTGAGAAAATTCACTGCATCGTTCGATACTCCGACAATGATACCCATTACGGCGAGAACCGCCAACGTAATTACTATGAATAGGTCCATACTCAAAATATTTTGCGCAAATATACGATATAATTGTTACATTTTCGTTACATTCTTGTTAAGCACATGTAACAATTGTAACATTATTTCCACACCTATTTATAAAAAAGGGGAGCTATTTTTTTGTACCTTTGCTAAAAATATACTAAATTTGTGTATTAAAAGAGCGAAACGTAATGAGCGAATACCGCATATTGGTTGTCGACGACGAGGAGTCGTTGTGTGAGATTTTGAAGTTTAACCTTGAGCGTGAGGGCTATGAGGTAACGACGGCACAGAGTGCTGAGGAGGTGTTGTCGATGGATATTGGCGGCTACGACCTTATGATTCTCGACATCATGATGGACGAGCTCAGCGGCTTCAGCCTCGCCCGCATCCTACGCAAGCGCCCCGAGACGGCAACAATACCCATAATATTCTGCTCGGCACTCGACTCCGAGGCCGACAAAATTAAGGGTTTAGATATTGGCGCCGACGACTACATATCGAAGCCCTTCTCCGTGGCCGAGGTTATGGCGCGCGTGCGCAGCGTGCTGCGTCGCTCACAGCGCACTGCGGTGGCGGAGGCTCCCGCCACGGATGACGACATACTCACATACGAGACCCTCATGGTGAACAACCGCAACAAGAGTTGCATGCTCGAGGGCGAGGAGATAGCTCTCACACGCAAGGAGTTCGACATCCTCGTGCTGCTGCTCTCAAACCGCGGCACGATACTCTCGCGCGAGCAGATAATGAAGCGCGTATGGCGGGAGGAGGTCGTCGTCCTCGACCGCACGATAGATGTGAACATCACACGCCTACGCAAAAAGTTGGGCGTATATGGTAACAATATAGTAACACGAACAGGTTATGGCTATGGATTCAAAATCTAAGATTATCAGCTACCGCGGCGGTATGTATCTGCTGCTGGCAATACTCATCATCTCGCTTATCGGCGGGTTTATAACATACCACTTCTCGCTCCTAAGCCACAATAGCAAGATTAGCGGCATCGACGAGGGCATCTTCTACGCCATCCTTGGCGTGGCAGCAGCTTCCATCATCATAGCCCTCACGCTTGCCGTGCGCCTCAACCGCAACCTCAAGAGCCTCGACCGCGTGGCTACAGCAATGGAGAATGGTGCCGACATAGAGTCGATGCCCAACTTCGCCAATGACGAGCTCGGCGACATCTCGCGCCACATTATAGACCTCTATCGTCGTCTGCGTGAGGCCTCGAGCAATGCACAGCGCGAGCACGACAACGCCATGCACGAACATCAGGAGAAGCTACGCATCAAGCGACAGCTTACCAATAACATAAACCACGAGCTCAAGACCCCCGTGGCAGCCATCCAGGGCTACCTCGAGACGATGACCACGTCGAAGGACATCACACCCGAGGAGCGCGACATCTTCATCGCGAAGTGCTACGCCCACTGCCAGCGCCTCACGCAGCTGCTCACCGACGTGTCGACAATCACACGCCTCGAGGATGGCAGCAGCCGCATTGAGAGAGAGAGCGTAGACCTCCGTGCCGTCATCGACGAGATAGCCTCGGATGTGGCACTCCTGCCCGACGAGAAGCGCATGCGCATGAACATCACACTACCCTCGCCCATGCCCGTCATGGGTAACACCTCGCTGCTCATATCCATATTTAAGAACCTCACGGACAACGCCATAGCCTACTCTGGCGGCCGCGACATATACGTTAAGCTCCTCGACGAGAGCGATGCGATGTACACCATATCGTTTGCCGACAACGGCATCGGTGTCGATGACGACCACATAGGCCACATCTTCGAGCGCTTCTACCGCATAGATGCTGGTCGCTCGCGCAAGCTCGGTGGCACGGGTCTTGGCCTCTCGATTGTGAAGAACTCGG
The DNA here is from genome assembly GCA_017451685.1 of Alistipes sp. Classification (GTDB taxonomy): domain Bacteria; phylum Bacteroidota; class Bacteroidia; order Bacteroidales; family Rikenellaceae; genus Alistipes. Next base: position 24,722 of record JAFTNV010000022.1, read on the forward strand.
TGCTCTTCCACGGTGGCGACATCACAGTCGGAAACCGTAAGGCCGGAGGCTTGGAATTCGTACTCACGCTACCCAAAGCGAGCAATTAGCAGTGAGTAGCGAGTAGTTTTTTAATTTAAGAGGGACTACAGAGACTACAGGGACTACAGAGACTACAACGAGGTCGCGGCCGATTATGTCCGCATAGTCGTTTGTCTCTCTGTGGTCTCTGTTGTCTCTGCCAATGAGAATTATATAGTTACTATGAGTTAGTAAGAGTTAGTAAGAGTTACTATATTTTCTGTTGTCCGCGACAAGCGCATCGAAACCCATAGGAACCCATCTTGACCCATAGTAACAGCCTTTAGGCTGGAGCATCGCAGATGCTCGGCAAAAATGCCGTCGATGGGATAGTACATAGAAGTACAGCCATTGACGGCACTTTTTATTAGCGGTAGCAGATGCTGCCTTTTTCACGACTAATTTAATTTGTTGCGAGAGTTGTGCAGTAGTGGCGCTGACATGAAAAAGCCATGGATGGATAGTACTTTGACGTACATTCCATTCATGGCTTTGATTGAAGCGTCGCTAATGCGCCACTATCACAACAAATTACCAGAGGTTGCGAGGATAAAGACCAGCATTAATCAACTCTTCGAGTTTTGCCATGAGCAACGGCTTATCCTCCTTGTATGTCACGCCAAACCAATCACTTGTGGTCTTAAGAACACGCATGGTGGCAGTGCCATCGTTGATAACCTTATTCACCATCTTGGGGATGTAGAACTCGGCCTTGAGGTTGTCGATATTCTCCGACAAGAACTCCTTGAAATACTCCTCAGAGTGGCGGAAGTAGTCGGGAGTGAAGCCAAAGAGGTTCATAGATACGGGGGTATCCTCCGCAAGAGGCTCATCGGCGCCGCCATCGTGGAAGACGATAGTGCCATTGACGCGCTCAATCTGTGTGCGCTCAACCATGCCTCGGAGGTTGCCCTCATCATCGACAGTACATACGCCACGCGACACCGTGCCATTCTCCGATAGAGTCTTATTCACCTGATAGCCAACCATGCAGTAGCGACCCTCCGTGCCCTCGAGAGTCTGGAGGTACTCGCTGATAGTAGCATAGGCCTCGCGACCATAGAAGTCGTCGGCATTGATAACAGCGAAGGGCTCGTTGATAACCTTCGCGGCCATCATAACAGCGTGGTTCGTACCCCACGGCTTCTGGCGACCTTCGGGGAGAGCATAGCCCTCGGGGAGGTAGTCGAGCTCCTGGAAGACGTACTCCACAGCGATCTTACCACCGAAACGCTCGGCATTGAACACCTCCTTGAAGTCAGCCTCGAAAGAGTGGCGTATGACGAATACAACCTTGCCGAAGCCGGCACGTATAGCATCGTATACCGAGTAGTCGATGATAGCCTCGCCATTAGGGCCTACGCCATCCATCTGCTTGAGTGAGCCGTAGCGCGAGCCCATACCCGCTGCCAAGACCAAAAGTGTAGGTTTTACCATAGTCGTATTATCTTAAATATTACTGATTTCGTAGCACAAAGGTAAAAAAGTTATCGTAAAATACCAAGTATCCCGCCATTTTCGTTATCTTTGTCGAGTTATACTCATTAAAATGAGTAACGAACGATATAGAACACAGTAATTTTCAGGCTATGTTACGAGGATTTTGGGAGTATCTTACGGATAAGCGACAGCTCTCGATGCGCGACCGCGCCACCGACGAGTTGCATTGGAAGGTTAACCTCACGCCCATAGGTGTATGTGGGGCGGTAACAGCATTGGTGCTGATACTCTTCGTGGCGCTACTGTTGCTCATGGCCTACACCTCGATTCTCGACATCCTCCCCGGCTACCGCACAAAGGCCGAGCGCACGAATGAGGCTCTGGTGGAGAGCATCATGCGCATAGACCTCATGGAGCGTAACATGGAGGAGCTCTTAGCCTACAACGAGGCTGTGGCCACGGTGATGGGTGGCAGCACGCCGGCATTACACTCCACGGTGATGACCGACACGATACGTTACGACAAGTCGCGCATACTGCCCACACGTGCCGACTCGTTGCTGCGCGCAGCGCTGGAGAGCACCACGGGCGAGTACTCGCTAACAAATACCAAGCCACTGCAAACCGAGGCTGCGATGTTTAGCGCCCCGATGCGCGGAACGATAACGCGCAACTTCGACGCTCCCGAGTCGAGCTACGATGTAAGCATCATGTCGTTGGATGGCGAGGTGAGCGTGTCGGCCATAGAGAACGGCACGGTCGTAGCCACCGAGAACATGGCCGATGGCACAAAGAGCGTGACGATACAGCATGCGGGAGGCTACCTCTCGGTATACAAGCACCTCGGCGAGGTACTTGTGCGCAAGGGTCAGATGGTGCAGAGTGGCGCTGTTGTAGGTCGCCTCGGTACGGCCGAGGATGACACCAAGGGTGGCGAGCTCGGCTTCGAGCTGTGGCGCAATGGCACGGCCGTAGACCCCGAGCGTTACATACTATTCTAAACTTAAGGATGATGGCTATCGAAAGATTAACAATACTTGGCTCAACAGGCTCCATAGGAGTGCAGACGCTCGACATCGTGCGTCGCCATCCCGAGCGCTTCAAAATCTCGTCACTCGTGGCGCACAGCCGCTGGAGGGAGCTTGCAGCACAGGCGCGCGAATTTGGCGTCGAGAGTGTCGTCATTGGCGACGAGAGCCACTATGCGGAGCTGAAGGAGGCATTGAAGGATACGACGATAGAGGTCATGGCGGGCAACGAGGCGATAAACCACGTGGCGCGCAGCTATCGCAGCGACACGGTAGTAAACGCCCTCGTGGGCTACGCGGGACTACACCCCACGGCATTAGCCATAGAGAGTGGCAAGCGCATAGCCTTAGCCAACAAGGAGACCTTAGTCGTGGGTGGCGACATTATCATGGCCGAAGCGCGGCGTAAGGGCGTAGACATCATGCCTATAGACTCGGAGCACTCGGCAATAATGCAGTGCTTGGAGGGTGAGCAGCGTCGCAGCATACGCAACCTCATAATCACATGCAGCGGAGGTGCGCTGCGCGACACGGCACGCGAGAATCTTGCAAACGTAACACCCGAGATGGCGTTACGACACCCTCAGTGGTCGATGGGAGCGAAGATAACCATCGACTCGGCAACGCTCGTAAACAAGGGCTTCGAGGTCATCGAGGCACGCTGGCTCTTCGACATCGAGCCCGAGCGCATAAAGGTGGTAATACATCCGCAGTCTATCGTACACTCGATGGTAGAGTTCACCGACGGCTCAGTCAAGGCGCAGCTCGGCAATGCCGACATGCACACGCCGATAAGTTATGCCCTCTTGTACCCCGAGCGTGCTGCCGAGGCCATGGAGCACTTCTCGATACTCGACTACCCCACGCTCACGTTTGCTGCCCCCGACAGGGAGAAGTATCCGGCATTGGACATCGCCTACGAGTGTCTACACCGCGGTGGCACGGCGGCATGTACGATGAATGGCGCAAATGAGGTGGCCGTGGCATCGTTCCTCGGACATAAGTGCGGATACTTAGACATCGTCGGTGCCATACGCTACGCCTTGGACAACGCCTCGTTCACCAAGCACCCCACACTCGCGGACTACGACCTCGCAAATCGTGAGGCTCGCATGTTGGCCGAGAGATACCTGACACAAAAGAGATAATTAAAACATAACGTAAACGGAAATAATACAACTATGAGCGGAATACTTCTTCAAGTCGTACAATTCTTCGCCTCGCTATCGCTGCTTGTGCTCATCCACGAGTTTGGCCACTACATCACCGCACGCATCTTCGGCATACGTGTCGAGAAGTTCTACCTCTTCTTCAACCCGTGGTTCACGCTCTACAAGCGTAAGATAGGCAACACGGAGTATGGCATCGGCTGGCTGCCGATGGGTGGCTACGTGTCGCTGGCGGGCATGATTGACGAGTCGATGAACGTGGAGCAGATGAAGCAGGAGCCGCAGCCGTGGGAGTTTCGCACGAAGCCTGCATGGCAGAGGCTCATAGTCATGCTCGCGGGCATTGCGATGAACATCCTCCTTGCCGTTGTCATCTACTCGGCAATACTCTACACATGGGGCGAGAGCTACTACCACAACGACGACATCAAGCACGGCTACATCTTCAACGAGCGTGCCGAGGCCCTCGGCTTCGAGGATGGCGATAAGATTGTGGCTATCGACGGCAACAGGATAGAAAACATCAACGAGATACGCGAGCGCCTAATCATCACCGACGGCAACCGCGAGGTGTCGGTCATGCGTGGCGACGAGGAGCACACCATCGCCATCGACCTCAAGGAGTTGGTTGCCATGCGCGAGGATGGCACGATTGCCGACTTCTGCCAGATAAACGTGCCCTTCATCGTCGACGATGTTAAGGCCGATAGCGCCCGCGCGGCGGGCATCGTCGCGGGCGACAGGGTCATAGCCATAAACGACACGCCCGTCAATGACTTCATGCACGGCAGAGAGTTGCTTCAGGGTCTTGCCGACAGCCAGGCGCGCATCGACGTGGTACGTGGCGGCATAGACACCCTGCAACTAAGCGTGCCCGTAAACAGCGAGGCGCAGATAGGCATCGTGACAAACCTCATACAGCCCCGCACGCGCGAGTACGGCTTCTGGGAGTCGCTGCCCGCAGGTGCCGAGTACACATGGGCGAAGGTGGTATCGTACTGGGAGCAGCTTAAGATGATTGTCAACCCCGACACTAAGGGATATAAGGAGATTGGTGGCTTCATCGCCATAGGCAGCATCTTCCCCGAGGAGTGGAGCTGGCTGAGCTTCTGGTCGCTCACGGCCTTCATCTCGGTGGTGCTCGCCATCATGAACCTCCTGCCCATCCCCGGCCTCGATGGTGGCCATGCCCTCATCACACTCTTCGAGATGATAACACGTCGCAAGCCGAGCGACAAGTTCCTCGAGGTGTTGCAATACATAGGCCTCGGTCTGCTGTTGCTCCTCATGATATACGCCAACGGCAGCGACATCATACGACTATTCAGCTAACCAACTATGGCAAAGGTTAAACGCGCATATTTCTGCACTTCGTGTGGCAACGAGACGGCAAAGTGGATGGGGCGCTGCCCTGCATGTGGCGAGTGGAACACCATCACGGAGCATATCGTACAGAAGGAGTCGTCGTCGATAGCCTCGCGCGTAGCCTCCGTGCCCAAGGCCGAGCCGCGCAAGGTTCAGGATATAACCTCGGAGGTGACACGACGCATAGCCACGGGTAATGGCGAGCTCGACCGCGTGCTTGGTGGCGGCATCGTCCCCGGCTCGCTCATACTCCTCGGTGGCGAGCCTGGCATAGGCAAGTCAACGCTATCGCTACAACTCGCGCTCACGGCAAATGGCCTCGCGACACTATACGTCTCGGGCGAGGAGTCGGCCGAGCAGATTAAGATGCGCGCAACACGCATAGGCATACGCAACGAGGAGTGTACCGTCTTTACTGAGACACTCCTCGAAAATATCGTGGCACAAATCGAGGAGCAGCGCCCCGACATCGTCATCATCGACTCGATACAGACCATATCTACCGACCTTGTGGAGTCGTCGCCCGGAAGCGTCACACAGGTGAGGGAGTGCGCAGCAACACTTCTGAAGGTGGCAAAGAGCACAGGCATAGCCATCTTCATCATCGGACATATCACCAAGGATGGCTCCATCGCCGGCCCCAAGATATTGGAACATATCGTCGATGTGGTTCTACAGTTCGAGGGCGACGGCAACCATACATACCGTATCCTCCGCGGCATAAAGAACCGCTTTGGTGCTACGTTCGAGATTGGTGTCTTTGAGATGCGCGACTCGGGCCTACGGGAGGTAGCCAACCCCTCAGAGATACTCCTCACGCACTACGACGAGCCTCTTGCCGGCTGCTCGATAGGCGCAGCCGTGGATGGCCTCCGCCCCTACCTTATCGAGGTGCAGGCGTTAGTTAGTGGCGCAGCCTACGGCACACCGCAGCGCTCGGCCACGGGCTTCGACCAGCGACGACTGAATATGCTCCTCGCAGTGTTGGAGAAGAGGGTCGGCATGAAGATGTTTCAGAAGGATGTGTTCCTCAACTTTGCCGGAGGCTTCAAGATTGCCGACACGGGCATGGACTTAGCCATCATCGCAGCCATCATATCGTCGTACTACGACCGACCGCTGATGGAGGGTGTATGCTGCGCCGGAGAGATAGGCCTCTCGGGTGAGGTGCGCCCTGCGCCCCGCACCGAGCAACGTATCATGGAGGCTAAGCGCCTCGGCTTCAAGCGTATCGTGGTGTCGAGTTTCGCCGAGAAGGGCATCAAGACACCCAAGGGCATCGAGGTGGTATACATAGCGAGCATCGAGCAGCTGCCGAAGGCTCTCTTTTAGCCGATGTTAGGTATAGATTTTGATACTCTCACTGCACAGCTTGTGGTGAGAGTATTACTTATATTTATACCTTATGAAAACGACCGACTTCGACAATATCGTAGCCTCCGAGCGCCTCACGCTCATCGACTTCTACGCCACGTGGTGTGGCGCCTGTCGCGCCATGGATCCCACACTCGACCGCATAGCCTTGGCCATGAGTGACATCGTCACGCTCGTGCGTGTCGACACCTCGGCAATATCGAGCATACCGCTCGTCAGACGATATAATATCGTCGCCGTGCCTACGCTCATACTCTTCCACCGTGGCGAGGTGCTATGGCGCGAGAGCGGCATTGCGACCTTCAGCCATATCGTCGAGGCCATCCACCGTCAGCGACTGAAGATGTACTAATAAAACAATGAGTAATGAGTAATGAGTAGTGAGTAATTAGTAATAGATTCTTCACTGCTTTCAGGATGGCGATGCAGGAAGGGTTGAATTATTTGTCGGAGTGGAGATTAGAGTTATCCTAAATATACTCTAATCTCCACTCCAACTCCTCGGCAATGATACGCCTGGCTCTGCAGTCGGGCATGCTCTCAAGAAGCGTGGGGATGCCCACCTTCACTGACTTATCGCGCGAGGCGACATAGCAGAGAAGTGCCACAACACCATTGGCGATATATCGCGAATCGGGGTTGGCGCGCACAGCCTTCTCCGAGGCGATGAATGCCACCTCCATAGTTGTGCGCTCATTACGCGAGGCGGCCATAAGCGCAGCGTAGGCTATCATCTCGTTACTCTCGGTAGACCACACGCCCATAAGCGAGTTGATGTCGTATATCTTCGACAGGAGCGCAAAGGCGAGCTCCTCGGCCAACTCAGCATTGGCGATGCCGCGCGACCAGAACGGAAACTCGTGCACATCGACACTCTTAGGGTCGGCAATATGGCATGCGGCAAGCTTAAGCTCGCGCACCTGCTGGCGATAGAGGTACTTGGCAAAGTCGTAATCCTTAGGCTCCGCGGCGACAATCTCGCGTATCGTAGCGATGCTCACGCCATAGTTTAGGCCATACGACTGCCCATCCGTAGCCATACTCTCGGCCACAGCACCATTCATCTGCTTACGTAGGCGGCCAAGCAACGCTATCATCTTCTGCGTGTTATCCATCGTAGTGCGACTATTTGGGGTTAGCGTACATCACCGTCTTGCCATACTCGTAGATGGGAAGTATGCGGCGCACCAACACATCCTGACCGAGCATCACCGACACCTCAGCATTATTGGCATAGCGGTAGGCGACAACGCCCTTCTCGTCGCTCTGCGGGTAGTCGCATGCCGTGGGAGCGATGGCAACCATGACAATCTCGCCATCGAGGTCGCCCCTGCCCACCAAGCCACGCTCGGCGCTAAAGCGCTGGATGATATACGTCTTAGCATCTACATTCACGGGGACAAGAACTCTCTCGGTATAGCACTCCGTAGTACGCTTGCCGTAGAAGAGCTCAAGATAGGCGCGCTCGAGGCGGTCGATCTCCCTCAGCGCACTCTCCAGGCCACCACCATAGACACCCTCGCCAAGCTCGCACGTGACGAGGTCGAGGCGCGCACGGCGTAGGGCAAATATCTGCTCGGCAGCATCGTAGGCGGCATCCTCGGGGCTACCCTCAATAGAGGATAGGCGGTCTATCTGCAAGGGCGAGGTGTACGCCTCATCGTCCGTGGCACACACTGCATCCGTGGCATAGTAGGCATCATCACCGAGCACAGCGACATTTGCAGCCACAACACGATACTCGTCCCTATCGACAAACGAGGCGCGCTTACCCAATAGTTTCTGCGCATAGCGGGCATAGACACCCGCGGTGAAGGTCTCCCTCTCGACCGTTATATCAACGACAAGTGTCGTCGCAGCCTCCGCAACAACAACATTGCCACTCTCCTTATATACACCGATGCGCTTCTTTACCACCTGCTGTGCCGAGGCATCAACCGATACAAGGGCGACAAGCAGCGCTGCGATGATGAACGATATTTTTCTCATAATGTGTAGTTATTAGCCTTATGCCACAAATATACTTATTATTTCCCGAATCTCAAAATGCGAGGTAGAACTCCGCGGTGAGGGCGCGATACTCTGCCGTGTACGCACCATCATTTTGATGTATCGTAAGGCGCTCACAGCGAGGCATCAACGCACGGTCGCAAAGCACAAACTCCATCATCGTGCGCTTAGGCTCCTCACCCGCGCGCGTAATGACATCCATCTGTCGCGCGAGCCACAGGCGCTCGAAGGCCACGCGACGAAAGAGCGCCGCACCATCCGTAGGAAGCACAACGCTAAGTCTGCCACCGGCAACAAGCATACGCTCCGCAACGGCGACAAGCTCCTCATACCCGAGCGTATCGGTATGGCGCGCGGTGTTACGTGCCACATCGGGGGAGCGTAGCGCGTCGTTGAAGTATGGCGGGTTGGAGATTATATGGTCGAACTTCGTCGCGGGCGTATAATCGCGTACATCGGCCTTGAGTACCGTGATACGGTCGTGCCACGGTGTTCGCGAGGCATTCAAGCGAGCCTCCTCCGCAGCCATATTGTCGATGTCGATGGCCGTAACATGAGCTTCAGCATTGCGCTGGGCCGTCATTAGAGCGATAAGTCCCGTGCCCGTGCCTACATCCAAGATATTACGACACCCCTCGACACGCGCCCATGCACCTATAAGGACACCGTCGGTGCCTATCTTCATAGCCGAGAGGCTATCGTCAATCTCGAACTGCTTAAACCTGAACACGGCAACGTATATTAGTCGAACATTCCCGAGATGCCCACGCCAAAGAGGGCATAGTCGTATCGTACGGGGTCATCCTCCGAGAAGCGACGCAGCGAGGCCGTGAGCTCCTCGACAGCCTTCCAGTCGCTCTGCTTGCGCCTTAGAAGTCCCAGGCTGCGACCCATACGTCCCGTATGCACATCCAGGGGCATATACAATGCCGACATCGGAATCTTATCCCACAGGCCGAAGTCCACGCCATGCTCATCGCGGCGCACCATCCACCTAAGATACATACACAGGCGCTTGCATGCCGCCCCCTTCTCTATCGACGAGAGGTGCTTCTCCGAGTGCGCATCGTGAGCTACGGAGTGAAACTCGCGACGGAAATCGGCCAACACGGGGCGCAGGTCGTGATGCTTGGCGTAGCCCTGCTCGAAGTAGTTGCCGAGCGAGCCCCACGTGGTAAATATGTGGCGCAGGGCGCGGACAAAATCCTGAAAGTCGCGGCCATTGAACGTGCGGTGCACATACGTAGCGAGGCTCTCGAGTTCCGCCTCCGAGGCGTTCATAACGAAGTCCTCGGGCGCATTATCCATATATCGCATCATGCGGTGGGCGCTCTTAACGATAGCACGGCGGTTGCCCCAGGCGATGGTTGCCGCCATGAAGCCCGCAATCTCCACATCGCCACGCAACGTGAACGCATGTGGCACACTTATAGGGTCGGCCTCGATGAAGGCCTCGTTGTTAAACTCGTCATGTAGGCGCTCGAGGAGCTCCCTAAGCTCCTCCGCGCGCATATCACAATATAATGTTGCCATCCGACATCTGTATCTTACGATCCGACTTCTCGGCAAGCGCCTCGTCGTGGGTGACGATGATGAATGTTTGTCCTGTGCGCTCGCGCAGCGTGAAGAAGAGGCTCTGTATCTCCTCGCGCGTGACGGTGTCGAGGTTGCCCGTGGGCTCATCGGCCAAGACCACCGTAGGGTTGTTAGCCAGGGCGCGAGCGATGGCCACGCGCTGCTGCTCGCCACCCGAGAGTGCCGAGGGCTTATGCTCCGTGCGGTGTAACATCTCGACCATGTCAAGAAGCTCGCGGCCACGCCTCTCGGCCTCCTTACGCCCCACGCCCGCAATAAGCATCGGCATCATGACATTCTCCAGGGCCGTAAACTCCGCCAAGAGGTGGTACGACTGGAAGATAAAGCCTATATGTCGGTTACGGAACGTAGAGAGGGCATCGTCGCTCATCGTGCTGAGCGACACGCCATCCACAAGCACATCGCCCGCATCGGGCTCGAGGAGCGAGCCCATAATCTGCAACAGTGTGCTCTTACCCGCACCGCTGGCGCCAACGATAGTGACAATCTCGCCCCTATCCACCTTCATCGACACGCCATGCAGCACCTCCAACGCGCCAAAGCGCTTAACTATATCGCGTACCTCAATCATCGTTATCTATAATAGTGTTTGCTTAGTTCCACAATCTGCTTCGTGGCGGCTACATCGTGAACGCGCAGTACGGCGCTACCGCCACGCAGTGCCTCCCACGCCAAGGCCAAGGAGCCGGGCAATGCCTCCTCGGGCGTAATACCCAGGGGCTTATATATCATCGACTTACGTGACACGCCAATAAGCAGCGGGTAGCCCAACTCGCGAAGCGCATCCATGCCACGCATAAGTTCGAAGTTCTGCGCCACGCTCTTAGCGAAGCCAAAGCCCGGGTCGAGGATGATGTTTTTGTGCGCAATGCCCGCCCTTTGAAGTTCCTCGGCACGGTGCTTAAGGTAGTTGCACACACCCGCGACAACACCATCGTCGTAGTCTGTCATCGACTGCATCGTCTCGGGTGTACCACGCATGTGCATAGCAACGTATGGTAGGTTCAACGCCGCCACCGTAGCAATCATCTCGCCATCCGCCTCGCCGGCCGATATGTCGTTTACGATAAACTCGCCAAACTCCTCATGCGCCCTACGCACAACCTCCGCGCGGAAGGTATCTATCGACACGACAACCTCGCAATCGGCCCTACGCACCGCCTCGAGGCCCATCTGCACACGGCGCCACTCCTCCTCAGTGTCCACCTCGGGAGCACCCGGGCGCGACGAGTAGCCACCGATGTCGACAATCGTGGCACCCTCCTTCACCACCCTCTCCACCGTGCTACGTGCATCGTCAATCGAATGGTGGCGGCTCGCACCATAGAACGAGTCGGGCGTGAGGTTAACGATAGCCATAACGTGGCTATCGTCGAGATTAATGGTTGTAGGCTTTAGCATCATAGCTCAAACGGCGATGTAGTTGCTCGATATCCTCTGCGAGCTCCTCGATATCAATATTTACGATGGCATACTTCGACCGTGCGACACGCTCCTCGTCGGTCATCTGGTTACGCATGCGGCTCTCTATCTGCTCGCGCGTGGCTCCATCGCGCCTCATGGCGCGCTCCAAGCGCAACGCCTCGGGGGCCATGACAGCAACGGTCGTATCCACCCTACCCTCCAAGTGCGCCTCGAAGAGTATGGCCGACTCCAAGACCACATACTCACCCTCCTGCATCTCTGCCCAGCGGTCGAAGTCATCCATAACCGCGGGGTGAACGATGCTGTTAAGCGCCCCGAGCTCCTCGGCATCACGAAAGACACGCTCGGCAAGGTACGCCCTATTAATGCCCGCGTCGGTATACACCTCCGCACCAAAGCGCGAGATTAGGGCCTCGCGCAGCGCGGGGCTATCGTTCATAAGTCCCTTAGCGCGGCTATCGGCATCGTAGACAGCGACACCGAACTCCCCGAGCATAGAGCACACGCGGCTCTTACCCGACCCGATACCTCCTGTGATGCCTACCTTATACATATATTTATATATGGAGTGTTTACTGCTTCTGCTCCTTGCTCACAAGGGCCGGCACCGAGCCTACGGATACAACCTCGATATCGCTCATGCGCGCTGCTAAGGCCTGCTGTAACGACAGCGTGCTCACATGCTTATGCGTAACACCCACGTCATCCACCACGGCCTTATCGAACGTGAGCTCCGACGATGGTATCGTGAAACGGCTGCGGCGCGACGAGAAGGTATAGTTGATAAGGTTTGTACCCTTACCACGTATGGTGCAGTCGACCTCGAACTCGTCGCCATCGACAACGACGGCGACCTCATGGTCGGTAGTATATGTATCGCCCAGCTTCGTGATATACCACAACACAAAGGCGGCAACAAGCATCGTCACATAGGCCGGAGATATTGCCCCACGCAGCCAGCTGAAGAAACTCTTAATCTTATTCATCGGTTACAGGTATTTACTTCCGCAAAGTTAAAAAAATAAGCCGCAACCTCAAAGAGATTGCGACCTATTTTTCACTTTCGTGCCGTTTTCACACTACTTAGCCTCAGCATCCAAAGCCTTAGCTGCCTTCTTACGCTGAAGGTCGTAGGCAATAGGCGTAGCGATAAATACTGAAGAGTATGTACCGATGACAACACCGAGGATCAACGCGAAGACGAAACCACGGATGGTCTCACCACCGAAGATGAAGATAGCCAAGAGCGTCACCAACGTAGTACTCGACGTATTGATCGTACGCGACAAGGTAGCGCAGATAGCGTTGTCGATGTTCGACTTAATATCGCGCTTGGGATAGAGACCTATATACTCACGGATACGGTCGAAGATAACCACCGTATCGTTGATAGAGTAACCGATGATGGTAAGGATAGCTGCGATGAACGCCTGGTTAACCTCCAAGTTGAAGGGCATGATGGCGTAGAGCATCGAGAAGATACCGATAACGAGGATGGCGTTGTGTGCCAAAGCGAGGGTTGCACCCATAGCCCACTGCCAACGACGGAAACGGATGGCGATATAGATGCCGATAGCCACAAGCGAGATAAGCACGGCGATGATAGAGTTCACGGTCATCTCCGACGAGATAGACTCGTTAACCTGCTCCGAAGAAGCGATACCCCACTGAGCGATACCCTCACCTGCGGTGCGGAACTCATCGAAGCCAAACTCGTCGATAGTGAAGAACTCGTCGAGAGCGGCGAACAACAGACGGTCAACAGCATCGTTAGCCTCCTCACCCTCGAGACCCTCGGGCTGGTACTGCGTAACGATACGCACCTGGCTGTCATCACCAAACTGCTTAACCTCGATAGACGAGTTAGCAGCATCGGCAACAGCCTCGAACTCAGCCTCAAGGCTCTGGCGCACCTTCTCAACATCTACCGTCTCGTTGAACTTAACAACATACGAGCGACCACCCGTAAACTCAACACCGCGGTTAAGACCGAGGGTGCAGAGCGAGATTATCGAGGCGATGATAAGCGTACCAGAAAGGATATACGACACCTTACGCTTAGCAATAAAGCTGAACTTAGCATTCTGCAAGAAGTTCTCGGTAAGAGGACGAGAGAATGCAACGGTACCACGGCGTGCAACGCGCGACTCGATAAGCACACGAGTGATGAATATCGAGCAGAAGAGCGATGTGATGATACCAAGAACAAGTGTCGTAGCGAAGCCCTTAACGGGGCCCGTACCGAAGAAGAAGAGAACAACACCGGTGATGATGGTCGTGAGGTTACCGTCGATAATTGCCGAGTAAGCATTCGAGAAACCATCCTTGATAGCGAGCATGATGCCCTTACCACCGCGCAACTCCTCCTTAACACGCTCAAAGATGATGACGTTGGCATCCACAGCCATACCCATCGTAAGAACGATACCAGCGATACCGGGGAGTGTCAACACAGCACCAAACGATACGAGAACACCCATCAACAGGAATACGTTGAAGATAAGCGCAGCGTTAGCCATCCAACCTGCCGTCTTGTAGAAGAACGCCATGTAGAGGAGCACCAATACGAAGGCCAAGACGAACGAAATCATACCCGCAGCGATAGACTTCTCACCAAGCGACGGGCCTACAACCTCCGAGTAGATGATTGTTGCGGGCGCAGGCGACTTACCCGAGCTGAGCACGCTTGCAAGATCCTCAGCCTCCTGAGCCGAGAAGTTACCCGAGATTGACGACTGGCCACCGTCGATACGGTCGTTAACGCGCGGTGCCGAGTATACGTAGTTATCAAGAACGATAGCGATAGACTTGCCGATGTTAGCACCCGTGATGTTACCCCACTCGATAGCCGTCTTCGAGTCCATCGTCATCGACACCTCGAAGCCACCATACTGGCCACCCTGAGCACGTGCCGAGGTGATACCAGAGCCATCCAAGACGGGCATCATGGCGCCATTCTTACCCTTCAAGGCGTAGAGAAGGAACGTACCCTGCGAGCTATCCAACGAACTCTTGTTCGACCATGCGAGCTTCACATCCGAGGGGATGAGAGCATCAACACCGTCGATGGCGAGATACTCGTTGATAAGCATGATGTTGCTCTTGTCGGCAGCAGCCACAAGGGGAGCACCTACACCAAAGGTTGTTACCTTACCCTCGTTGTCAACAGCGGGATACTCAACCACAAGCAACTCGCTAAGGGGAGTGTAGCTAACCTTCGCCTCGTCAGCGCCCGCAGCCAAAAGGTGCTCGCGAACGATAGCATCAGCATCGACGAACAACGCCTGCTGGATAGCATTCACATCGCTACCCTCGCATACCTCCCAGAACTCGAGGTTAGCGGTCGAAGCAAGAAGCTTGCTCACACGCTCGGGCTCCTTAACACCGGGGAGCTCGACCATGATGCGGTTAGTACCCGTGATAGGCTGGATGTTGGGCTGCACAACACCGAGAAGGTCGATACGTGTTACCAACACCTCGTTCATCTTTGATGTGGCATCCTCGATGTTGGTCTTAAGGTCGCTAGCAATAGCCGCAGCATCGTCCGTACCGTAGATGGACATAAGATCCTCGGCCGTCATCGCTGCAACATAAGCATCGACAACCTCGCTCGTAGACTCCAACTTCGAGGCCTTCTTCAACGCTGCATCGATGTTCTCGGTGAGCAATACGTTGGTGCGAACCTCAACCTTATTGAAGGCGTTAGTACGGATAACATCCTCAGCCTTAATCTCGAGCATGACGTTCATACCGCCCTTGAGGTCAAGACCCAAGTTCAACTCCTTCTCCTTGCACTCACCATAGGTGTAGCCAAGGTAAACCTTCTCATCCCATTTCTCATTCAGATAAGCCTGGGGATTCTCCACTTTCTCAGCCTCGGCCTCGATACTGCGCGTAACGAAGGTAAACGAGAGCTGGAAGATGCTGGCAAGACCTAAAAGAAGTGCCAGACCCTTAATGATTCCTTTACTCTGCATTTGTTAAAAGTATTTGTTATTATTTGTTTGTTGTTTCTTCAACCTACGCGCTACACCTTGGTATAATCGCGCGTTAATCGCGCAAAGATATAAAAAAAATCGCAATCCACAAATGCAGATTGCGATAATTTTCGCTTTTCGAGAGGCGAAGCCTACTTCGTGCGTAGCTCGACAATATAGTTTATGCAGTCGGTAACAGCGCCCACGTGGAGGACAACGCCCTCGTCGGTCTTCTCGAAGGCGATGCTCTCGCCATCAGCAAAGGCCTTAGCCTCAACCACTTCGCACTCCAGCGGAAGCGTCAGCGTGTCACCCGCCAACTCGAAGATGTGAACGAAGAGTCTGTCGCCCTTACGTGTCGTGCAACCCCACTCCTGCTGCGCTATATCGCCTGCCTCGGTGCCGTAGATGGTCTCGCCATTAGCCTTGAGCCACTCGCCCATGGCCTTCATTCTCTCCACGGCCGCGGCGGGGAGCTCGCCATTAGGCTGAGGGCCCACGTTAAGGAGGAGGTTTGCGCCCTTGCCCGCAGCGCTAACGAGGTAGCGCACAAGCGTTTCCACGCTCTTATAGTTCTGGTCAATGACCTTATATCCCCACATGCCGTTCATCGTCTGGCATGTTTCGAGAGGCAGACGGCTTATGGCCTGACCCGACAGTCCGTGGGTATTCTCGCCCGGGAGGTCGCGCTCGAAAATCTGTATATCCTCACCCTCGAAAGGCACCTGATGGTGGTTGTTGGCAACGAGGCATGCGGGCTGCAACTTATGCACGAGAGCATACTGCTCGTCGAGCTGCCAATCAAAGGGCACAGCATCCTCGTCGTGATCCCACCAGCCGTCAAACCATATAGCACGCACGGGGCCGTAGTCGGTGAGAAGCTCCGTAATCTGGCGATTCATAAAGTCGTAATACGCAGGCCAATTTATGCGTGTAGAGTCGCGCCCTGTGACGGTCTTGGCGGTACGGCCACGGGGGTACTCGTCACGCGACCAGTCGGCATGCGAGTAGTAGAGGTGGAGCTTTATATCCTGCTTCTTACACTCCTTGGCTATCTCCTTCAGCACATCGCGACCATAGGGCGTGGCATCCACGATGTTGTAGTCCGACTCGTCGGTGTCCCACATCGAGAAGCTGTCGTGGTGGCGCGTGGTGAAGCATAGGTAACGCGCACCCGAGGCCTTGATTGCTGCGACCCACTCCTTGGCATCGAAGCGGTGGGGATAGAAGGCATCGGCAGCCTTGGCATACTCGTCGCGGTTGAGACCTGCATTCTGCAAGTACCACTCGCCCTGCGCGAACATGCTGTATATACCCCAGTGGATAAATATGCCGAAGCGGTCGTCGGCAAACTCCTCGCGCGACTTGATATTCTCCTCGGTAGGCACATAACCCTGCGCCGAGAGCGATGTCATAGCCACAAGAACGAGAGCAACGGATAGGATAAGCTTTTTCATAGGTATAGTATTTTTATCGTTTCAGGACTTTCAGTGTCACTGATATTTGTTGTTAGAAAGGGTTAGCTGTGGGGCTGGTCGAAATTGACACGGATGGGGACATACTTAACGTATTTCCCCATTCGGGGCAATGAGCCAGACGACACAGATGGCCCTTTATAACAACAAAGAGAGCGGTAGACGGGGCTCGAACCCGCGCTACCGCGCTCGTTTTTTTTGTTTACACCCCCTACCCCTGAAAGGGGCGATCGAGGGTCGCGTCTGAGAGCCACGCTACCTCTCAGCACGCTGAGCGGTAGACGGGGCTCGAACCCGCGACCCTCGGCTTGGGAAGCCGATGCTCTACCGACTGAGCTACTACCGCAACTTTAATACTAATGAGTAATGAGTAATGAGTAGTGAGTAGTGAGTAGTGAGTAATTTTTTAATACACTAATCTCCTATATTTCATTAATTTCATTACTACTTACTTTATCAAAGAACACAATTTGTTATCAGAAGGCATTAAAGAACCTATTTTATCGTCAGAAAGGGTCAGCTGTGGGGCTGGTCGAAATTGACACGGATGGGGACATACTCAATGTATTTCCCCATTCGGGGCAATGAGCCAGACGACGCAGATGGCTCTTTATCACGACAAAGAACTCAATTTGTTGTCAGAAGGCATTAGATACAACGCTCGGCGAATTTCGAGGCGATGGGCTGTACTAAGGCGTACTGCCCATTGCTGAGACAATTCGTTAGCAGAAGTAGATGATGCCTTATCACAACAAATTATTAGTCCATTTTAAGAACAGCCAAGAACGCCGACTGCGGCACCTGCACGGAGCCAATCTGTCGCATACGTTTCTTACCGGCCTTCTGCTTCTCCAGAAGCTTACGCTTACGCGATATATCGCCACCGTAGCACTTGGCAGTCACATCCTTACGCACGGCCTTGACAGTCTCGCGGGCGATAATCTTAGCACCTATGGCCGCCTGTATGGCGATGTCGAACTGCTGGCGCGGGATGAGCTCCTTGAGCTTCTCGCACATCTTACGGCCGAAGTCGTAGGCATGGTCGGCATATATGAGCGACGAGAGGGCATCAACAGCCTCGCCATTGAGGAGGATGTCGAGCTTCGCGAGCTTACTCGGCTGGTAGCCCGTGCGGTGGTAGTCGAACGAGGCGTAGCCCTTAGATATGCTCTTAAGCTTATCGTAGAAGTCGAAGACAATCTCCGAGAGAGGCATCTCGAAGTTTACCTCCACGCGATCCTGCGTGATGAAGGTCTGGTTCTTCATGACACCGCGCTTGTCGATACATAGCTTAAGGACATTACCGAGGAAGTCGGCCTTGGTGATTATCTGCGCAAGGATATAGGGCTCCTCAATCTTTGCCACCTTGGTAATCTCGGGGAGACCTGAGGGGTTGTGCACCTCAAGCTCCTCGCCCTGCGTCGTCGTGATGTGGTACGACACGTTGGGCACGGTGGTGATGACATCCATGTCGAACTCACGGTATAGGCGCTCCTGGATAATCTCCATGTGAAGGAGTCCGAGGAAGCCGCAACGGAAGCCGAAGCCAAGGGCCAAAGAGCTCTCGGGCTCGAACGTGAGCGAGGCATCGTTGAGCTTGAGTTTCTCGAGCGAGGCACGCAAGTCCTCATACTGATCCGCCTCGACGGGGTATACACCCGCAAAGACCATAGGCTTAACATCCTCGAAGCCGGCGATAGCCTCCGTGCAGGGGTTAGCCACGGCGGTGATGGTATCACCCACCTTCACATCCGTAGAGTTCTTGATGCCCGAGCATATATAACCCACGTCGCCCGCCTTAATCTCGCCACGCTCGACCATCTTGAGCTTCAACACGCCAATCTCGTCGGCATCGTACTCGCTGCCTGTGTTGAAGAACTTAACATGGTCGCCCTTGCGTATCGTGCCGTTGAAGACACGGAAGTAGGCGATGACGCCACGGAAGGGGTTGAATACCGAGTCGAAGATAAGGGCCTGAAGGGGTGCATTCTCATCGCCCTCGGGTGCCGGTATGCGCTCGACGATAGCCTCCAAGACATCCTCAACACCCTGACCCGTCTTTCCCGAGGCCAGAAGTATCTCCTCCTCCTTGCAGCCTATAAGGTCTATAATCTGATCCTTAACCTCGTCAATCATCGCCGACTCGCAGTCAATCTTGTTGAGCACGGGGATAATCTCGAGATCCTGACCAAGGGCGAGGTATAGGTTCGATATTGTCTGCGCCTGAATACCCTGCGTAGCATCCACCACGAGCAGCGCACCCTCGCACGATGCGATAGCACGCGACACCTCATACGAGAAATCGACATGTCCCGGGGTGTCGATAAGGTTGAGCGTATAGTTCTCACCATTACGTGCCTTATACTCCATCTGTATGGCGTGGCTCTTGATGGTGATACCCTTCTCGCGCTCAAGGTCCATATCGTCGAGCACCTGTGCCTGCATCTCGCGCTGATTCAGCGTGTTGGTCTTCTCAAGAAGACGGTCAGCAAGCGTACTCTTACCGTGGTCGATGTGTGCTATGATGCAAAAGTTACGTATATTCTTCATCTCGTGATGACTGCTTTATATTCCTTATCATTCAAATAGTCTGCAAATGTACGTATTTTTTTCGGGAATTACAAAAAATATATTTTCGACATTTTCAGACTGACACGCCGACTGACAAAATGTCACACACGTGGGCGTGGCACGCGGTTTGTCGTAGCCGAGAAACGTACCACAACAATGGTACACAACAGAGAGCGAAAGTTAAAGTAAACTAAAAAATATTAAGGCTATGAAAAACGGAAAAATTGGGGTGACGACAGAGAACATCTTCCCCGTAATCAAGAAGTTCCTTTATTCGGATCACGAGATATTTCTTCGCGAGCTCGTATCCAACGCCGTGGATGCCACGCAGAAGCTAAAGACGCTATCGTCGAAGGGCGAGGCTGAGGGCGAGCTTGGCGATGTGACAATACGCATAAGCGTAGACGAGGAGAAAAAGATTCTCACCATCACCGACCGCGGCATAGGCATGTCGGCAGATGAGGTAGACCGCTACATCAACCAGATAGCCTTCTCGGGTGCCGAGGAGTTTATGGCCAAGTACAAGGATCAGGCTATCATCGGCCACTTCGGCCTCGGCTTCTACTCGTCGTTCATGGTAGCAGACAAGGTGGAGATATTCTCGCAGTCGTACCGCAGCGACGAGAAGAGCGTACACTGGACGTGTACCGGCTCGCCCGAGTTCGAGATGGAGGAGCTCGACGAGAAGCTCGACCGCGGAACACGCATCGTGCTACACCTCTCGGAGGACTGTGCGGAGTATGCCCAGCGTGCCGAGATATCTAAGCTGTTGCGCAAGTATTGCCACTTCCTACCCATAGCCATAGCCTTTGGCAAGAAGCAGGAGTGGAAGGATGGCAAGTATGTCGATACCGACGAGGACAACATCATCAACGACACCACGCCCCTATGGACACGCAAGCCTACCGACATCACCGCCGAGGAGTATAAGGCCTTCTATGCCGACCTCTTCCCCGCAAGCGAGGAGCCGCTGTTCTACATACATCTGAACATCGACTACCCCTTCAACCTCACGGGCATACTCTACTTCCCGAAGATTCGCAACAACTTCGAGATACAGAAGAACCGCATACAGCTATACTCTAATCAGGTGTTCGTCACCGATGAGGTTACGGGTATCGTACCCGAGTATCTCACTCTACTACATGGTGTCATCGACTCGCCCGACATCCCGCTAAACGTGTCGCGCAGCTACCTCCAGAGCGACTCCAACGTGAAGAAAATCTCGGGATACATCACGCGCAAGGTTGCCGACCGCCTACAGGAGCTCTTCAACACCATGCGCCCCGACTACGAGGGTAAGTGGGACGACCTCAAGATATTCATCCAGTATGGCATGCTCACGGACGAGAAGTTTGCCGAGAAGGCCGCCAACTTCATGCTATGGAAGAGCATCGAGGGTAAGTATTACACCTCGGAGGAGTACATCGCAAAGGTTAAGGATATGCAGACCGACAAGGATGGCTTCACCATCATGCTCTATGTCGATGACGTGGAGGGTAAGAATGCCTTTGTCGAGGCTGCCAAGGCCAAGGGCTACGACATCCTCGAGATGAACGGCCAGCTCGACAGCCACTACATCCAGTACTTCGAGTCGAAGAACGAAAAGATACGCTTCGTGCGCGTGGATAGCGACGTGGTGGAAAACCTTATCCGCAAGGAGGAGCGCGAGGCTATGTCGCTAAGCACGGAGCAGCAGCAGATAATGCGCCCCGTATTCGAGAGCCAGATGCCCGACGACCAGAAGATACACTACCACGTGTCGTTCGAGGCCATGTCGAAGGATGCCGCTCCCGTAGTCATCACGCAGAACGAGTTTATGCGCCGCATGAAGGATATGGCAGCAACGAGCGGTGGCGAGATGAGCCGCTTCTATGGCGAGATGCCCGACTCGTTCACCATAACCGTAAATGGCAACCACCCCATCGTCCTCGACATCCTCGGCGAGGTGGAGAGCGAGTATGGCGACAAGCTACGCACCATAGGCAAGAAGATTAGCGCCGCAGAGCAGGAGGAGAGCCGCTTCGAGGAGACCGTGAAGGATAAGAAGGCCGAAGACCTCACACCCGAGGAGCGCGACATGCGCGAGACACTATCGAAGCGCGTCGTGGAGCTTCGCCAGGAGCGCGACACACGCCTTGAGGAGATAGGCCGCGAGAACCGCAAGGTACGCCAGATTATCGACCTCGCACTACTCTCAAACGGCATGCTCAAGGGCAAGAACCTCACCGACTTTATACAGCGAAGCATATCGCTCATAGAGTAGTTATCGTAACATAAAATAGCACTGACGCAACAATTTTGATTTTCTGGTGCTATGCACCTTCATCACAATAAAGTGTAGCGCTTTTCAAGCAAGCTTGAAGCGCTACACTTTATTGTGATGCTACCACGGTAGCAGAAAATCAAGATTTCTTATACATCCATTATCTTATTTTTAATGTTTATATTTACATCCCACCCCAAACCCCTGCCCTTGGCAAGGGAGGGGCTTGTGGCAAGGCTATGCCTTGCACACCTAAAGGTGTTTTTTGTAATCAAAAAAATCAAAGTGCATCGCCCAAGGTGATGCACTCTTTTTTTACATAGTTCTGCGTTGTCGCTTTAGTCGCATACGCATAATGGCAATCTCGGTGCGCGAGCGACGACGGATATATCTATATCGCAGCACACAGCCAAGACAGACAAACCATACGACCACAGCTACCGCCACAACCATATAGGCCATCTCAATCTCTGGAATCTCACCCGTCCAGTAGAGCACAAAGGGGAGGATGGTCATCGCCGCCGCCCACAAGCCCGAGGCCCACGCGGCACGCGACCAGCAGGTGCGCGGTGCAAGACGTCGGAAGCTAAGCATAAGACCCACGAGCAACGTAAACAGAGCGACAAGCATCTGCGCCCACACGGGGAGCGGTATGCCCTCAGGGAATATATCGAAGCTATAGAGCATAATCACCGATGCCGCGATAAATATATCGCCCACATTGAGCTTATTACCGCCACCACTCTTACGTAGGCGGCGCATAGCCTTCGACTCGAAAGGATCGTAGCGAAAGTGCCATATGCTATATCTATTCTTCATTGCTACCCTCCTCCTTCGTTTTTCGTTTCTGTCGAGGCTTGCGCCCACTGCGGCGCAAGGCCTCGGCAATAATCCATTGCAACTGTCCATTCACGGAGCGAAACTCGTCGGCGGCCCACTTCTCGAGGGCATCCATCGTCTCGCCATCGACGCGAAGCACGAAGTTGCGTGTTGTAGACTCCTTAGCCATAAGGGGATGGCATAGGGTTAGTTATGAAGCGTACCTGTGTTTACCACGGGCTGCGCAGCCTCGTCGGCACAGAGCACAACGAGGAGGTTGCTCACCATCGCCGCCTTGCGCTCCTCGTCAAGCTCGACAACATCCTCCGTAGAGAGGCGCTCAAGCGCAATCTTAACCATCGACACGGCACCCTCGACAATCTTCTCGCGTGCCGAGATAATAGCATCGGCCTGCTGACGGCGCAACATCGCTGCTGCAATCTCGGGAGCATAGGCAAGGTAATTAAGACGCGCCTCGACAACCTCGATGCCAGCAATCATAAGGCGCTCGTTGAGCTCGTCGGTGAGCTTCTCGTTGATCTCGTCGCCACCCGAGCGGAGTGTCACCTGCTCGCTCTCGCCCTTGGTATTCTCGTCGTAGGCATACATACCCGCCACCTGGCGTAGTGCCGAGTCGCTCTGCACCGCCACGAAGTTTTCGAGGATGTTCATGCGGCTATTTGATGCTATAGCACCAACCTCCGTGGGAGCATCAATCTCGAACACAGCATTGTAGGCACCGTCGTTCTTAATCTTCCACACGACAACCAAGCCGATAAGTATAGGATTACCCGCCTTGTCGTTCACCTTGATAGGATCTACGTTGAGGTTACGGGCGCGCAGCGATATCTTCTTAGCCGTCATAAAAGGGTTTACCCACCAGAAGCCCGTGTCGTAGAACGTACCGCGATAGTTACCAAAGAAGAGCAACACGCGCGACTCGTTAGGCTCAAGCATGATGTAACCACCGAGCATTATGAACATCACAAGGGCAAATACTACGATGCCGACGATGGCTATAGCATTAGCCTCGGTGCAGTGTGCCTGCCATACGATGCAGAGCACCATGGCTGCGACAAACAATAGGTGTAATACAAGGGCGACGAAGCCGTTAAGCCTCCATCCTGAATAGGTGTAATTTTTCATAGCAATATGTGTTTAATTATACGATTACGTTTATAACTTTATGTCTGCCCTCTTTTCGGGTGTGCGCAAGCGCCAAAACTCCGCCTTCCAAGGCCATACGCGCAATTTACCTATAGAGTAGCCCCCTACGAGCCATCTCCAAAATCTGCTTTTCGTCTTCATAGCTACAAGGTTTTAGTTGGACATACGTTCTATCAAAATCATCACAGTAAAATGATATTATTTTGATATCACAAAGATACGACAATATTTTTTAATTATGCAAGGATTTCGGAAGATTTTTTTTGATGGGGTTCTATAAGTTTCTATGAGGGTTGCGCTTTAGCGTCAGTGAGGGGCAGATACAACACTCGCCAAAAGAAAGTGCGGATGGGCTGTACTTAAGCGTACTGCCCATTCGCACTTTCTTTTGGTAGGGGAAGTAGATGCCCCTCAATCACGCTAAAGAGCTGCGAGCATTAAAAGCTGCGCAGTTAATACTCGTAGGAACATAACTACTGGGTATACTGTCGCATAGCTCACGGCAGGCATATCATTACCTGACGATGCGCTGGCGAAGCCGAGGGCCGGGGGATCGGTCATAGAGCCCGCCATAAGACCCATGAGGGTGTAGTAGTTGAGCTTGAACTTGAGGCGTGCAAGGAGTGCCACAAGTACAAGGGGAAGCACGGTGATGATGACACCGTAGCCTATCCACTTATAACCGCCATTGATGATGGCATCAATGAAGCCATCACCGGCACCTATGCCCACGGCCGCGAGGAACATGGCGAGGCCTATCTCGCGGAGCATGAGGTTAGCACTCATGGTGGTATATGTCACAAGGTGGAAGTGCGGGCCATAGCGACCGAGGAGTATCGCGATAATAAGAGGGCCACCTGCAAGACCGAGCTTCACGGGCTGCGGGATGTTCATCAGAGGCATAGAGCCGAGCACCACACCGAGGGCGATACCGATAAACACGGGGAGGAGGTTGGGGTGGTCGAGTTTCTTAAGTGAATTTCCGAGCACCTTCTCAGCCTGAGCTACAGCAGCCTCGGGGCCCACGACCATAACCTTATCGCCCACCTGGAGCTCCATACCCTGATACGGTATGAGGTCGACACCGGCACGGTGTACGCGGGTGATGTTTATGCCGTAGCGTGTGCGGAGGCGCAAGTCCGAAAACTTCTTGCCGTTAATCTCCTCGCGCGTGATGAGGATGCGGCGCGACACCAGAGGTGTAGACTGCATTGCTGTAGCGCCCCAGTCGTCGGCAGTCATCTCCACGGGCTTGCCGAAGAAAGCGAGGATAGCCTCACTATCCTCCTCGGTGCAGATGATGCGCAGGCGGTCGCCCACGACGAGCTTGGAGTTGCCGTCGGCCATGACTATCTCGCCCGAGGGGTGCATGATGCGCGACACGACGAACTGACGGTTGATGAGCATGTGGGCAATGGCGATGGTCTTACCCTCGAGCATCTCGTTGGTAAACTCCACCGAGAAGCGCTGCGGGAGGTTGGTGACATCGCTCATGGCGGCAAGGCCCTCGTCCTCCTTCTTGAAGTCTACGCGAAGGACATAGCGCATGATGATGATTGTGAGGATGATGCCCACAACACCGAGGGGGTAGGCCACGGCATAGCCCAACGATATGGAGTCGGCGACATTGGCATCCGCAAGGCCCGAGTCGGCGTATGCCTGCTGCGCAGCACCGAGGCCCGGGGTGTTGGTCACAGCACCCGAGAGGACACCCACCATCGTGGGCAGGGGCTCACCCGTGATGAGGTGTATGACGTATGTCGTAGCCACGCCAAGGAGTATCACGAGCGTGGCGAGGCCTATGAGCTTCAATCCGCCACTCTTGAGCGACGAGAAGAAGCCGGGGCCCACCTGCAAGCCGATGAAGAATACGAAGAGGATGAGTCCAAACTCCTTGATAAAGTGTAGCGTGTCGTGGTGTATGGTGCCCGGGTCGAGGAAGTGACCAAAGGCGATGCCGGTGAATAGTATCCACGTCATACCGAAGGATATGCCCTTAATCTTGATACGACTAAGCGCAATACCCGAGGCTATCACGGTAGCAAGGACAAAGACGGTGTGTGCTATCGACGGGTGCGCGGGGTCACCGCTACCCATGACGACAGTTTTAAGCCACTCAAAATTCATTATATCGTTGTTTATGGGTTAGTCTATTTGGCGCAAAGATAGACATTATATATGAAAGAGCAAATTATCGCAGTCCTTATCTTCGATAAGCGACCTATTTTCCTTTCAGCGCAGTGGTTGAGAGGCAGAGAATGAGCCTTTGTCACAAGAGATTAATTTTTGATTAGAAGGTAGCAGATACAACGCTCGGCAAAAAACCCGACGATGGGTAGTACTTGGTGTACGACCCATTGTCGGGACTTTTTGTTAGCGGCAGTAGATGCTGCCTTATAATCGGAAATTTAATTTTTGATTAGTAAGCCACAGATGTGGTGCATCACAAAAGAGACTACCTCGGGATAGTACTAAAACGTACAGCCCGAGGTAGTCTACTTTTAGGGATGTGCCGCAGATGCGGTCTAATAATCAAAAATTACTTGATGCGCTCGTAATACTCACGAGTACGAGTATCAACACGAATCTTATCACCGGTGTTGATGAAGAGGGGCACCTTGATGGTTGCACCGGTATTTACGGTAGCAGCCTTGAGCGAGTTGGTAGAGGCGGTATCGCCACGTACGCCGGGCTCGGTGTAGGTGATCTCCATATCGACGATGGGAGGAAGCTCGGCCGAAAGGACTGTCTCCTTCTCGGTGTGGAACATAACCTCGACAATCTGGCCATCAGCCATAAGGTCGGCATTGTTGATAAGGTTCTTGTCGATGTTGATCTCCTCGAAGGTCTCGGTGTGCATGAAGTGAGCACCGAGGTCATCCTCGTAGGTGAACTGGTAGGGGCGACGCTCAACGCGCACCTGCTCGATCTTCTGCGATACTGACGAGAAGGTCTTATCGAGGACGTTGCCGTTCTCGAGGTTCTTGAGCTTTGAACGCACGAAGGCGGGACCCTTACCGGGCTTGCAGTGCTGGAAGTCTACGACGATGAAGGTCTTGCCATCCATCTCCACGCACATACCAATCTTGATGTCTGATGCTGTAATAGTCATACGAATATTTTTATTTAGTTAATTTATATATTCTAATCCAAGCCGTCGCATCGGCTATAACCGCGCAAAGATAAGAATTTATTCTAAACCGACAAAACTTTTATCGCTGTTTAGCCTTCAGTTCACTATCTACGGCCTCCGCCAAAGGCGTAGCCGAGGCTTATGGCGAGGTGGTTGTTTGCCTTATCGAAGATTTTGTAGGCCACAGAGATACGCACGTGGTGCGAGAGCTCGACACCCACACGTGGCATCACCGCGAAGTGTGTGCCATGCTTGGTGCCATCAGCATTGATGTCGCTCCACGCCACACCCACGCCCAAGCCCACGAAGGGTGATACCGCGCGCCCCTGAAAGAAGTTATAGTCGGAGGTGACGAGCAGGTTCTCGCTGATAAACTTATAGCTATAGAGCGTATTATGTATGGTCGTGCCACGATACATCGAGCATAGCGACACATTGAGACCTATATCCACGGGCTGTGCCGCGAAGTTGTAGCGCACCTCTACACCCGCATCGACACCCTGGCGCGACCTTCCATACGCGGGCATCTTATTCGCGGCCGTGGCAAGACCCACACTGAGATCCACCTCCACGGCACTCACCGTGCGCTCAACATAGTAGCGCTGTGCCTCGGCATCGACCACCACAAAGAGTATGGCGACAAAAACGAGCAGTAACTTTCTCATATCATATATGTAGCAGAGAGGGAGCGGGCTGCCCCACTCCCTCAACTGCATATTAGAGGTTCTCGAGCGTATAGTCGACCATCTTCTGACGGATGTTAACCATATCGTTGGGTCGCATCGAGTGGTTCTGGTCAGGGTATACCATCATATCGTACTGCTTGCCGGCACGATTCAGCGCGCGGCACATCTCCATGGTATTCTGGAAGTGCACGTTATCGTCTGCCGTGCCGTGGATAATCAACAGGCGCGTGTTGTTCGACAGGCGGTCGGCAAAGTTGATGGGCGAGTTATCGTCGTAGCCCGCGGGGTTATCCTGTGGCAGGCCGTTGTATATCTCCGTGTATATAGAGTCGTAGTAGCGCCACGATGTCACGGGAGCAACAGCAATAGCCATCTTAAAGAGACCATCGCCCTTGAGGGCACAGCCGAGGGCCATGAAGCCACCATACGACCAGCCATAGATGCCTATGCGCGAGGCGTCGACGAACGACTGCTTGCCAAGGTGACGCGCAAACGATATCTGATCCTGCACCTCCGCGTAACCGAGGTTGGCGTATGTCACCTTCTTGAAGTCCTCACCACGGAAGCCCGTACCACGAGCATCGCAACATGCTACGATATAGCCGTTACGTGCGAGGGTCTCCTCCCAGTCGGTGGTATAGCGGTTCTCGATCTGCTGCGAGCCGGGGCCCGAGTACTGCGTGATAAAGACGGGGTACTGCTTCGCGGGGTCGTAGTTCTTGGGGTAGACGAGGAAGTAGGTAAGCTCATCGCCACGCTCCGTGGTGAAGGTGTAGTAGTTGCGCTGGTAGGCGGGCTTCGCATCCGTCACCTTGCCGAGCATCAACGAGCGCACCTCCCTGCCCTTAGCATCGTATACGGCAGCCGTGGGATAGCAGTCCGTGGCCGAGTGCTCGGCAGCGAAGTACTTCATGTCACCCGAGGGGTATACCCTCCAGTAGCCGGGCTTCGAGAGGAGGCATGTCTTCTTCTTACCATCGAGGCCTATAGAGTATAGGTGGCGCTCCATGGGCGACTGCTCGGTAGAGATATAGTAGAGCGTCTTCTTATTCTCCGAGAGGCCGACAAACTTGGTCACCTCCCACTCACCCTCGGTGATGGCATTGAGGCGGCCATTAGCCACAGAGTGCAGGTAGAGGTGGAACCACCCCGCCGTTGTCTCCTCGCGCACGATGAAACGATCCTCGTCGATGAAGGTGATGGTCTCGTTGCTCGGGCGCTCAACATAGCGCTCGTCCCTCTCCTCGTATATCACGCGCTCCGTGCCGTCGGTCTCAATCATCACAACCTCGAAGTGGTTCTGGAGGCGGTTGACGCGGTAAAAGTAGAGATTGCCCGCAGGCGTATAGTCGATGCGGGGGATATACTGGTCGGTCTCCTCGCCGAGGGGTATCTGGCGTGTCTCCTTAGTATAGAGGTTGTAGACGTGCATCGTCACGATAGAGTTCTCCTCGCCCGCCTTGGGATACTTGAAGCGGTAGGCCTCGTTGTAGAGGTTGGCATCGTAGCGCATCATCTCGAACTCCTTCACGCGGCTCTCGTCGAACTTGAGGTAGGCAATCTCGCGGCCATCGGGCGAGAAGGCATAGGCCTTCGTAAAGCCATACTCCTCCTCGTACACCCAGTCGGTGGTGCCATTGATTATGTGGTTCCACTTGCCGTCGTCGGTGATGTTGTAAATCTCGTTTGTTGTGAGGTCGTAGACGAAGAGGTCGTTCTCGTAGCCCATGGCGAGGAACTTAGAGTCGGGCGAGAACGATATGTCGCGCACATCGTCAATCTTTATCGTCGAGCCATCGGGGCAGGCGATGTAGTAGTCCGAGGTGAACGAGTGGCGATATATCTCCTTGCGGGGTGAGGCGCCACCATCCCAAATCTCGTAGAGGGTCATCGTGCCATCGGGCGAGCGGTCAAACGACATGATAACGCCACGGCCAGTGAATACCACCTCGCCATCGCCGGGCTTGGCATAGTCGTACATGACGACATTCTTGCCATCGAGCTCCATATACTGGTGCGTGCCCGCTACGGGTGTGAGCGATGCGGGCGAGATATACTGTGTCGGGGCAGTGCGTGCCTCAACCATCTCGAGGTAGCTCACCTGTGCCATGGCCATCGTCGCCACGATAAGGAGTGCTACGGTAGTTAATAGTTTTCTCATTATTGCAAAGTTTTAAGTTATTATTAGCTAATTAATTAGTAATTTATATTTAGAGATTTTAGGGAGTCTAATGAGTTTAGTGTTTTTATCTCCACACTCCCTAATTTCTCTAATTTCTCTAATTTCCCTAATCTCCCTAATCTCCCTAAATTCCCTAATCCCCCTAATCTCCTTACTCAATAAAACAAGCCAGGCGCCAAACTAACCGACAAGACCCTCGGCCGATCTAAATGCTGGATTGTTGTGGTAGTTTGAGGCTGGTCGCAGGGAGAAAAAGCGGAGTTTACTTAAAGTAAATGAGCATTTTTCTCGCAAGCCAGGCGCCAAACTAACCAACAAGACAGCGTTTAGATATCGTCGATGGAGAAGTCATAACTTAGCCTCTTACCCGTCGTAAACTTCGAGTTGTCGAGCTTCGAGTTGAACTGGTCGACAGTGACACGTATGTTTTCCTCGTAGGGCGGCATCAGGAGGTCGAAGTTGAGAGCGTAGTTTATGGCTGTCTCGATGATGGCAACGAGAGCCTCGCGATCTATCTTCTTGGTGCCAAAGGCCATGGGGCGCACAAGGGTCTGGCGCTTACCCTCAACCCAGAAGCACTTCTCGCGGTTGATGAAGATGCGGCCTATGAGGTAGCCCTCGTCGGCATTGCGGTTGTACTTCAGCGAGTCAGAGAGGAAGTTGTAGATATTGATAACACCCGTGTAGGAGTTCTCCCTATTCTGCTGAAGGTAGCTATTCTGCCAGATGATGTGGTTCGAGTCGAACTCGAAGACGTCGGTGTGCATCTGGAAGAGGAGGATGTCGCTGGCAACCTGCAACTGAGCCTCGAACTTACCACGGTCGCGGTACTCGATGCGCACGCGGCGGTCGAGCTTGCCATCGAGCTCGTCGTCAATCTCCGAGGCCATCTCGAAGAGGGTCTCCTTGAGTTCGTTGAACGTAGCAAAGGTGTTGTCGAATATCTGCTGTTTGAGCGTCGACTTGCGGACAATGGCATCCAATATTTTCTCTCTTAACGTACTCATATATCGTTGTGTTAATTATCGTAGTCGTATGGTCTGGCCATCCATGAGCGTGGCCGTGGGGCGTATCTTATTGAGCTTCGACAGCTGCGTGAGGCGTATGCCGTATATCTGCGAGATGAGGTGCAGGGTCTCGCCCTCGACAACCCTATGGAACATGCCCTCGCCATTCCAACGTGCCGCCTTACGCTCGATGTAGAGCACATCGCCATCCTCGGGCTGCGTGCGGTTCTCCACGTCGTTGAACTTACGCAGCGTCGCGGGCGACACCTCGAAGAGCTCGCCTATACGCTCGTAGGTATCACCCCTCTTGGTGATGATGTAGTGCGCGCCATTTGTGCGGAAGACATTGTAGCCGAAGTGCGAGTTTATCGACACGCGGAAGTTATTCGGGTCGATGCCACGGTCGGCATACGCCGTGGTGATGTCGCGCGGCATGTCGGGCACCGCAGCATCAGCGACACTATCCGCGGGCTCTAGCGTAGGCTCGCTCGGCGGCGTGATGGCCGTGTCGAGGCTCAACTTACCGGCAAGGAAGTCGTCGTAGAGCTTAAGGCCATCGGGGCGGTCGAGGAGGTATAGTTGGTAGCGCTCGATGACACCTATGAGGCGCTCGGCATAGTCGGGTGCTGTGGCATAGCCCGCCTGCTTAAGACCCTTAGCCCAGCTCTTATAGTCGTCCGTGGCGTAGGCAAAGAGGAAGTCGTAGCGGCTGCCACTGCATAGGAAGTCGGCATGGTCGGCAAAGGACTCCTCGGCAGTGTCGTATACGCGGAAGCAGTCGTCGGGGCGGTCGTCGGCATGCGTGATGGTCTTGCCCGTCCACGACCCCTTGCACTTTATGCAGAAGTGGTTATTAGCCACACGCGCGAGGTAGCCATTGCCGAAGCCCGACTCGAGGAAGGCCTGCCCCATGGTTATGCTCGCGGGGATGCCGTAGACCTCCATGTTGTCTATGGCCGTAGCGCGCCACTTGTATATATACTCCTCGGGCGTGAGTTTCACCCACTCGTCGACAGGCTTCTCGGCCTTATCTGGCTCAGGCTCATTCACCTGAGCATATACCGCGGGTGCCGCGACAACCATAGCCACAGCCACCAATGCCACTCTCAGTATACTATCTACCTTGATTCTCATATTGTATAAGCATAGTTTTTTGCAAATATACGAAAAAAAGTGAAAAAAGACAATACCGCGACTAAAAGAGATAAAAAAATACGCACCGATTGCTCGATGCGTATCATGTCATGCTTAGTCAAAGTATTAGAACTCAACGACGGGAGCCACCTCGGCACCCTCCGCAGCCTCGAACATAGCCTTACGCTCGAAGCCAAACATCGAGGCGATAAGGTTTGTCGGGAAGCGACGAATCTTCACGTTATACTTCTTGACAGCCTCGTTATACTTCCTACGCTCGGTAGAGATACGGTTCTCCGTGCCCTCGAGCTGCGCTTGGAGGTCGCGGAAGTTGGTGCTCGCCTTAAGGTCGGGATAGCTCTCCGAGATGGCGATAAGACGACCAAGAGCCCTACCCACCTCATCCTGCGCAGCCATCCAGCGCTCCATCTCCTCGGGCGTAGCCGTCGAGGGGTCTATGGTGATAGAGGTTGCAGCGCTACGTGCTGCCGTCACAGACTCAAGGGTCTCGGCCTCATGCGCAGCGTAGCCCTTAACCGTATTTACGAGGTTGGGGATAAGGTCGCTACGACGCTGATATACGGTCTCCACATTTGCCCATGCCTCCTCGACAGTCGTCTCCTTCGACACAAGGCCGTTATAGGCGCTAATGGCCCACACGACGATGACGGCAACGATGCCGATAACAATCCACATCTTCTTGTTTTTCATGCTTTTAATATTTTATTTGTTAGACATTTCTACCAGCGTGAGCCTCCGCCACCGCCACCAAACGAGCCGCCACCGAAGCCACCACCAAACGAGCCTCCGCCACCGCCGAAGCCACCACCGCCCATGGGGAATATCCATATACCGCCACCACGACGCGGGCCTTGATGGTCGTTGCGCTGCGTGGTGCGCGTATGCTCCGAGTGACAGCTGTCGCAGACGAGGCGCTCGATGATAGCCGTAGCCGTCATCGTGCGCTCGACAACGCGCAACTTATGCTTGCCACACGTGGGGCACTTCGTCTTCTTATACTCGTAGACAAGGAGTAACACGATGGGGAACAGTATGAAGCATACGGCAAGGATTATGGCCAGCATAGCACCCTCATCGTCACCTTCGGCAACAGGAAGCTCGCCATCCGTGAAGAGTTTATCCACAGCGCGCATGCCCGCGACCATGCCCGCAGAGTAGTCGCCATCGCGAAAATAGGGCAACATATAATCCTCCTGAATCCTCACGCACATAACATCGGGCAGCACGCCCTCGATGCCGTAGCCCGTGAAGAAGCGTATCTCGTGCATATCCTCCACCAGAAGCACACCGAGGCCGTTATCCAACTCGTCATCGCCCACGCCCCAGCGCTCAAAGAGCCTCTGGCCGAAGGTGAAGGGGTCGCGAGGCTCGATGTCGCGCACAGCGACGATGGCGACCTCCGCAATACCGCGCTCCTTGAGCGAGTAACACAGCGAGTCGAGCGTAGCAACAGCATCGCGAGAGAGGATGCCGTCGGGGTTCGACACGAAGCGCGTGCGGTCGTTAACCTGCACATTGGGCACATCACCAAGGCGGTAGGCACGTGCCATAGCCACGGTGGTCGTCATGCCAAGGAGCATGACAACAACAGCGACAACTCTTATAACTCTACCTTTCATATTATATATAAACACGGGCGTGACCGAAATATTGTATCGGCAACGCCCGTAAGTCTACCTATCAATCACAAAAAGCTACTTCTTGGCATCGATAACCTCACACAGGCGCTCGAAGACCTCGTCCATGGTGCCGAGGCCGTTGATGTCGGCATACTTCTGCTGCTTCGCGTAGTGGTCAGCGACGATGGCCGTCTGTGCACGATACACCTCGATGCGGTTGCGGATGACATCCTCCGAGGCATCATCGGCACGTCCCGAGTCCTTACCACGGAGCAGTATGCGGCGCACAAGCTCATCCTCCGGAACATCCATATAGACCATAACATCGACCTTCGAGCCCATCTCATCGAGCATGGTATCGAAAATCTCGGCCTGCGCCGTAGTGCGGGGGAAGCCGTCAAAGATGCAACCCTTATCCGAGTGTGTACGCATATAGTCGCGCACCATCTCCACAACGATAGAATCGGGAGCAAGCTCACCACGCGATATATAAGCCTCCATGCTCTTGCCGAGCTCCGTGCCACGCTTAATCTCCGACCTAATCACCTCACCCGTAGATATATGGTAGAGGTCGTAGTGCTCAGCAAGGCGCGTAGCCTGCGTTCCCTTACCACACCCCGGGGCTCCAAAAAGTATTATGTTTAACATTTTATTTAAGTTTTATGTTACGTGTCGTTGAAAAAAATTTGAGGCAAAGATATATTTTTTTTTGCAACTTTCCAATCAAAAAGGTACTTTTGCAAAAAATTTATTTATTAGCGATTATGAACAGTAAACATACCACAGAGATAGCCTCGTTAGGCGAGTTTGGCCTTATCGACCGCCTCACAGCGCGCCTCGGGAAGCGTAACAGCACAACGCTACGTGGCGCGGGCGACGATGCTGCCGTCATAGACCTCGGCGAGGAGGTCATGCTCCTTACGACCGACATGCTCACCGAGGGCATAGACTTCGACCTGAGCTACTTCCCGCTCAAGCACCTCGGCTACAAGGCCATCGTCCGTGGCGTGAACGACATCCTGGCGATGAACGCACAACCCGAGCATGTTGTCGTCGCCCTCGGCGTATCGGCAAAGATATCGGTGGAGGCCCTCGACGAGCTATACGAGGGCATGGAGCACGCCTGCAACGAGCTTGGCGTAGACCTCGTAGGTGGCGACACCACAGCATCCCTAAACGGCCTCGTGATAACCATCTCGGCAACGGGACGCACAAAAAAGGAGGATGTGGTATACCGCAGTGGCGCCAAGGAGCACGACCTTATATGTATAACATCGAACCTCGGTGCTGCATACATGGGTCTACATCTGTTGGAGCGCGAGAAGCGCGTATTGAAGGATGTTGAGAATCCCGAGCCTAAGTTCGAGGGTCACGAATATCTCTTGGAGCGCTACCTCAAGCCGCGCGCGCGTGTAAATGTCCTCGAGGCACTACGCGAGGAGGGCATACGTCCCACAGCTATGATAGACCTCTCGGATGGATTAGCCTCAGACCTACGACAGATATGTCGCGCCTCGGAGTGTGGCGCACGCATATATCTCGAGCGCATACCCATAGCTCGCCAGACGACGGAGCTTGCCGAGGAGATGCACATCGACCCCGTCATCGCAGCACTCAATGGCGGCGAGGATCACGAGTTATTATTCACCGTGCCATTGGACAAGCAGGAGGCTGTGATGCGCTTAGGCCTCGTAGATGTCATCGGCCACATCACGCGCCCCGAGAGCGGCGTGATACTCGTAACACCCGATGGCGAGGGCATAGCACTCAAAGCACAAGCCTTTGATAGATAATGAGTAATGAGTAGTGAGTAGTGAGTAATTAAAAATTTACTAATTACTCATTACCTTAATTATTTAAGCGTATAGAATAGGTGTTCAAGTTCTCGAAGGAGGTTACGCTGCGGATCCTCTGGAGCGTAGAGGGCAAACATGATGGTTAGAATCTTATCGTCAGCCTCGTCCACCGACGAGAAGCTAACGAAGGGGCCTCCCATAAAGTCGTTGTTCACCTCCCACCAGCCACGCAGCTCGACCCACTCTCTACCGCCACGCTCAACAGTAGTGGCATAGACAGGGGCTTGCTCACTGACACCGAGGTACGAGCCCACGGCTCCCTTGCTCGTAATCGACGACAGCTTATTATCGAGCGACATCATCAGCCACTTCGGAGTCATATCCTCGGGGTTGGTATATACCGACTCGTAGGTAAAGATATACTGCGCCTTCGTTGGGTAATCACGCAGATACCACGTGAGGCTCTTATCTGCCGTCGTAGCCTTAAAGAAGCTCTGGGGGATAAGCATATCGAAGCCTGTCGTAGCCTTAAAGTCGGCCATAAGCTCCTCGGCAGGGCGCTGAGCATAGTAGCCATTACTCTTCTTACGCTCGCCATCCTCCAGCACCTCGCGTATAGCATCCGCAGCAGTCGTCACAAACGCTGTGGCCGAGGTCACCGTGGGTGCCGTGATGATGACGACGGTCTGCGGGCGGGCATACACATTCTTCTCGACACTGAACGACGGCTCCGTGACGGCCGTATTTATGTTTATAACCAACAGGTTGCCATACATCATATCAATGTTCGACGCCTTGTCAGGGGCTACCTGCTTGACGATATTAAACAATCCCTGGGGGCGCGTGAGGCCCGGGGTGGGAGCCTCCAAGAGGTCGCACACGGCATACGATAGGTCGCCACGCCACGCCTCGTCCGAGCAGACGACAACGACATCGTAGTTCTCGCCGGCGGTATTCTTCGAGGGCGCATCGCTCTTAACGGTACAGCCACAAACCGCAAACGTCATGGCTGCAATAATAAAGGTGTAGATAAAGCGTTTCATAGTCATGATAGTTACATTCGTTATGCCCAACATCGAGCAAACATTGAGCTATATACGTACAAAGGTAGTGATATTTTTCTTTTTACGAAAAAAAAGTTACTTTTGCACTCTGTAACAAAAACGTAGCGCGAGAATGAGAATAAACCCAGGCACGTTTCTACGCTGGATGTTTCCGGGCGTGATATGGTCTGTCGACGACCCTGAGGGCATATACCTCACCTTCGACGATGGCCCCACCCCCGGTGTGACCGAGTGGATACTACAGACGCTCGACCGCTACAACGCCAAGGCTACGTTCTTTGTCCTTGGCAAGAACGTGGAGCTATACCCCGACCTATACCAGATGATACTCGACCGCGGGCATAAGGTGGGCAACCACACATACTCGCACCAGAAGGGGTGGCGCATGTCGCTGGAGCGTTACATCGAGGATGTAGACCTCGCGGGCGACATGGTGCACACGGAGCTCTTCCGCCCACCCTACGCTCAGATAACACGCGCACAGCTACGACAGGTGGCACAGCGCTATCGCGTGGTACTGTGGAGCGTACTCTCGCGCGACTACAATCGTAAGCTATCGCCCAAGAAGTGCCTGCGTGGCACGCTCCGAGGCCTGCGCGGGGGCGACATCATCTCGCTGCACGACAGCGCCAAGTCGTTCCGTAACACGAGTTACGTGTTGCCGGCACTGCTACGCACAGCACGCGAGAGGGGTTTAACGTGTAAGATATTGGAATTATAGTATGAGAGTTCTCGTCGCCATAACCGGAGCCAGCGGCGCCATATATGCCCGCCAGGCGTTACAACTTCTATTGTCGAATGACGATGTGGAGCGCATAGGTCTTATCCTTAGCGACCATGCCGAGGATGTAATACGTGCCGAGGGCGAGAGCCTCCCCGAGGATAGCCGCATCGTGCGCTTCGACAATAGCGACATGTGGTCGTCGGCAGCGAGTGGCTCGGCACGCTGGGATGCCATGCTCATAGTGCCCGCATCCATGGGCACGGTGGGACGCATCGCCGCAGGCATATCGCGCACGTTGATAGAGCGCGCTGCCGATGTGATGCTCAAGGAGCGCCGTCGCCTTGTGATGGTCGTGCGCGAGGCGCCCTACTCGCTCATACACCTCCGCAACATGACAACGCTCACCGAGGCGGGAGCCATCATCCTCCCCGCATCGCCATCCTTCTACTTCCGCCCCGCGGACATCGAGGCGCTGTGTCTTGGCATAACGGCACGCGCCATAGAGATGCTCGGCATCGCGGTCGAACATCAACAATGGGGCGAGGAGTTATAAAAGAGGAAAACTGTCTTGAAGCATAAAACAACAAACCGCTAAGAAAACTTAACGGTTTGTTATTTTATAGACGGCTCTTTATAATTTTTGCCCAATCTGGTTTCTCACCTCTATACTCTTTATACACCTTTCCATCTACGGTTCTAAATAGGGGTCGGGCATCACAATTCTCCGCCGAGTTATCGTATAGATAACAACGATCAACAATTCGAGCCACCTCAACACAATTAGCAATGGATAAATTATAACGAGATATAATTTTAGAAATTGGCACATCGTGACCACCCTGCATAACTCGTCTGGCGATACGTGATGCGTTTATCGTGGGGGATTCAGTGCACACAAAGAATACCCTAACAAAGAAACCGGCCTCCTTTGCTCTGCGGATATAATCTACCTTATCCTTGCGAGAGAGCACTGTTTCGAAGATAAGACTCTTACCCTCTTCGAGAGATTTTTCACGCAACGCCTCACAGTAAGCGATAGACTTCTTAACAGCCTCCGCCGAGTTCCAATCACCAAATTGTTCTTGAGCCACGATGTCGGGGTTGATATATATAGCATCCTCCATCCATTCGTGGCGCAGTATCTGCTCGGTTACAGTTGTCTTGCCCGAACCATTAGGCCCTGCTATAACAATCAAAACAGGTTTATGATTACTTACCATTGCCACACGTGTAATCAGCTAAGTTATCCGACACCAAACGCTCTAACTCTGCACGGAATTTCGCATCAGACTCGGCACCACGGCGACGAGCCTCCTCGCCGGCAGCATGCATCAACGCCTCGAGTTGCTCATCCGTAGGCTCCTCAACGCCTGTAAGTCTATATTTTTTCAACTCCTGCTCCGACATAATGAGAATTATTGATTTCTGCAAAGTTAACAATTATTGAGCAAAAAACAAAAGCTATATCTATTTTCTTGTTCAAACATAAAGCGCGCCATAGAGATGCTCGGCATCGCGGTCGAACATCAACATTGGGGCGAGGAGTTATAAAAGTTCCTATCGCTCTGTTATAAGATTATAATCCTTGACGAGTTGCTCCTTAAGGTCGCTGATAGAGGAGAAGCGTTTCTCGTCGCGTATCTTCTCCACGAGCGTGACACGCAAGCGTCGGCCGTAGAGGTCGCCCTTGAAGCCTATGACGTGCGTTTCTAAAAGTAGCTCCTTGCCACCCACCGAGGGGCGGATGCCGACATTCGACATAGCACGGTATGTCGTATCGTCAATTGTGACCGTCGAGCGGTAGACACCGCGCTCAATATCTTCGTGACCCTCGAGGGTCATATTTGCCGTAGGGAAGCCCAGCGCGCGGCCTATCTTACGGCCATGGATAACCTCTGCTTCGATATCTATCATAGGCATCACTTTGTCATCTGGCTGGTAAGTTTGCGCACGAGGCTATACTCCGAGAAGAACTCGCGAGCAAAGACCCTCACGACCGTATACAAGGGTATGGCCAAGAGCATGCCCCAGATGCCACCAACATAGCCCGCGATGAGTATCACGAGGAAGACCTCCAGGGGGTGTGCCTGAACGCGCTCCGAGTAGAGCGACGGCTGGATGATGAAGTCGTCGACGAGCTTGACGACAACGATGGTGGAGACGATGACCGCAGCCGTATATGCCACATTGCCATCAATGGGTGACAGCACGCCTATACACATCGCAGCGAGGCAGCCCATGCAGGGGCCGGCATAGGGGATAAGGTTCATAACTCCCATGATAAGACCCACGATAAGGGCATCGCCCGCAGTCATGCCAAAGAGCAGCAGGACGACAGATATTATCGTCATAAGCATCACACTCTCAGCCATAAGGCCACCAAAGTAACGCGACAGGAGCGCCGTGATAGAGTCGAGTGCCGTGAACACGTTATTGCGGTAGCGGTCGGGAAAGAAGAGCGCAACGAGGCGATAGAAGAGGCCATCCTCCTTGAGGAAGTAGAACGTGATGAACGATATAGAGAAGAAGGCGATAGCCGCAGAGGTGAACACCGAGGCCACGTTAGCGAAGGTCTTAACGTAGTCCACATCCACATGCCTGAGCACGAAGCGCTTGAACGTGAGGCCTATGTCGTTAATATCGATAGAGAAGACCCTCTCCAGCAGCCGCTCGACATCGACAAGAGCACTCTCCAGCACCGCAGTGACACCATCCCACTCCACGGCAGCAAGCTCGTTAACCTTGCCGAAGAGCAGCGGGATGAAGAGCCAGCACATGAGGCCGAAGACTATCCACATGGACATAAGCGTGAGCGCCGCAGCCACCGAGCGCGACATCTTACGCCCCGTAACCACGATGCCCAGCAGGCGTCGAACCATAGGGCGGCCGACGAGCGACAGCACGGCAGCAACAAGGATATAGAGCACCACCTTCCACAGGTAGCCTATGGCACACAGCACCGCAGCAACGACAGCAAGCGTAGCCACGCTCTTAATAATCTTCTCAACAGTCATCACTATATATGTTTACTCCTTACGCTTAAGGCGTGCGATGGGTGTCTGCGAGCCTATGACAGGGTCGCCAATCTCCACGAAGAGCTCCGAGTCCTTCGGGATGAGCACATCGACCCTCGAGCCAAACTTAATAAAGCCAAGAACGCTATTCTGGTCGACCCGCTGTCCGGGCTTCACATACGTGACGATGCGACGTGCCACGAAGCCCGCAATCTGGCGCATGAGCACCCTACTGCCACTCTTCAGGCGTATCACCGTCGTGGCCCTCTCATTCTCCGTAGACGACTTGGGATGCCACGCAACGAGGAAGCGACCGTGGTGGTGTTTAGTATACTCCACCTCGCCACCCACAGGCAGCCAGTTCATGTGTACGTTCGTTACGGACATGAAAATCGAAATCTGCATCATCTCGCAGTCCACATGCTCCTTCTCGTGCACCACCTCCGTGACAACAACGCGGCCATCGCAG
This sequence comes from Alistipes sp., assembly GCA_017451685.1. Classification (GTDB taxonomy): domain Bacteria; phylum Bacteroidota; class Bacteroidia; order Bacteroidales; family Rikenellaceae; genus Alistipes. Next base: position 65,313 of record JAFTNV010000022.1, read on the forward strand.
GGCGAGAAGATAAGTTCGTCGTCGTGAATCTGCACACGACGAGGCTCACGGAAGAAGGCGGCAACGAAGAACCAGAACACAACGAGGAAGCCCGCCATAAACCAATCCCATGCCCCTTCTGTCTCGATGAAGAAGTAGACAATCAACCAGATAGCAAGGCATATAAGTCCCGTAGTGCCGATTATAACGTAACCCTCTTTGTTAATCTTCATAGGTATAGTTGTTTAGGTTATAACATATTTACAAGCTCCACGATGATGAGGTACACCAGAGCAAAGGGTGCAGAGTAGATAAGCGCATCGAATCTATCGAGCATGCCACCGTGACCGGGAAGGATATTTCCCGAGTCCTTGATGCCCGCCTCGCGCTTAAACATCGACTCCACAAGGTCGCCGACAACCGACGTGATGGCAACAACAGCCGCGAGGCCCAACCACAGCCCGTAGCCATCGCCAAGCATCCATGCTGCCACGGCACCCACGCCCAAGGCACCGGCGATGCCACCTAAGAATCCCTCCCACGACTTCTTGGGCGAGATACGCTCGCACAATCTATGACGGCCGAGCGTGATGCCCACAAGGTAGGCAAAGACATCGTTACCCCAGACGATGAAGAGGTAGAAGAGGAAGCACCACGGCTCCCACACGCCACCCGACAGAATAAGCGGGATGAAGGTCATAATAGCCATGGGCACAGCCACATACACCACGCCAAGCAGCGTGCTCGCAACATTACGTAGCGGGCGCTCCGACATGGCGAAGAGCTCGACACCGAAGATGGCAAACGTAAGAAGAATAAAGCACACAACGCCCGCGATGGCTGCCATGCCCACATCGGCCATGCCGGCAACCTCCATGACCACAAGGAGCATCGTGGCAAAGAGCGCGAGGCCCGTGGCCAAGCCCAGCATCTTACGCGGGTGGCAGTCCACAGCCTCGGCCATCTTGTAAAACTCCCACATGCCGATGGTCGTAATCACAAAGAGCAACACCCAGTAGGCATCGAAGCACGTGGCGGCACCCAACACAATAGCCAGGAGCACAGCACCACTAAGCGTGCGCACAATAAAATTCTTCAACTTATCACTCATAGTCTACTCCATATTTTCTGTTTCGTTGTCCTCCGTCTCGGTCTTTCCCTCATCCGTAGCATCCACCGTCGTTGCGGCCTCCGCGGCCTCCTTCTCGAGTTGCTGGGCGCTCTTACCGAGTACCGCCTCAATATCCTCCGTGAAGATGGTCTCCTTCTCAAGGAGTACCTCAGCCAGGCGCTCGATATTCTCCCTCTCCGCTACGACAATGTCGCGGGCGAGAGCCACAGCCTCATCCACAAGGCGGCGCACCTCCTCGTCGATGACCTCTGCCGTGCGCTCAGAGAAGGGCTTGGTAAACATATCGCGCTGGCCCGTAGCGTCGTAGAAGCTGATGTTTCCCACCTTCGGGCTCATGCCATAGTAGGCAACCATCGCGTAGGCCGTCTTTGTCGTGCGCTCGAGGTCGTTGATGGCACCCGTAGATGTCACGCCCATGAGTTGTTGCTCAGCAACACGGCCTGCAACCAACCCCGCCATCTTATGCACGAAGTGCTCGATGTTGTGGTTCACCCTCTCCTCGGGGAGGTACCACGTGGCACCCAACGAGCGACCGCGAGGGATGATCGTTATCTTAAGCACAGGGTCGCAGTTCTTCAGGCGCCACATCACCGTAGCATGACCCATCTCGTGTATCGCCGTAGACCTACGCTCGGCAGACGTCATAGGCATATTTCTACGCTCCAAGCCACCCACGATACGGTCGATAGCCGCGAGGAAGTCGCTCTGCTCCACGACCTTATGATTGTTACGCGCAGCGATAAGTGCCGCCTCGTTACATACGTTGGCGATGTCGGCACCCGCAAAGCCCGGGGTCTGCTTCGCAAGGAACTCTCTATCGAGCTTATCGTCGAGTTTCAGTTTGCGCAGGTGCACATCGAAGATAGCCTTACGCTCCTTAGCATCGGGCAACCCCACCTCTATCTGGCGGTCGAAGCGCCCGGCACGCATGAGAGCCTTATCGAGGATGTCCACGCGGTTTGTGGCAGCAAGGACGATGACACCCGCATTTGTCTGGAAGCCATCCATCTCCGTGAGGAGCTGGTTGAGCGTATTCTCCCTTTCGTCGTTACCCGAGAATCCCGAATTTTTACCTCGCGCACGGCCTATGGCATCAATCTCGTCGATAAAGACGATACACGGAGCCACCTTCTTGGCCTGCTCGAAGAGGTCGCGCACACGCGAGGCACCCACGCCCACGAACATCTCGACAAAGTCGGAGCCCGAGATTGAGAGGAACGGCACATTAGCCTCGCCAGCAACAGCCTTCGCAAGGAGTGTCTTACCCGTTCCCGGAGGGCCGGCAAGAAGTGCGCCCTTGGGTATCTTCGCGCCCAGAGCCTTATATTTGTCGGCATGCTTGAGGAAGTCGACAATCTCCATAATCTCGACCTTGGCCTCCTCCAAGCCCGCAACATCCTTGAACGTGATGCGCTCCTTCGCATTCTTATCCGACATCTGCGCGCGTGCCTTACCCACGTTCATGATGCCGCCACCACCGCCACCGCCACCACGCGCCATGGAGCGCATGATGAATATCCACACGACGATGATTATTATCCACGGCAGGAACTCGAAGAGGTAGTCCGCCCACCCCTTCTCTACGACGTTAAACTTCACAACGACGGGGTCTACAGCCTCGCCCGCCTCCACGCGGCGCGCCTCGGCAGCGCTTATGCGGTCACCAAAGTACTGCACATCGCCACCGGTGTTAAAGACAACCTGAACGCCCGTCCTCGGCATCTGCTTGAAGCGCTCATCATCCTTGAGCACATCGAAAGCCTCCTCGCGGAGGTATACGTTGGCCTTACCCTGATTGTTCACCTCGATACGCTCGACAAGACCCTCCTCAACAAGCGCATCGACCATATTCCAGTCGCCATCGACGGGGCGGGCCTCCGTGTCGCCAAACATCGAGTAGCCGATGATGACGATAGCGACAAAAGCCCAGAACCACATGAAGTTAAAGCGTGGTCGCATAGCGGGCTGCTTTACATTATTTGCCATACTCTATCTCTCGAAATCCTTACTCACCAAACTCATAACGCTTCATCGGAGCATCGGCCCACAACTCCTCCAGGCGGTAGAAGTCGCGCAACTCCGTCTGGAAGATGTGAACGATGACATCCGTGTAGTCCATGGCCACCCAGAACGAGTTCTGACGACCCTCAACACGCACGGGCCACTCGCCCATGACCTCAAATACCTTATCCTCGATGCTTGCCGAGATGGCATCCACCTGCGTCGTAGAGTCGGCATGACACACGACAAAGTGCGAACATATAGCACCATCAAAGCCCGAGAGGTCGAGCGACACGATGCCCTGCGCCTTCTTATCGTCCATGGCCTCAACTATCGTATCAATAAGTTTCTGCAAATCTTCCATAATCTATATCTCTGTTTTTTAATTATTTACACATTCATTTTCCCACTCTCCCGCACACATACGCCTAAACACACGGCGCACACACGCGATTAATTCTCGCAAATATACGCAAAAATTGTGAAACATGCAACACTCCGACGGCGATAAGAGCAATTCGGGCGAGGAAAAAGGGAAAAGACAACATGGGCAACAGCGAGGTCGCAGCCATGGTTTGTCCGCATAGTCGGTTATCTCTCTGACCTCGTGGTAGAATTAAATTTTCTAATTTTCGAAAACCCTATGTTTTTGAAAAATAGAAAATCACCAATGATAATATCAATAGAGAATTTAGGGAGATTAAGGAACTTAAGGAGTTTAGCGACATATCCCCAAACTCCTTAAACTCACTAAATTCCCTAAACTTACCAATAAATAATATATCAGTATGAGCGAATATAGATATTCTCCTGACAAGTATAGCAAGCAGTGGCAGCACACCACACGTTACCTAAAGGTTGGATGTTCAAATTTTCGATTTTTCAAAATCACTATGTTTTCGAAAAAATCGAAAATTTCCTCAGCTGCTCACTACTCGTTGTTTACTAAACTTTTTCTTGGTTTACGCAGTCGAGGATTGTCTTACGCAGCGCCTCGACGATAGACTGCTTAACGTAGGTACGACTCACGGCTAAGGCTACACGTCGCGAGGTGGCACCCTTGGCGATGGTCTTCACGCGGTTACGACGCGAGAGGGGAATAAACTCCAGCGCCATCTCGGGGATGACGGTCATGCACGATGTGCAGTCGACCATGCGCATAAGCGTGTCGAGCGAGCCCGACTCGAAGTAGAAGTGCGACGGTATGTCGTGCGCAGCCTGACACAGCTCGAATATCTGGTCACGCATGCAGTTACCGCGACTAAGCAGTATAAGGTCTTTGAAATCAATATCCTCGATGCGGATGTTCGAGCGCTCGAACAGCGGGTGCGAGGGCGACACATAGGCGTAGAAGTGGTCGCTGAAGAGGTCGTGCTCGGTGATACCCTCGCCACACGTGCCACTTGCCACAAGGGCAGCATCTATACGGTCGCGCTTGAGCGAGTCGATGATGTCGGCCGTGACCATCTCGTGAATCTCGAGCTCCACCTTCGGGAAGTTCTTCACAAACGTGGGGATGAACTTATGCAGCAGGTAGGGGGCGATGGTGGGGATCACGCCGAGGCGCATCTTACCCGCCGTCTCGCCACGCATCTCCGACACCGTCTCGCGGATATGGTTGTACGCACGCAATGTCTCGCGCGCCTGCTCCAACACAACCTCGCCGACAGCCGTGGGGATGATGGGCTTCTTTGTGCGGTCGAGGAGCACGGCGCCAAGCTCCTCCTCCAAGGCCTTAATCTGCATCGACAGCGACGGCTGTGTCACAAAACAGTGTTCGGCAGCCACCGAGAAACTACCACAGTTAGCCACCGCCATAAGGTACTCAAGCTGAATTATTGTCATAATCGTATAGGATTAGTCGTTTGCTGTGTACAAAGTTATAAAAAAATTCTATAAATAGTGCGATTTTCTATGTAACTCGACAAATTTTTGTTAATTTTGTCGCCTATCGTGCGTATATATTGTATGCGCGCACATAAGGAGTAACCGAAAAACATATTTACAACATGGGAAAAAAGATAATTCTTACGGGCGACCGCCCCACAGGAAAACTACACTTGGGACATTTCGTAGGCTCGTTGAGCCGTCGCGTGGAGTTGCAAAACTCGGGCGCGTATGACAAGATATTCATCATGATTGCCGATGCTCAGGCTCTCACCGACAATGCCGACAACCCCGACAAGGTGCGCGAGAACATCATCGAGGTGGCCTTGGACTACCTCTCGTGTGGCATCGACCCCACGCGCTCGACAATCTTCGTGCAGTCGTACGTCACGGAGCTCACCGAGTTGGCGTTCTACTACATGAACCTCGTCACGGTGCAGCGCCTGCAGCGCAACCCCACCGTCAAGGCCGAGATACAAATGCGTGGCTTTTCGGAGAACAATGCCGAAGAGGAGAACCAGCAGCGCCGAGGCACACCCGTAGGCTTCTTCACCTACCCCATATCTCAGGCTGCCGACATCACCGCCTTCCGCGCTACGACAGTGCCCGTGGGTGAGGATCAGGAGCCTATGATTGAGCAGACACGCGAGATAGTACACAAGTTCAACTCGGTATATGGCGCTACGCTCACCGAGCCCGAGATTATGCTGCCCTCGAACTCGGCATGCCTTCGTCTGCCGGGCACCGACGGCAAGGCTAAGATGTCGAAGTCGCTCGGCAACTGCATATACCTCTCGGATACGGCCGAGGATGTGAAGAAGAAGGTCATGAGCATGTACACCGACCCCGACCACCTCAAGGTTACCGACCCGGGCAAGGTCGAGGGTAACACCGTCTTCACGTACCTCGATGCCTTCTCGCGCCCTGAGCACTTCGCCAAGTACTGCCCCGACTACGAAAACCTCGATGCCATGAAGGAGCACTACCGCCGTGGTGGCCTTGGCGATGTCAAGTGCAAGAAGCTCCTCATTGCCGTGTTGGAGGAGTTGTTGGAGCCCATCCGCGAGCGTCGCAAGTACTACGAGCAGCGCATCGAGGAGGTCTACGACATCCTTCGTCGTGGCTCGGAGGAGGCACGCGAGGCTGCTGCCGACACGCTCCACGACGTGCGCAACGCCATGCGCATAAACTACTTCGAGGATACGGAGCTCATAGCACGCCAGGCTGCCGACTTCCGCAAGTAAACAATGTCGAGGTGCCATAACCCATACGTATGATTAAGATTGGAAACATCCAGGAGCGCGTGTACGAGCTCTTTCTGAGTCTCACCCGCCGACTAACGAACACGCAGACGATGGCACTGCTTGCCATCCTCGTGGGCTTGTGTGCCGGCGTGGGTGCCTACGTCTTCAACACGCTCCTACACTTCATCACCCACTCGCTCACGTCGTGGACACCCGCCGACCAAGCGCAGTGGCTATACCTCATCTACCCAGCCATAGGTATCATCCTCGCCACGCTCTTCGTGAAGCACATCGTCAAGGATGGCATCTCGGAGGGTGTCACGCGCGTATTGTACGCCATGTCGCGCACCGACTCGCGCATCAAGGGTCACAACTGCTGGACATCTATCGTCGGCGGTGCTACGACCATCGGCTTTGGTGGCTCGGTGGGCCCCGAGGCCCCCATCGTGCTCACGGGTGCGGCCATAGGCTCGAACATCGGTAAGCTCGCGCGCCTAAACTACAAGAACATCACGCTGCTCTTGTGCTGCGGTGCGGGTGCTGCCGTGGCTGCCGTCTTTAAGGCCCCCATCACGGGCGTTGTCTTCGTGCTCGAGATTCTCATGCTCGACATCACGTCGAAGTCAATCATCCCGCTGCTGATGGCCTCGATGACCGCGACCATCATCTCGCTCTCGCTGCATGGCTTCTCGCCCATCATCGCCGTGTCGCTCGATGCCTCGGACATGTTCCAGGTGGCACAGATACCTCTGTTCGTGCTACTGGGTGCCTTCTGTGGCATCATGGCCTACTACTTCACCTCGGTAAACTCGCAGGTGGGAGGCTTCTATAAGTCGGTCACGAGCCAGTGGCGCAAATGGCTCTATGCGGGCATCACGCTCGGCGTGCTCATCTTCATCTTCCCGCCCCTCTATGGCGAGGGCCACGACAGCTTTGGCGCCCTGATGACGGGAAACACCGAGGAGCTGTTCAACCATACGCTCTTTCACTCGTTGAGCGAGGCCGACTGGTTCCTTATCGTCTACCTCATCGCCATCATGCTCTTTAAGGTTGTTGCCATGGCTACGACCAATGCTGCGGGCGGTGTGGGTGGTACGTTTGCGCCGTCGCTCTTCGTCGGTGCCTTTGCCGGTGCTACGCTCGCGGTGCTATGCCGCGCGGTCTTTGGCTGGGAGGTATCTATCACGTCGTTCACGTTGGCCGGCATGGCGGGTGTGATGTCGGGCGTGATGAAGGCGCCACTCACGGCCATCTTCCTTATCGCCGAGCTGTCGAACGGCTACGGATTGTTCATCCCGCTGATGATCGTATCGTGCGTGTCGTTTGCCGTGAACTATGGTCTCGACCGCGACTCGATATACACCAAGCAGCTGCGCATGCGTGGCGAGCTTCTCACGCACGACAAGGACTCGTCGGCCTTCGTGTTCCTGCGCCTCGATCAGCTTATGGAGACCGACTTCATACGCCTTAGGGAGACGCTCACGCTGGGCGATGTGGTGAATATCATCTCGAGTGCGCGCCGTAACATCTTCCCCGTGGTGGATAACTACGGCAAGCTCCTCGGTGTGGTACAACTCGACGACCTACGCCACGACATGTTCGACCGCACGAAGTGGGGCAAGCCCATCATGCGCTATATGATACAGCCTCCCGACAAGATTCTTGAGCACGAGATGATACAGAGCATCATGCCGCGCTTCGAGCAGGCTAACACCTGGATGCTTCCGGTGGTGGATAAGGAGAACCACTACCTCGGCTTTATCTCCAAGTCGCGCATCCTAAACTCCTACCGCGAAGCCTTGGTAAACGTATCGCAAGCTGATTAGCTTGCAATACGTTTACAACGAGCAATGAGTAATGAGTAGTGAGTAGTTATTAAGGATTAATTAGTAATAATTGGGGGATTGAAGATGAAGGAGAATGTCTTAGCCGATAAGAGCAAGCGTTTTGCGTTGAGAATAATAAAACTATATAAGTTTCTTAACAACATAAAGCAGGAGCAAATACTCTCCAAACAATTGTTACGAAGTGGAACAAGCATCGGAGCAAATATCAAAGAGGGTGCATACGCGCAATCAAAGGCTGACTTCACCACAAAATTCTTTATAGCGCAAAAAGAGTGTGCCGAAACAGAATATTGGTTAAAGCTATTATACGAAAGTGAATATATAAACAAAGAGGAATTTGATAGTATATATGAGGATTGTCAAGAACTAATGCGACTACTTATTTCATCAACAAAGACTCTGCAAGGTAAAAATATGGAGTAGCAAGCATGAGATGTGTTAGTAATAATTAATAATTACTCACTACTCACTGCTCACTACTAATTTGAAATTTTAGAATAAAATTGAAATACTATGGCATTACAATGTGGAATTGTAGGACTTCCCAACGTGGGTAAGTCGACACTCTTTAACTGTCTGTCGAATGCGCGTGCGCAGGCGGCAAACTTTCCGTTCTGTACCATCGAGCCCAACGTGGGCGTCATCACCGTGCCCGACGAGCGCCTTATGAAGCTCGCCGAGATAGACAACCCCAAGCGCGTGGTGCCCACGACAATCGAGATTGTCGATATCGCGGGCCTTGTGAAGGGAGCTTCGAAGGGCGAGGGCTTGGGTAATAAGTTTCTGGCGAACATACGCAACACCAACGCCATCATCCACGTGTTGCGTTGCTTCGAGAACGACAACATCACGCACGTAGACGGCACCGTAGACCCTGTGCGCGACAAGGGCATCATCGACACAGAGTTGCAACTCAAAGACCTTGAAACCATCGAGAACCGCATAGGCAAGTGTCAGAAGCAGGCCACCGCAGGCGATAAGATTGCCAAGCGCCAGTACGACATCCTCTGCCGCTATAAGGAGGCGTTGGAGCAGGGGCTCTCAGCACGTACCGTGGAGCTCACGGCCGAGGAGCGCAAGACGGTGTGGGACTTGAACCTCCTCACGGATAAGCCCGTGTTGTACGTATGCAACGTCGACGAGGCATCGGCCGTCACGGGCAATGTGCATACCGAGGCTGTGAAGGCCGCCATACAAAACGAGCATGCCGAGATGCTTATCGTGGCAGCATCGGCCGAGGCCGACATTGCCGAGCTGGAGAGCTACGAGGAGCGACAGATGTTCCTCCAGGATATGGGCCTCGAGGAGTCGGGCGTGAGCCGTCTTATCAAGGCTGCATACCGACTACTCGACTTACAGACATTCTTCACCACAGGTGCCGACGAGAGCCGCGCATGGACCTTCCGCCGTGGCATGAAGGCCCCCGAGACCGCGGGCATCATACACACCGACTTCGAGCGTGGCTTCATACGTGCCGAGGTCATCAAGTATGCCGACTATGTGGAGCTCGGCTCGGAGCGTGCTTGCCGCGATGTGGGCAAGATTGGCATCGAGGGCAAGGAGTATGTCGTCGAGGATGGCGACATCATGCACTTCCTATTTAACGTATAAACCTATTAAAACTACAATACCATGAACAACCTTTGGAAATATATCATCATCGCCACGGCCATCGTACTCTCGGCCGTAGTCCTCTCTACCGCCTACACGCAGCGCTACCGCACAGCCACAGGCACAATAACCGTCACGGGCCTCGGTGAGACGGAGTTTACCTCCGACCTCATCATCGTCAAGGGACACCTCCGCGTCGAGAACTACAACGCTGCGGAGGGCTACCGCGAGATGGACAACGACCGCACGAAGGTCATCAACTTCATCAAAAGCCACGGCATCGCCGAGGAGAGCATATCGTTTGCGATGCTCACACACCACGAGCAGTACAACTCGGTATATCAGGAGGGTAAGTATATAGGCGAGGAGTTTGACGGCTACTCGCTCACGCAGGAGTTTACCATCGAGTCGAAGGATATTGATGCTGTGGAGAGCGTGGCCCGCGAGCTCACCTCGCTCCTTGCCGACGGCATAAACATCAGCGTCGAGGAGCCCATGTATTTCTACAGCGACCTCAACACCTTGAAGCTCGACCTCATAGCCTCGGCTGCGGCCGATGCCCGCGAGCGTGCCGAGCTTATAGCCTCGAACTCGGGAGCCTCGCTCGGCAACCTCAACTGGTCGTATGCGGGCGTCTTCCAGATTACGGCAGCCACGGGCGACGAGGAGTTCTCGGCAGGTGGCGCCTTCAACCTATCATCGCGCGAGAAGAAGGCACGTGTGACGGTACGTGCCGAGTATAAGATTAAGAACGAGTAATAACATTTAACACTGTAATATTATGAAACGTGAAGTAAGAGTACGTTTTGCGCCGAGCCCCACGGGCCCGCTACACATTGGCGGCGTGCGCACAGCACTATATAACTACCTCTTTGCCCGCCGTCATGGTGGCAAGATGATTCTCCGCATCGAGGATACCGACTCGCAGCGCTTCGTGCCTGGTGCCGAGGATTACATCATCGAGTCGCTCAAGTGGTGCGGCATAGAGATCGACGAGGGCGTAGGCGTAGGTGGCCCCCACGCACCCTATCGTCAGAGCGAGCGTAGAGAGATATACTTGAAGTATGCCAAGCAGCTTGTAGATGCCGGCTGGGCATACTACGCCTTCGATACCCCCGAGGAGCTCGACACCCTGCGTAAGGAGGCCGAGGATGCGGGCAAGACCTTCGCCTACAACTACGAGGTGCGCGAGAAGCTACCCACATCGTTGTGCCTCTCTGCCGAGGATGTCGAGGCACGCATAGCACGTGGCGACCAGTGGGTCGTACGCTTCAAGATGCCCGAGGACGAGGTTGTTAAGATGGACGACCTCATCCGTGGCCATGTGGAGGTTAACACCTCGACACTCGACGACAAGGTGCTATATAAGTCGGCCGACCAGCTGCCCACATACCACCTCGCCAACATTGTCGACGACCACCTCATGGAGGTGTCGCACGTCATCCGTGGTGAGGAGTGGTTGCCCTCGTTGCCGTTGCACTACCTCCTCTATCGCGCCTTCGGCTGGACAGATACACAGCCTGAGTTTGCACATCTGCCGCTATTGTTGAAGCCCACGGGCAGCGGTAAGCTCTCGAAGCGCGATGGCGACAAGATGGGCTTCCCCGTATTCCCGCTATTCTGGACATCGCCCACGGGCGAGACGGCACGTGGCTACCGCGAGGATGGCTACCTCCCCGAGGCATTTATAAATATGTTGTCGCTGCTTGGCTGGAACCCCGGTAACGACGAGGAGATATTCTCTATGCAGGAGCTTATCGACCTCTTCTCGCTCGACCGCGTGTCGAAGTCGGGAGCACGCTTCCAGCCCGACAAGGCTAAGTGGTTCAATGCACAGTATATGCATAAGCTTAGCGACGAGGAGCTTGCACCCATAGCACAGCCCATACTCAAGGCTCACGGCGTGGAGACAAGCGACGCACTTGCTGGCAAGGCTGCGGGCATTATGAAGGAGCGTATGACGCTTACCACGGACATCTGGGAGCTCACATCGTTCTTCTTCGTCGCGCCTACGGAGTACGACGAGAAGCTCACGAAGAAGCAGTGGAAGGGCGACAACCCCGCGATGTTAGCGAAGCTACGCAACGTATTGGAGGGTATCGACGACTTCTCGAAGGATAACACCGAGGCTGTGGTTCGCGCTTGGATCGAGGCCGAGGGCTACGCCTTGGGTCAGGTGATGAACACGCTACGCCTGGCATTGGTGGGCGCTGGCAAGGGCCCCGGCATGTTCGACGTGACGGAGTTCATCGGCAAGGCTGAGTGTCTGAAGCGTATTGACAACCTTATTGCTAACGTAACACCTGTGGAGTAATGGAGATATTACAGCATATATGGGGCTCGACACCCGAGGGTGAGGGCATCATCCTCTACACGATGCGTAACAGCCGTGGCTCGGAGGTACAGCTATGTAACGTGGGTGCCGCCATCGTGGGCGTGAAGTTTGCTGACCGCAATGGCAACATCGACGATGTAGCCCTTGGCTACAAGGATGCTATGAGCTACTTTGGCGATGGCGCCGCCAGTGGTAAGAGCGTAGGTCGCGTGGCAGGACGCATCGCCCGCGGACATATGGTCGTTGATGGCGTGGAGTACCGCCTTGAGGTGAACAATGGTCCCAACCACCTCCACGGTGGCACTAAGGGCTTTGCCAACCGCTACTGGGAGGGTCGCGTGGAGACCAACCGCGTGGTATTTAGCTACGTGGCCGAGGATATGGAGCAGGGCTACCCTGGCGAGCTCATCGTCGAGGCTATATACGACTTCGACGACGAGGATAACCTCGAGATTACGTACGTTGCTAAGTCGAACAAGACGACGGTGGTGAATATGACCAACCACCTCTACTGGAACCTCCACGGCGAGGGTTCGGGAAAGACAATCCTCGACCATGAGCTACGCCTCAACGCGTCGGAGGTGCTGGAGATGGACACGGTGCAGATACCTACGGGTAAGCTCCTCGACGTGAAGGGCACGGCGCTCGACTTCACCACGTGGCGCGAGTTTGGCCGCGAGATAGACTCGGAGTTCAACAACATACGCCTCTTCCGTGGCTACGACCACTGCTTCAAGGTTGACGGCTGGAAGAAGAACATCCTCCAGGAGGTTGGCGAGCTACGCTGCCAGGCCACGGGACGTAAGGTGACTATCCTCTCGTCGCAGCCCGCCGCAGTATTGTACACGGGTAACTGGCTTGCTGGTGGCTGCCCCATAACCAAGAGCGACAAGCGCTACGACGACTACGCGGGTGTGGCCATCGAGTGCCAGGCATTCAGCGATGCTGTGCACCACCCCCACTTCCCGACAATAGAGCTTCAGGCCGGAGAGCTATATTGCTCGAAGATAGTATTTAAGCTCGGTACGTTCTAATCATCAAGACGAGAAGATTTTTAACCCTATTATAGCGTTTCCAAATCTTTTTTCGTATATTTGTAGCTGACAGAGAATAACTTTCGAGACGAACAGATGTGTAATATGAAGAGATTTTTATTTTCAGCCGTGGCTGTACTCCTCTTTGCAGGGTGTGTGCAGGATAATTTAGACGATATTTCGGCAGGTGCTACGCCCAGCAGCAAGATACGCAACTGGGGTGAGAGTGCTGCCGCAGGCCGACTCATGGTATGCCTCGCGGAGGGTGCCGAGGCACTCACAATCGAGGGCCTAAGCCTTGAGGTGGAGCCCCTATTCCCGGGCACCAAGAGTGTCGCGATGTCGCGATGGATGCTTGTCGAGTTCGACAAGAGCCTCGACCTTAGAGGTGTGGCGGAGCGTATTGCACAGTGCAGCAATGTTGAGTTCGTGGAGTTCGACCTCCCCGTTAAGCGCATCAAGAGCGAGAGCCTCGCTATGCCCGCAAGCCGTCCCGAGCCTACACGCTCGGCAGTATACCCCTTCGACGACCCCGAGTTGCCGTATCAGTGGCACTACTACAACGACGGCTGGCTCAAGGAGTATGCCGACAAGGAGGAGTACTGCTTGGCGGGTGCCGACATCAACCTCCTCAATGCGTGGAAGCACACTACGGGCGACAACCGCATCATCGTTGCAGTTATGGATGGCGGCATTATGGTCGACCACGACGACCTGAAGGATAACATGTGGATTAATGAGGCTGAGTATAACGGCCAGATGGGTATCGATGACGACAATAACGGCTACGTCGACGACATCCACGGCTACAACTTCGTGCGCGGCAATGGCAAGATAACGGCCGACGACCACGGCACACACGTGGCGGGTACCATCTCGGCGGTGAACAACAACGGCTACTGCGGCTGTGGCATCGCTGGAGGCACGGGTCGCGGTGATGGTGTGAGACTTATGTCGGTGCAGATATTCGAGGGCGACGAGGGCTGCTATACTCATCAGCTTGCTCGCGGCTTTGAGTACGCTGCCGACAATGGCGCTGTGCTTATCAACAACTCGTGGGGCTATGAGCCTGGCACGATACACTCGGACAAGCAGTTTGAGGATTATGACTCGGTGCTTAAGGATGCCATCGACTACTTCGAGGAGAATGCCGGCATGGAGGGTGTCATCGAGGGTGGCTTGGCAATCTTCGCTGCCGGTAACGAGACATATCCCGAGTCGGCATACCCTGGAGCATACTACAAATATACTTGTGTGTCGGCAATGGCCTCGGACTTCACGGCGGCATTCTATACGAACTATGGCCCTGGCTGCAACATCTCAGCCCCTGGTGGCGATGCCTCATACGGCACGATATTCTGCATATCGTCGACATCTACAGACCGATACGGCTACGAGTATATGCAGGGTACATCGATGGCTACGCCCCACGTCACGGGCTGTGCCGCCTTGGCACTCTCGTATGCTCTAAAGCAGGGCTATAGCCTCACAAACGACCAATTGCGCAACCTCATCCTCACCTCGACACACGACATCAACGCCTATCAGACGGGCACAAAGCGCTGTTTCGACTATGAGAGTGGTACATACTACAACTTAAACATGACCCCCTTCCGCGGTAATATCGGCTCGGGATATATCGATGCCCACAAGCTCCTAATGCAGATGGATGGCACGCCGTGTCTATACTTTAAGACGGGCATTGCCGCAGAGCTCTCGCTCGACGAGTACTTCGGTGGCGGCTCTAAGGATCTCGTATACGAGGGTGTCACCATATCTAACGATGTGCGCGAGGCGTTGGGCATAACCTCAACACCCACAATCACAAATGGTCTTCTCTGCATCACATGCACGAAGCCGGGCGTAGGTCGCATCAAGGTGAGTGCCATCGTTGGCGGCACGGAGATTGGCGGTGGCGACAACATCGGTGGCATGAGCGTGGAGCGTGAGTTCGAGATTGTTGTGCGTGGCGCTGTTGCCGAGAATGGTGGTTGGTTATAGGCTGATAAACGAGACGTATATGAAGAAGTACCTATATATAATACTATCGGCCTGCGTGATGTTCACGGCCTGCGATTTGATTGACCTCAACTTCGGCACAACAAATGGCGGCAACAACAGCACGGATGACGGTAACGATGACGGCAACGATGACGAGGGCAACGAGATTCCGCAGTATGATGTAGAGTTCTATTTTAGCGACATCGAGGTCACGACGACCGAGGATAGCGCCACGATAAAGACCATAAGGCCCTACATGACCGTTGATGGCGAGACACTAAAGACGGCACAGGTATACTTGGAGTACTGCGAGGCCGAGAGCGAGGAGCTCACTACCGTGGAGAGCTACGTGGTGACAAGTGGCGATGCCATAACCTTCACCCTCGAGGGGCTCAGCGCAGAGACCCTCTATCTAGCATATCTCTATGTCGATGGTGGCAGTGACTACGGCAGCGACAGCCAATATTTCGCCTTTAGGACGGCAGCCGAGGAGGTTGCACCCACATACGCCATATCGTGCAATAGCAGCGTGGATGCCTATGGCCTTAAGGCTGCGGTACGACTTACCGATGTGGACTACTTGGCCAATGGCGAGAGTGTAGCTATCGACATGCTACGCCTCGAGTACGCCAAGGAGGGCTCTAACAAGTGGACAGCGATAGATGTCGACGGCAAGGCCCTCGCGGATAGGGAGGAGGTCGTAACCATACCTGCTGAGGGTGACGACTACCTCGTGGAGAACACCACCTACCGCTACACCATCACGATAACGCCCAAGGATGAGAGCCTTGCGGCACTGAGCACGCCCGAGAGGAGCTTTACGACCACGTATGCCGAGGTTGTAGCCGACATAGCGACACCCGAGCTTACGCTCTATGCCGCCTCGCTACATATCGAGATTGCGAGCGTCGACATATACTGCGACGGCATATACTACCCCACATACCCGCACTACGAGTACTACATCTACATGCGCGAGAAGGGACACGAGGGATGGACACCTTTTACCATCAGCACCTCGACAAACAGCATGGCGCTTAACATCAACCGCGACAGCCTCACGCCCGGCATGAGCTACGAGGTTGTGGGTGCGGTCATCGCCGGCCTAAATAGCCAAGAGAGTTACTCGGAGGTTGCAACCATAGAGATACCCAACGACGAGGAGGAGCCCACACCCCAGCCCCCCGTAGGTGGAGATACGGACACTACGGCGATTGCCGGCGAGTGGCAGCTTACCACATGGCGCGGAGCAACACCCTCGTTCGATGTATACCTCTCGATTAGCGAGGATGGTGTCGTAGGCCTCTGGCAGAGGCTCGCGAGCCGTGAGTGGGAGATGTACTACAGCACCGTGATATACGAGGATAACACCATCTGGGGTGAGTACACCGACGGCACAGCATGGGGTGCCTCGTACTACGTGACGATAAGTGGCGACACGATGACATGGGTAGACACGGCCGACAGCACGGATATTTCGATATACACACGCACGGAGATTCCCGACGATGTGACACAGGCAAAGCGAAGCAGCCATACAGGTGCTTCATCGCCACGATTCCTATAACAATAGACGACAATGACCCGACGACTACTTATATGTGCCCTCTTCATTGCCCTATGTGGCTGTGCAATGGAGGATGCCACCGAGCAACCCTCGGCTGTAGGCCCGACTGAGCGTGTATACGCTACATTCGAGCACCCAGCAACACGCACATACCTCGACGAGGATAACAGACTATATTGGCATGCCGAGGATGCCATATCGTTCTTCCGTGGCGTGAGCACCAACATACGCTACACCTTCGAGGGTACCACGGGCGACCGCGAGGGGTCGTTTGTGAGGGATGATGCGAGCACCGCAACGGGGGCGACACTCGACCGCAGCTATGCCCTCTACCCCTATGCGCCCTCAACGGCAATATCATACACGGGAAGCATAGCATACACCCTCCCCGCGAGTCAGCAGTATGCCGCGGGCACATTCTCGCGCGGTGTCAACGTGATGATGGCAGCGACGGACAACACCTCCGAGGTGCTGTCGTTCAAGAACTGCGGAGGCTACCTGCGCCTACGACTCTACGGCACGGATGTGGCGATACGCAGCGTCACGCTCAAGGGTAACATGAGCGAGCCTCTAAGTGGCGCAGCCACGTTCTCGATGGGTAGCGACGGCCTTCCCGCGGTGGCGATGGGTGCCACGGCGGCAAGCAGCGTGACGATAGAGTGCGACGAGGTCTTGACTCTTGGCACGAGTGCCGAGGATGCCACATCACTGCTCTTCGTTATCCCGCCAACGACATTCAACGAGGGCTTCACTATAACCATCACCGACGACCAGGGGCGCACCTTCACAAAGGCGACCACGAAGCGTGTAGCTATCGAGCGTAACATGATACAGCCCATGGCAGCCTTCGAGGTCATCTTCGAGGAGATACCCGCAGCAAACCCCTTTAGCGAGATTAAGGGCACATGGGCACTCACCTCATGGCGCGGAGCGACGCCCTCGTTCAAGGTATATATGGATATTAGCGATGGTGGCAATATCACCCTCTGGCAGAAGATGACAACGCGCGCATGGGAGCGCTACGACAGCACCGCGACCATCGACAAGAACGTCATTAGTGGCACGTACAGCGATGGCGTGGCGTGGAGCGCAAACTACAGCATCGCTATTGCGGGCGACACTATGACGTGGACAGACACGGTAGACAGCACCGATGTGTCGGTATATACGCGCACGGAGCTCCCCAACGACCTACCCACCGACGAGAGCAACGCTACACGCGCCGCTACAGCCGAGCGATTCTTATAATCGGCAAACATATAGACACAAAAATATAGAGCCATCTACAAATTTGTAGATGGCTCTATATTTTTGTCTACCCTTTTAGTTCATCGTAGGAAGGAACGAGTAGTCGCGAGCATACTCAAGGTGCTGCTCCACGAAGTTTGTGGGATAGATAATCTTAACATCCACAACCTCGCCAGCCTCGTTTGTTACGAGCTCGTAGTCGGGGTTAACAAAGCCGCTATAGGGCTCGATGTTGAGCGCCTTGTTACGCGCCAAGACCTCAGCGTGGAGCTCGGGGTCTACCTGCACAGCGTAGGCCTCAACCAAAGCCTTACCAGCCTCGTAGTCGCCCTCCGACTTGATGCGCTGCACCTCGCAGAGAAGCTCGCCAAAGAGCTCGCGGAGACGTACGAAGTCGTTGATAACCACATAGCGCTTATCGTTCTCCGTAACCCACTCTATTACGTTCTCGGCCTTACCCTTCTCGTAGCACCACTCGGCGATGAGCTTACGGTTACGCATGTGATCCTCCTCGACATTCTTGCCGGGCTCGATGCGTGAGAGCTGTGTCATGATACCATTCATGATATAGTCTGCGTACTGTGCCCAAGCGACATCCAACGTGGGGATAAGACCAATCTCTACGAGCTTCTGGTCGCCGAGGTAGTAGAGCGCAAAGAGGTCGGCACGTGCCTCCTCGAGTGTTGAAGAGTATGTGCGGAGCTCGTCACCCTTAGTGCCCGGAGCAAGCTGACCTGAGCCGTGGCCGAGGCACTCGTGGAGGTCGGTGTGGAGGTCGTCAGAGAGCTTGCCATACTGCTTCATGCGCTCGCGATCCTCCTCGCGGAGTACGAACTCCTCCATGAAACCGTTGCCCTGAGCCACCTTATCGTAGGCGTAGGTGATGTTGTCGATAGTCACCGACTTCGAGCCATACTCCTTACGAATCCAGTCGGCATTGGGGAGGTTGATACCGATAGCCGTCGAGGGGAAGCAGTCGCCACCGAGCA
Organism: Alistipes sp.; assembly: GCA_017451685.1. Classification (GTDB taxonomy): domain Bacteria; phylum Bacteroidota; class Bacteroidia; order Bacteroidales; family Rikenellaceae; genus Alistipes. Next base: position 84,188 of record JAFTNV010000022.1, read on the forward strand.
TAGCCACCGTAATAACCTTTGCCGATACGCCCTTAACCTCCTTCTTGCGATATGCGGGGTTGATAGGTGCATTATCCTCGAACCACTGAGCATTGGCAGCCATAATCTCGGTACGCTTGCAGGCCTCCTCGTCGCGGAAGTTTACGACAGACTCCCATGATGACTTGATGCCGAGGGGGTCGCCATAGTTCTCGATGAAGCCGTTTACGACATCGACGTTAGAGTCGGTGTCCTGCACCCATAGGATGTTGTAGGCATCGAAGTCGGCGAGGTCACCCGTGCGGTAGTACTTAACCAGAGCGGTGAGTATCTCCTGCTGCTTGGGGTTAGCCACGGTGATGGCCTTCTCCAACCAGTATACAATCTGCTCGATAGCCTCGGTGTACATGCCGCCAACCTTCCATACCTTCTCTACAATCTTGCCATTCTCGTCGCGCATGAGCTTCGAGTTAAGGCCGTAAGAGATAGGCTCGGGGTTGCCTGCATCGGCAGCAGCCATGGCAGCATAGAAGGCCTCAGCCTCGGCCTGCGATACGCCCTCGTAGTAGTTACCCGCCGAAGCCTTGACAACATCGACACCCGCAGCGCGGTTTAGGCGTGAGGCGTAGAGCTCCTCGTCGAAGATAATCTGGCAAAGGAGGTCGTCGTCAATCTGGCGATTGTCGTCGTTGATATACTTGGCCAGCTGCTCGCGGAACCAGCCCTCAGAGAACTCAGCCTTGAACTTATCGTTCGAGTAGTGGTGGTGAATACCGTTAGCGAACCACACCTTCTTCAGATACTTCTCGAAGGCTGCAAACTCCTCACCCTCGCGCACCTCAGAGGCCGTATATATGCTCTCCAACGTGCGGCGCACAGCGAGGTTATACTTAAAGTTCTGGTCGAAGAGGATGTCACGGCCACACTTCGCAGCCTCGGCGAGGTAGTAGATAAGCTCCTTCTCCTGGAGTGTAAGCTCCTCGAAGCCCGGCACCTCGTAGCGGATGACCTTGATGTCGTCGAAGCGGTCGACAACCCATGGCTTCTCGGCTGTCTCCGTCTCCACACTTGTGGCGCACGATGCCAACATAGAAACACACATAATAGAAATTCCTAAAATCTTGTTCATATTAGAATGGTTATTAGTTTGAATATTTGGCACAAAAATACAATATAAATGCGAGATACCCAAACTTTATTACGCATTACGTGCCACGGAAAGCGATTTTTAGTTATCTTTGTTATACGAAATCAAAACTAACACGTAAACCATTATGTTACTTAAAGGTATATCGACCATCGGACTGCTCATCTGCTCGAACATATTTATGACCCTCGCGTGGTATGGCCACATAGCCTTCAAGTCGAGCCTCCAACGCTACGGCATCGTCGCCATCATCCTCTTCAGTTGGGGCATCGCGCTGTTCGAGTATTGCTTCCAGGTCCCCGCAAACCGCATCGGCAGCATGGAGCTCGGCGGCCCCTTCACGCTGTGGCAGCTGAAGGTCATCCAGGAGGTCATCTCGCTCGTTGTGTTCACGCTCTTTGCCATACTCTTTGTTAAGGGCGACCCGTTGCGCTGGAACCACCTCGCAGGCTTCGCATGCCTCGTTCTTGCCGTATACTTTATATTTAGAAAGTAAATTACCAACACGATTATATCAACCGACAATGTCAATATTTTGAGATTGTCGGTTATTTGTTAACAAGTTATAAAGAACAATTTTCGACTTTTGTTTGGTAATTTGAAAAAATGTTATTAATTTTGTCTATCATTTAGGATGTTCCTACGGCATAAGGGAGATATACCACGACGTGAGAGACAAGCATTTTATTTATAAACAAACTTTTTTACTAACTAAATTTAATTATTATGGAAAACGTACAGAACACTTGGTCAACCGTAACGAAGAGCATCTACAAGGCTGTGCTCCTCTATGTATGGGCTGGTATCGCTGCAGCTATCTTCCCCATCTTCGCAAAGCTTGGCAGTGCTGCTGATTTGGCATCGGGCGACCTCGCAGGCGCAGTAACATGGGGCATCTGGGACATCCTTGGCCTCGTAGCATCATTGGCTATCATCGCAGGTTACGTGTTGTTCTACATCGGTCTTAACAAGTGGCGCGGCGTTGCTGATGCTGCTGACGCTCAGGCTATCAACAAGTTGCGCATCGCTGTATTGCTCACGATGATTGCTGTTCTTGTTGCTTACATTCCCGGTCTCGGTTGGATTGCTGCTCCTATCCTTGAGCTCGTTGCTGTTATCCTCATGCTTATGGGCTACTCAGCTCTTAAGAAATCTACAACAGTTCCCGAGGGTGCTGCTAAGGGTGCCGGCAAGCTCTACAAGGCTCAGATTCTTACAATCGTTGCTGTTGTTGTAGGCTGGATTCCCGTTTTGGGTTGGATTGCTGCTCCTATCCTCGACCTTGTTGCATTCTTCATGGTTCTTGGTGGTTGGAAGGCTATTGCTAACTCATAATCCACAATCGCTTGACAAACGTAGGGCTGCTCATTGGGCAGCCCTTTATTAATTATGGCAGCGCAGAGAAGGCTGCACAAAAAAAGAGAGCCGAAGCTCTCTTTTTCTTTGTGCATAAGCTAATTACTCAACTCGTCTACCAAACCAAGTCTCCCTTTTCAAAGGGAGATTTAGAGGGATTGTAGATATAAGGAGTTTTAACTCCTATTGCTGAGTAATTTCGTGAAAATTACTCAGCAATAGGAGTAACGCTCACGTATGACTTACCAGATGCCTTCTTGCAGAAGCCGACAGTACCGTCAACCAAAGCAAAAAGTGTGTGGTCCTTACCCATACCCACGTTCTCGCCGGGGTTGTGTACTGTGCCTCGCTGACGAACTATAATGTTACCCGCCTTAGCGTACTGACCACCGAAAAGCTTTACACCGAGTCGCTTGCTCTCCGACTCACGGCCGTTCTTAGAACTACCAACACCTTTTTTGTGTGCCATTTCTTACTACGTTTTAAGGGTTTAACAATTAATCTCCTCAACGAGAACCTGTGTCAGATACTGACGATGACCGTTACACTTCTGATAACCTGTTCTACGCTTCTTCTTGAACACCAAAACCTTATCGTCCTTGAGGTGCTTCAAGATCTTGCACTTTACCGAGGCGCCTTCTACTACAGGTGCACCTACCTTAACCTGACCGTCGTTGTCTACAAGCAGGACTTTGTCGAAGCTCAAAGACGAGTTTTCCTCGCCCTGGAGACGGTGAACATAGAGCTTACGACCCTTCTCAGCCTTAAACTGCTGACCTGCGATCTCTACTATTACGTACATTTAATCTAAAAATTAATGTGTTTAGCGCGGCAAATGTACGAATTATTTTCCAATCTGCAAACACCCGAGCACAACTTTTTTATCCCCGACCATCTTTTTCTTTGGCATACTTTTAGCCCCACGCAAGAATAATGCTATGGCCACGATGTTATTGGCTGTGATATATTTGGATATGTCGAAATATATTTATAACTTTACAATGTAAATGATGATGATTGCTAATACCGTAAGTACCATGATTGACGACCGCATAAGAGAGTATCTTCTTCCCGAGCAGTTCAACGCAGCCGTACGCGCCGGCGCAGCAATTATGAAGATATACAAGAACAGCGACGACTACGACATATCGCTCAAGAGCGACCATACGCCCATCACCATCGCCGACCGCATGGCACACGACACCATAAAGGAGGCGTTGGGTAGCACGCGCATACCCATACTCTCGGAGGAGGGGCGCTCGATGCTTTACGACGAACGTAAGAACTGGGAGCTTTTCTGGCTCGTAGACCCCTTGGATGGCACTGTGGAGTTCATCAAGGGTAACAACGAGTTTACGGTGAACATAGCGCTAATGGAGAATAACATCTGCATAAGCGCCATCGTATATGTCCCCTACCACCATAAGATATATATCGCCGAGCGTGGTCGTGGCGCATGGGTCATGGAGGATGTGGCCCCCGATGCTGAGGCAGCATTCACCTACGACGACATTCACGCCAACATCGCGCCTTTGCCAATACCCACTGCCAAACATGAGGTGTTCCGCGTGGCCGTGTCACGCTCACATCAGACGCCCGAGACACACGAACATATCGCCACGCTACGCACGGACCACCCCGACCTTGAGATTGTGGAACAGGGCAGCTCGTATAAGTTCTGCCTATTGGCCGAGGGCAGTGTAGACTACTACATACGCACGACGACGACCTCGGAGTGGGACACGGCTGCGGGCGAGCTTATCCTTCATGAGGCGGGAGGAAGCACCTATGCCTACCCTACGGGCGAACCCTTGGGCTACAACAAGGAGAGCTTGGATAATCCGTGGTTTGTGGCACGGAGGTAGGATTACCGACACACATATGGTAGGTTCTATAAATTAGGTCGAGTTGATTTTGAAGATTATTGTGAGGATATTTCTTATTTATTATGATGGCGCAATGCGAGCATTGTAACTGAGGAAAAATGAGAAATATACCACAATAAATTCAAAAGCAACCGAAAAAGAATCTGCCGAAAGCGAATAACATATTTACTAATTTATAGAACATACCATATATAAATATAGGTCTTGCCGCAGTCATGCAAGGCCTATATTTTTTGCTTATAACGCCATAAAAAATAACGATTTGACTTTTCGGAAATGTTGCACTATTTTTGCACCCGAAAAGCTAAATAACAACTAAAAAAGATTATAACTATGGCAACAATACATTTGACAAAGGGCGGTTTCGAGAACCGCATAGCAAAGATTGAGGATATGGCGCAGGGATGGAAGTTCCTTGGCACACGCCCCGCATTGATAGACTTCTACGCCTCGTGGTGCGGCCCCTGCCAGCGCCTCGCCCCCATCATCGACGAGCTCGCGGAGGAGTACGAGGGTAAGGTAGACATCTACAAGGTGGATGTAGACAAGGAGGAGGAGCTTGCACGCTTATTCAAGGTGCGCTCGATACCTACGCTCGTATATATCCCGATGAACGAGCTACCCATCGTGGAGCTTGGCGGCAAGAGCAAGGGCGAACTAAGGGAGAAGCTCGAAGCGATGCTTTAGTGGGTAATTATAGTGAGTTTAAGGAGATTAGGGAATTTAAGGAGGTTAGGGAGGCGCTATCAGGTATTTCCCTAATTTCCCTAATCTCCCTAATCTCTCTAATCTCCCTAAATCACAACTCACTGCGTTACAAGCCTAATTTGTTGTCAGAAGGGGTTAGGCTTGGTCTCTTATCACAACAAATTTGTTGTCAGAGTGGTGCAGTAGTGGCGCTGACATGAAAAAGCCATGGATGGATAGTACTTTGCGTACATTCCATTCATGGCTTTGATTGAAGCGTCGCTAATGCGCCGCTATCACAACAAATTAAAAGGGCATATCGTCGATGACACCCGCGCCACCTACTGTGGGCTGGGGCTCCTCCATAAAGGGAGGCATATCCTGAACGGGAGGCTGCGCCTGAGCCTGAAGAGGCTGAACGCGCCATGCGCGCACGTCGGTATACCAACGACCCTGATAGTTACGCGACTCGATGTCGAAAGAGACAATATAGCTCTCGCCAACACGGAGGTTAGCGACCTCCTGACCCTTATTCATAAAGGTCACGGCAAGCTCCTTGCCATACTGCTTATTAGGCTGCTCAAAGACAACCGTCTGACGCTCCCACGTGCCACGTGCCGACTGTCCGGTCACGGGAGGAAGAATCTCTAATACCTTACCTTCAAATTCCATATTTTTAGACTACATTTAAGTTTTAGACTACAGGTCTGTTTACGCACTAATTAAACTGTTCAAGTGGGTTATATTACGCCACCGACACGGCGATGCCAAGGGCCTCGACACGTGCAGCGATGGCGCGAAGCTCCTCCTTATCGACCTTCTCGAGGGTCTGGCAGGGGGTGTCGCGGTCGAGAGAGTAGACCATAACCTGCTTAGGGTGTATCTCCTCAACGAGCTTAAGCCATGCCAACACCTCCTCCTCGGTGGTGTTATCCACACGCTGACCGAGGTACTCGCCACGGAGGAACATCGTCTGGATGATAAGCTCGCCATCGAAGCTCTTAAGTTGCTCGACAAGCTTAGCTACGCTATATGCACCCTGAGGCTTATTCATGAGCTGCACCGTGGCATCAAAGGCCGAGTCGAGCTTCAGGATGTTGTTATCGACACGACGGAGCGCACGGCACACATCGTCGCGGTGAAGCTGCGTGGCATTCGAGAGCACTGACACCTTGGCCGCGGGGCAGTGTTTATCCCTAAGGGCAATGGTGTCAGCAATGACATTCTCGAAGTCGGGGTGGAGCGTAGGCTCGCCATTGCCGGCAAAGGTGATGACATCGGGGGGCGTGCCCTCCTTAACCATGCGCGCGAGAGTCTCATCAAGCATCTTACTCACATCCTCGCGGGCATTGAAGCGGCGCTTACCCGGGTGGTCGGCATTCCAGCCACACTCGCAGTATATACAGTCGAAGCTACACAGCTTCGATTCTATCGGCAGGAGGTTTACGCCGAGCGACAGGCCGAGGCGACGTGAGCGCACAGGGCCAAAGATAATATTATCGTAGAGTGAAGTCATGGTTCAATTAGGTTATATTATCGTTTACTACCCTTCGCGCCACCGAGCTTAGCGCCATGCTTAGCCTGGTAGGCAAAGATATTCTCCGAATAGCTCGTGGTCTTAAACTCCGAGTCGCGCTTGCGCTTAAACGCCACAGCTATAAGGCGGTCGACAAGCTCGTCGAACTTAACGCCCGTGGCCTCCCACAAGTAGAACGACAGCGAGCCCGGGATGGTGTTTATCTCGTTGACGAAGATGTCGCCCGTAGCCTCGTCAATCATAAAGTCGATGCGCGACACGCCATCGCATGCCAACACGCGGAAGGTCTTGCATGCCGTCTCGCGGATGAAGCGCGTAGCCTCCTCGGGGAGGTTGGCAGGAATCTCCCTCACGGTAGAGTGCATGCCCTCCGAGGGCTTATTCTTACCGCCACCGAGGTATTTATCCTCGTAGCTAAGTATCTCGCCACTGCGCACCGGAGCCTCGCACACCGAGGCCTCGCAGTCGTAGTAGTCGCCAAGCACCGAGCAGTTTATCTCCTTAAGTTTCTCTACCAAGCGCTCGACGATGATGCGCTTAGAGTACTTTATGGCGTTATCCACAGCAGCAATCAACTCCTCGCGGTCGTGTACCGCCTTGATGCCTACGCTCGAGCCGAGGTTGGCGGGCTTGACGATAAGCGGGAAGCGTAGCGCCTCGGCACGTGCCACACACTCGTCGCGCTCCGAGAGCCACTCCTTATCCGAGAACCATGCGTACTCGACAACGGGGATGCCGCTCTCCTTGAGTATCATCTTCATCGTAATCTTATCCATGCCGTTTGCCGAGGCCAACGTATTGGGGCAGGCGTACGGTATGCCCGTCATCTCCACAAGGCCCTGGAACGAGCCATCCTCGCCCGAGGTGCCATGCAAGCAGGGGAGGATGACATCTATCGTCGTGACAACATCGCTGCCAAAGAGGGGCTTACGCACTTTGTAGAGGCGGTTATCACCATACGTGGGGCGGAAATATACCTCCGTGACACTGCTAAGGAGAGCCTTCATGTCGCGATAGTTATCCGTCGTGCGGAGCTTATCGCCCGTATACCAGTGTCCCTCCTTCGATATGTAGATAGGCACGATGTTATACTTATCCTCGTTCATCGCCGCCATAGTCTGTGCCGCCGTGATTACCGAAATCTCGTTCTCCACCGAGCGACCACCAAAAATTACACCTACATTAATCTTCATTATTTCGTTGTTTTAGTTATTACTATTTGAATGAGTCGGGCAAGTCGTTCTCGTAGAGCACCACATCGCCCGCCTTGAGGCGTGGCTGCAACTCGGCCATGGCCTCCTTGAAGGATGCCACACACGCGATGCGCTCCTCGGCATATCCCCCATCCCTAAGACCCGCGGTTATAGCCGCGCGATTAACCTCGTTTACGACATATACACCATCGGGGTTGGCCGCAGCTATATCGCGACCAAAGGCGCGGTTGTTATCATACTGCTTGGCGCCCATCTCCACAAATCCCGGCGTCACGACATAGCGACAGCCCGTCGTGGCGAAGCCCGCAAGCACCTCCATGGCCATGCGCGCACCCGTGGGGTTGGAGTTGTAGGCATCGTCGAGGATGGTGACACCGCCTCCCGTGCGCATGCTCAGGCGATGCTCCACCTGCTCTATCTGCTTCACGGCACGACGACACTCCGCTGCCGTGATGCCGAGATGCTCGGCAACGGCCAGCGCTGCCGTGATGTTTAGTATGTTACCGCGACCCAGAATATGGGCAGCGAAGCCCTCTTCTACCCTATCGCCATGTGCGAGGCTGAATGTCGTCTCCAGCTGCGAGTAACGCACCTCCGAGGCGCGATAGTCCGCCACAGTGTTCTCTATGCCGTAGGTCGTAGCCTTGATATTATGACTCTTTAGGTGGTGATATGCCGCCTCCGAGTCTATGTTCACAACGGCGAGGCCATCCTCGCCCACAGCATCCACAAGCTCGAACTTCGTGCGCGCAATATTCTCCACCGTGCCGAAGGTTTCGAGGTGCATCTCACCCACCGACGTTACGACACCCACCGTGGGATGCACAAGGTCGCATATCTCCTTGATGTCGCCCGTCTGCTTCGCGCCCATCTCCACGATGAATACTTCGTGGTGGGGTTTCACATGCTCGCGTATGGTGCGCACAACGCCCAACGTGGTATTGAAATTTCCGGGTGTCATCACTACGTTGTAACGCTCCGAGAGCACACGGTAGAGGAAGTGCTTGGTCGATGTCTTGCCGAAGCTGCCGGTGATGCCTATAATCTTTAGGTGGGGCATCGAGCGCAGTATCCTACGCGCATCGTTGTAGTACCAGCGCGTGATGGTAGCCTCCAACGGGCGGTTTATCATGTTGGCGAGGATTGTCCAGTAGTCGAGCGTCATAGCCATCGCCGCCATGAGCGTATACTCCACGGCATAGATGTGTACGACCGCAACGACGGCCACTGTGAGGAGCATGCGCGTAGCAATCAGGCGCTTAACGCGCATGGTATATACCAAGCGCACCTTGTAGCGTATCGAGAACTCCGCGATGGCGATAATCGTCATCCACACGCCGAAGAAGATGAGCGCGGCGATGTGCGTGGTGAGGGCGAAGCACGCGGCAGCAAGGAGTGCCACGATGTTCATGTGCGAGTGCCACTCGCCCGTCTGTCGTAGCCAGCGGTTGTAGCGCTCCGTGCGGTAGCTGTTCTGCTGAAACATCTGCACAGCATAACGTGTCGTGGCAGCGAGGTATACGAGCCACACGAAGATGAATATATCTATTGCAACACCCATATACTACCCAATTTTTAGGAATGACTTTAACGATGCACGCCATAACTCCGCCTGCTCCAACATGGCGAAGTGACCCGCACCCTCGGCAACGACAAGGCCCGCATCGGGCATGAGGCGCTGCATCGTGTGCGCATCTTTGAGGGGCGTGGCGGTGTCCCTGTCGCCCCAGAAGAGGAGCACGGGGGCCTTCACCGCGGGCATCACGCGACATAAGTCCTCATTCACGCACTTCGACAGTATCGCACGCATCATGGGCGTTGCGCGGTTGTAGTCCGACGATGCCGTGGCGGCACGGCGCTCCTCGATAATCATCTGCGCCTTGCGACGACCTATGAGTATGGGCAGGGCGTGCTTCAATAGTTTGTAGGTGTATACCTTGCGATAGTAGCTCCACGTGCGACGTGGCTTTACGCCCGCAGCATCCGTGAGCACCACGCGCGACACCTCGTTGCGCGAGGCGTAGAGTATCGATACCCTGCCTCCGAAGGAGTGACCCACAAGCACGGGGCGCACGATGCCGAGCTCAGCAACCAACGCCTCGATGGAGCGCGTATACTCCTCGACACCCCACACCGACCTCGGCTCGGCACTCGCGCCAAAGCCGGCAAAATCGACAGCGACAACGCGATAGGAGCCCTTCAGCAACTCTGCCGTAGGCTGCCAGATGCTGCGGTCGCAGCCCCAGCCGTGGAGCAGGAGCACCGTATCACCCTCGCCCTCAATGCTGTAGGCGAGCTCCACACCGTCGTATGTATAACGCATATCCATAAATGCAAAGGTACAAAAAAAATAACAACAGCAATGAGTAATCAGTAAATTTTTAATTAGTAATTGTGGGCTCTTATTACGACAAAGGGATGACTATTTTTTAGCCATCCCTATTGCGTCATAGGTTGAATAAAAAGATGTAGTTTTAGGCCTGTGAAGCCCGAAAAACCGCAGTTTACTTGGCGTAAATGAGGATTTTGAGGGCGAGCATAACGACAAAATACACTTTTTATTCAGCCTCATGAGAAATTTCCGCCACTACGCTGTCGCGTAAGCTCCGGCGCATCAATCTCCATGTCGTTCTGGAGGTTTATCATCTCGACGATGTTGTCGGCGCACTCCACGCCACCAATCTCGACGACCATGTTCCACTGCACCTGCACCTGCACGATGCCATTCATGAGCGATAGCGTGCCCATCACGCGGTTTTGTGGTGCGAGGACTATCACGCCATCGACATCGGTGTACTCGGCCATGAACATCGTCGCCATGAGGATGTCGTGTGCCGTGGGCACCACCTTCACGACGATGTTCTGCGCCAGGCATCCGAGCTGCGTGAGACGCTCGACGAGGGGCATGAGATACATGTCGTTGTACTCGTCGAACTCGCGCGCTACGACCACGCCAAACTTCATATTCGATGCCGTTGTCTCCACCATCATACCGCTACGCCTTACTCAAAGATGTACTTCGCGTACTGAGCCTTAAGGTCGGGGTGCTTCTCCACGAGGGCCTTGTATGCCTCCATGGCAGCTGACTTGTCGCCCATGGCCTCGAGCACGAGGGCGAGCTTCTTCGTTGCAGCCTCCACGCTCGATGCCTCGTCGTTGGCAGCTATGGCCTTGCGGTAGAGGTCGGCAGCGGTCTGAAGGTCGTTCTCCTCGACAGCCACGTCGCCACGGAGCGTGTATACGAGGGCGTTGATCACCTCACCTGCGGCACCCTCAACGTCGGCATACTTTGCCAACGAAGCCTTGGCATTGGCGATGTCGCCCGCCTTGAGATACTCGGCACCTGCGAGGTATGCAGCGGTGTTTGCCGCCTTCGTGCCCTCATACTCGTTCACGATAGCCTCAAAGACGGCTACGTCGCCCTCTGTTGTGAGGGCTACGGTGAGGGCTGCCTGCGCAGCATTCTCCCTCTTGAGGTCGCTGTTCGACGATATGCTCACCCATGCGAATACTGCCACGGCGATGAGTGTCACAGCCAAAAGACCCTTGAGGAGCTTGTTGCCATACTTGTCAAAAAATAACTCCAACTTACCCTTTGTCTCGACCATGAGGTCGTTCTCGGGCATCTGTACTTTGTTTGCCATAAATCGTTAATTATTTAATTATTACTTATATATGCACTTTCTTCGCGCCAACATGGCACTTCAACCCACAAAGGTAGAAAAAATTTCGTAAAAACAAAAAAATTATGCATGGCGCAACCCGCAATAGCGTGGGAGGCTTTTTTTTGGGGGGGGGCGGGCGGAGAAAAAGACAACAGAGACTACAAAGACCACAGAGAGATAAACGACCATGCGGACTATATTGGCTGCGACTTCGTTGTAGTCCCTGCTGTCCCTGCTGTCCCTGCCAGATTCTTCACTCCGTTCAGAATGACAAAATGCTCATCGGAACCCATAGAAACCCATAGAAACCCATAGAAACCCACAAAAAAAAATCCGAGGCCCTCGAAAGAGCCTCGGAAAAAGATGAATATGTATTTTACTTAATCTTGCCAATATATACACAACGATATTTTTTATCTCCAAAATTCCAACCACCCGAGCCTATAAGGGTTATACAATAGTAATCACCAGACTTCTGTATGTTAATCGTTACATTATCATAGTCATCAGCATATCCCCATTGGTTAGAATCATATTCTATACCGCCATCATATGTATTACACTCCAAGGCTGAACTTGAACTAAACGAACTAACAGCCTTATAGTCTCCAGCTTCAATTTCAGATAATCCAGAATTAAAAATAATATTCCAGCGTAGACCATTGGTTGTTTTTACCTCTATAGCATTATTTTCATTAAGACCCTCAGAGAGTATTGTGTATGTGAAATCATAATCATACGTACTGCCTTCTCCGGGAATAGTAAACTCAGGTACATCCTCACCGCCTTCACCGCCTTCGTTACCAGTCTCAGGAGCATCCAAGCCCTCAATAGCACCAGTGTAACCAATAAAGTCATAGTAACCTACATTCCACTCGTATACGCTAAATGGTGCGATTGTATATACTCCATCAGCATAAGACACAGCTATAGGCGTGTACACAGATACATATGTGCCATTGTGATAAATGGCAGCAATATAGTTAGCGGCCTGCCAATCGCTCGACTGCCAATTACCTGGAGTGATAAAGTTGTTACCCATAGTCTTAAATGCTACGGCAAAAGTCTCATCCGTTGACATAGTAAATGTTACAAGGACATCGTTGGCCTGCGCAGTACCACCATAATAGTGTGTACCTGCCACAGCAGATTTCACAGTGAGTTCGGCCTCTGTCTCGAGTTTAGAAACCGAGAATGTAGATACACGACCCTTCACGAAAGCAAGAGGCTTCTCAGGTGTAGGAGTGATAGTCTTTGAGTACATCTTACCATTAGCATTGAATGCCTTAACGATAAGCTCGGTTACTGTAAACTCCTGAGCAGCAAACCAGAATACATTGTCAACTACGTTTGTAGCATAAATGTTGTATGAGGTACCTCCATTAATGATAAGCTCAACACGTGCAATCTCGAAATCCTCGGGAGTATTAACGGTCATCTTACCATAGGCTACCTCGTGCTTCATCTGCGCTGATGCGACACCGTCTACTACAGCCACATCCTTGGCCTGAAGAATGTGAACTGCAGGGTCAACTGAGTTGGCGCGAGGCGTCTGAGTCTTAAGGACATTCATGTCCATAGTATCTGTAGAATACCATGCTGTATAGGGTGAACATACGTTGATAGAGGCAACAGCACCATCAAGAGTTGCACTAAAATTACCCTCAGCATCAACGGTAGTGTCTGTATTTCCACCATCGTAGAAGATAGCGATCTTCTCCTCGCCATCCCATGCTGACTGGTAAGCGGTCTCGCCCTCCTCCTTAGAAAGGAAGCCTGAACGTGTGTCGTCGTTTGCGATGGTAGCAACACCCGTGATAACGGTCTTCTGCTCTGTCTTGTTAGTCTCGTCGTTACCCTTCTCACATGCTGTGAATGCCATTGCAGCTACTGCAACAAGCATCAAATTCTTAAACAAATTTTTCATAGTTGCAATAGTTGTTAGAAATCACCATACAGATCCTCGGCTGCATCGTCGATGTTCGCCGACATTGTGAAGCCCTGCTCTACGACCGTAGAGATTACTTCGAGTTCGGGTGCGACATAACCCTCCCCCTGTAGAAAGATTTTTTTCATAGTTAATTTATAATTAAGGTTTTTGGTTTTTGTCTGCTACAGTGCCAAGCGTTTAACACTCAGCCCTCGGCTCAAAGTATCGGCACAACACGCACAGCGCACACGCCAAGGCCCGAAGCCGGCAATGTAATATGACGAGATAGGGATTACAAACTAACCACAAAACACTGACTCTCACTACCTATAACACCAATTACGCCACAAATATAGAAATAATTTCCTAACAACGAGCACGAAAGTGAAAAAAATTATAGCGAACGAGTAAAAAAGTGTATGGTTTGGTGTTTTTTGAGTATATTTGCAGAGAGGAAGGCGATGGACCCTCCCGCCAACCGACGATTACCAACTAACAGTCACAGGAGTATGAGGATAGAGAAGATAGCGATAGTAGACTTCAAGAACATAAGCGACGAGCAGGTAGTGCTGGCCGAGGGTATAAACTGCTTCGTGGGGGACAATGGCGCGGGAAAGACCAACATACTCGATGCCGTGCATTACCTATCCCTCGCACGCTCGATGCACACGATAGCCGACACGCAGAGCGTGAAGCATGGCGCCGAGGGTTTCATCATCGACGGCAGCTTCCTATGCAGCGAGAGGCGCGAGAGGGTTGTATGCAGCTACACGCGGCGCGGGGGTAAGCTCCTAAAGCGCAACGGCAAGGAGTACGACAAGCTATCGGAGCACGTGGGGCACTTTCCTATAGTCGTCGTGGCGCCCGCCGACACCGCCCTCATAAGCGATGCCGCGGAGGAGCGACGACGATACATAAACCGTCTGATATCGCAGATAGACCGCACATATCTCGCAGCCCTCATGCGTTACAACGGCGCACTACAAGAGCGCAACAAGCTACTCAAGGCATCGCCCGCGGAGGATATGCTCCTCATATACGACGGCATGCTCGGCGCTGCGGCCGACACTATATACCGCAAGCGCAAGGAGGCAATAGAGCGCATGTTACCCCTCGTGGCACACTACTACGCCCTACTATCCGAGGGGCGCGAGGAGGTAGGCATAGAGTATCGCTCGGAGCTACACAACGCACCGCTCGCGGAGATACTCCTCGCGTGTCGTCAGAAGGACATCGTAAACGAGCACACAACAGCGGGCGTACATCGCGACGACATAGCATTCACCATAGCGGGCTACCCCCTACGCAAGTATGGGTCCGAGGGGCAGCAGAAGTCGTTCCTCATAGCCCTCAAGCTCGCGGAGTATGCACTCATGGCCGAGCATACGGGCATGAGGCCCATACTCCTCTTGGACGACCTCTTCGACAAGCTCGACATGCGGCGCGTGGCGCAGCTGTTGAAGCTCGTAGGCGGTGACGACTTCGGGCAGATACTCATAACCGACTGCAACAAGCACCGCCTTGAACACACGCTCGGCGTGGCCGAGGCCGACTACAAGCTATTCACCATAAGCGACGGAGGCATAGAGCGATGAAGCGTACAGCACCAAGGAGCATAGGCGAGATACTCACCGAGTTCTTCGAGCGACCATACGTGGCGCGCAAGATTGCCGAGGGTCGCGTGCCCGACATCTGGGCCGAGGTTGTGGGGCCACAGATGGCCGCAGCGACACGCGAGGTACGCCTCGAGCGCGGCATATTATATATAGGTATGACCTCGGGCGTGGCACGACAAGAGGTATTCTACCGGCGCGACAGCCTCGCAGCAGAGATAAACCGCCGTGCCGGCCACGACATAGTGCGCAGCATTGTGGTGCGATAGCGCGACCAACCGTGAGGTGTGAGCACAAAAAGAGAGTGTCTGGCGTTTTGCCAGACACTCTCTTTTTGCATCGTCGCTATATTAGCCATTTATAGCCTCCTCGAGAGTCCAATCGGTAAGTTCCTTCTCGGTGGTGGGGTCGTAGACAAACGGCTCGTGGAAGTTGCCATCCTCGCCAACCCATGTGGTGAAGATAAGAGTCACTCCCTTAGTGCCATAGAAGCATTTATTGTAGACACCCTCGGTGTAGTCCTGAGTCTTAGTAACCCACTCATCATGATCAAAGCGACCATCACCGTTGATATCCTCCATAGTCTTCCACTCACGTGTATAGATGCCATCCTCCTCGTATACACACATGCGACCCTCGTCGTTCTTGCCCGTATCGCACATAGATATCATGTATGAGATAAGCTTCTCAACAGTATTGATATTAGTGCCAAGCTCCTCGTTTACGAAGTTGTCGGGGTGCAAGGCTATACTGTAGGCTACATAGCCCTCCTGGGGAAGAATAAACCACTGGATATTGAAGAACTCAACATCGCTGGTCTCACCCATAGTAAGCGTAGGCTTACCCTCGGCCCAGTTAGCATCCGTCTTCTTAACAACGGTACCCAAATCCGAGATGGGAATGATGTATGTCGCCTTGGGCTGCGAGTACATACCCTCGGCATCAACAGCCATGACAACAAGAGCATACTCCAAGTCGATAGTGAGGCCCGAGATGACTATCATGCCCTCCTCCATGGCGTACTCCTCCTTCGAGGTGTCGCAGATGCGGCTATCCTCGGGGTGCGCGATGATATACTCACCCGCCTTCTTGGCAGTGCCACCGAAGTCGCTCCAGTCGCGGCTATTCGTGGGAACGCATACATATACATACTTAGCAGCGCCCTCGCAGGTGACAGCAACAGCAGTCCTGCTTGAGGTGTACTCCTTAACCTCGAGCTCTACCTTAAGCGTGTTATACTCGAACTTCTTAGTCTTAAACACCTCCGAGTAGAACTTACCATACTTACCATCAGCTCCTACGGCCATAGCAAAGAGCGTGAACTCCTCGCCCGCCTTAGCCTTGGTATAGGCAGCCTCGACAGCCTCCGTAGAGATTACGCGCGTACCATCGCGCAACAGAGCAGCCACACGTGCCGCATCGTCGGGGTATGCTGTAGTCTCGTACGACGGAACAAACATATAGTACATGGCGATATGGCCGGCCGTTGTTGAGAGCGTAGTGGTGATGTCTGTATAGCCAATAACGCTATTCGACGTGCTAACCTCTACATCGCCACCCTCAGCAAAGGCCGCAGTCTTGAACGACCAGTGGCGCACGTTGTCCTCAAGGATGACATTCGTACCGCGATCCGTGATATACCACGCTACATACTCCGTATCGGGGAGGAGGTACTTCGTGGCAGGGTCGAACAACGTAAGGAACGAGCCCTCGTACGTGGCAGCATCGTTGGTAAAGGTGAGGTAGTCGGGATTCTCGGTGTAGTATGCAGCGAGAGCCTCAGCATCGAAGTCCTCAGCAAAGCTATAGCCGAGCATATAACCCTTCGAGCCCGTAGCCGTGAGCTTGATGTTCACATCGGTAAAGCCCGCATTCGCAACCGTAAACGTGCTCACCGTATGCGTGAAGTTAACGGTCATAATCTCATCCTCGAGGATGTACAAGTCGCCATCGGCATCCGTGCGGGGCGACACATACCAGAAGGTGTACTCCGTGCCGGCCGTCATCTTCGCGCTACGTGCATCAGCATAGGTAACATAGGCATCAACAGTCTCCATGAACGACAACTGACGAACATACTTCTGAGCATTACCGCCATCCACGGCCGTATTGTCCATGATGCTCTCGCACCACGTCTTAAGGTACGGAAGGTATGTCTCCTCGTACTTCTCGGCATCAACAATACCGTAGAGCATATAGTTCAAGCCGTAGCCCGCGTGGATGTGGAAGCCCTCCTCGGTGAAGTATACCTCGGCAGCGTTCGTCGAGAGCTTGATGCGTGCTATTGCCGACGAGCCATTGTTGAAGACAACCATCAACTTAGCGATACCCTCTGCCTCGGCAGCACCTGCGAGAATCTCGTCGAGCGTAGGCGCGGTGAAGACCATCGTCATGGTGCCACGCTTCGTGTCGTGCTCTACATCGCAGCCCCAGCCCGAAGGTATCTGCGTCATGAAGTCGGCAGCATCCTCGGCATCAACAGTGAAGGGCACGGTGCAGCCGTAGGCAGCAAACAACGAGTCGTAGGGAAGGATGAGGCGGCCATTCTGCATGCCCACCTTGATGGTCGAGCCATCGTTGAGCGTGATGAGGCAGTAGAGAGCTATAGGATTGCCATCCTCGTCCTCCTGCCAGTCAGAGTATACAACGTCGATGTCTACGAACAACGCATCTGCCGCAGACTCGCTATAACCCGTCGTAATCCATGTTGTGCCACCATCGAACGACACCTCGATAGCGCCATCGCTCTCGCGTGTCTGGGGTGCAACAGCACCAACGGGAACATTCTTGCCACCAACCTGTATGGGGTGTGTCGTGCCCAGGCCGTCGATGAGTGCCCAGTAGAGAACACCGTCAATCTCGGTCACGGTGACAACATTCGCGGGAGTATCCGCACCCTTGGGATAGATCGTCAGCTTCATGCCGTTCGAGAGCGTAACCTCGGTACTACCGTCGCTCTTCTGCGACACCTCGGTGATGACGATGCCGTTCACAAGGTCGGTGAGAGCGCCAAGCTCATTCTCCACCTGCGTGCGGAGGTCGGTCACCTCCTGCTTAATCGAGTCAAGCTCCTTCCAAATCTCGGTGTCGTCATACGTACACGACGTAACCGAAGAGGCCAGGAGTGCTGTTGTAGCCAATGCAGCCACCACAGACTTAAGATTCATAAAAAACTTCTTCATATAGTTATTTTTTAATAGTTTGTTGCCTTATCACAACCGCCACAACGCATTGAGGCATAACCGAAATACAAAAATATGAATTAAAATTCAGATTTACAAATTTATCTTTCATCAATTGCATTTTTTTGCATAAAAATGGGGATTGGCGCGGGTGATGGAATAATGCGATTGATGATAAAAAAAACAACAAAGACAACAGAGAGATAAACGACTACGCAGACGAATCGCGTCCGGAACATCGTTGTTGTCTCTGTTGTCCTTGCTATCCTGGTTGTCCCTTAGAATGGAAGGTCATCCGGATCCTCCGCAGGGAGTGCGGGGGCGGGAGCAGGTGCGGGTGCGGGTGCGGGTGCTGGTGCCGAAGCCTGTGGCTGATATGCCGGCTGTGCAGGCTGTTGATACGCGGGCTGCGTGGGTTGTGGCGCTGCGCCCTCCTGGCGACGGCCGAGGAGCTTCATCTCGTCAGCGACAATCTCCGTGGCGTAGTGTTTAACACCCTCACGCTCCCACTCGCGGGTGCGAAGGCTACCCTCGATATAGAGTTGTGAGCCACGACGCACATACTTATCGGCAACCTCGGCAAGGCCACGCCACAGTGTGACGGTATGCCACTCGGTATGCTCGGTGGTCTCGTTTGTCTGGCGGTTGAAGATACGCTCCGACGTGGCAAGGCGCACACGTGTGACCTTAACGCCTGTCTCAAGGGTACGAACCTCGGGGTCCATGCCCACATTTCCGACTAATATTACCTTATTTATCATATCGTTATCGTTTGTTATCAACGGTTTAGTTACCTATTTGCGACATTCTTCTTCGCCTCGTACTTTATCTCAGCAATAAGGTTGCCACGCAGATCCGTATCGGGGCCCTCGACAAAGTCGATATGTATGGGCAGGAAGTACATGGCACGCATCAGCGCCTCAGGGAGCTTCGAGCGGCGCAGGCGCACGGCATCCTTCTCTGTCATAATGATGATGGCGCGAGGGTTATGTCGTAGTTTCTCGTAGAGGCGGCGCATATCCTCGGCGGTGAAGTTATGGTGGTCGCCAAAAAGCATCTTGTCGACGACATTGAAGCGCACCTCCGCCTCGCGGACAAAGGGTCGCGGGTTGCCGATGCCCGAGAGGAGTATCGCCTGCTGGCCATAGTTGACCTCCTCGCGGTCGTCGAAGTTAAAGAGCGGGCACACCCTGCGGCTCTCGATGCGCGAGAAGTATACCTTCTGGTATGCCACCGTGCGCAACTTATTACGCCATAGGCGCTTGTCGAGCGGCGTCATCTCGTCCGAGCACTTCGTAACGACAAAGAGGTGTGCTGCTGTGAGGCGCGAGCGTAGGTCGCGAAGACGACCCAGCGGTAGCATCTTGTCATCCTCCACAGGGCGCGTAGAGTCTATGAGGATGATGTTAACCTTAGCCTTAACCTTGCGGTGCTGGAAGCCATCGTCCATGATTATGAGCGTGATGTCGGGGTGCTCCTTGCGTATACGCTCGATGCCCGCCACCCTATCCTCCGATACGACGATGACCGTCTCGGGCGACTTGAGCTTCATCTGCAGGGGCTCGTCACCCACATCGAGGTACGAGTCCGTAGTCTGCACCTCGCGGTAGCCCTTGGTGCGACGGCCATAGCCGCGCGAGAGGACCGCAATGCGGTAGTCGGTGCTGAGCGTGGCGATAAGGTACTCAACCATAGGGGTCTTGCCCGTGCCACCCACGGTGATGTTTCCCACGCACACGATGGGTATATCGAAGGTGTGGCTCTTGAACACACCCCAATCGTAGAGGCGATGGCGAATCATTATCACCATCGTATATATCCACGATATTATGCCCAAAATTACCTTCATAGTATTCATCTATCGGGCTGTGCTCAGCCTACAATTCGGTCAAAGATAGTGTATTTTTTTGTAACGACCAAATCGTACTACCTTTTGCGCGATTTTTTTACGTCACAGCGATACATATATAATATAAATATTAGGCAAAGAACAAAATAAATCGTACCTTTGCCGAATATGAAGAGATTGATGCGATTGACTACACTGCTGCTCATATTCGTGACGGCATGTGGCGGGTTCTTCACCGACAAGGAGGAAAGCAAGACAACGAGCGTGGCCGAGGTAAAGGAGCCTACGCTGCTCTACGGCATAGACATCGAGGGCTACGTCATCGAGAACGACACCGTGCGCACGGGCGAGACCGTGGGTGGCATCCTCGGGCGCAGAGGCATATCTGCCGTGATGGTCGACCGCCTCGACAAGGCCGCAAAGGACATATTCCCCCTACGACAGATACGCGCAGATAAGGCCTACACCACCTTCACGCGCCACATTTCCGACACGCTCGGTGAGCGCGACGTGGTCGACTATGTCGTCTACCACCGCAACGCCATAGACTATGTCGTCTTTGGCTTTGTGGGCGACAGCGTGAGCATATCGCTCGGCGCGCGCCCCGTGGACATCGTGCGCCAGCGTCGCGAGGCGGTGATAACATCGTCGCTATGGGGTGCCATCATGGAGCAAGACCTACCCTACGCCCTCGCCGCCGAGTTCGAGGATATATATCAGTGGACGGTGGACTTCTTCGGCATACAGGCGGGTGACTCCTTTAAGGTCATCTACGACGAGAAGTATGTCGACGGCACATCCGTGGGCATAGGTCGCATCTGGGGTGCTGAGTTCCACCACGGAGGCAAGACATACTACGCCATACCCTACGCTCAGGAGGAGGGTAAGCTACGCTACTGGGAGGCTAATGGCGAGTCGCTACGCAAGCAGCTCCTGAAGGCGCCACTAAAGTATACGCGCATAAGCTCAAAGTTCTCAAACGCACGACTGCACCCCGTGCATAAGGTCTACCGCCCGCATCATGGCGTGGACTATGCCGCCCCCTCGGGCACACATGTTCACTCTGTGGCCGATGGCGTTGTCATCTTTGCCGGCTGGGGTGGCGGCGGTGGTAACACCCTCAAAATTCAGCATGCGGGAAGCATCGTGACGGGATACCTCCACCTCCGTGGCTTCGCCAAGGGCATACGTGTGGGTACGCGCGTGTCGCAGGGACAGCTCATAGGCTACGTAGGCTCGACAGGAACATCTACGGGCCCGCATCTGGACTACCGCATCTGGAAGAATGGCAAGGCCATAGACCCGCTAAAGGTGCCGCAGGAGCCCGCAGAGCCCATAAAGGCGGAGCATAAGGAGCGCTTCGAGGCGGTGCGCGACCGCGTAATCAAGGAGCTCGAGGGCGTGGCTACGGCCGAGGAGCGCATAACCGACAGCGACATCTTCCCTGCGAAGGAGGAGGCCACAGCAGCAAGCACCGACAATGCAGAGTAACGACATAGACAAGCGCTTCGTGCGCTTCATCGCCAAGCACCATGTGCTCACCTTAGCCACCGCAAACAGCCAGGGCGAGCCATACGTGGCAAACTGCTTCTACGCCTACGACAAGGAGCGCAACAGGTTTGTGTTCACCTCCGACATCACGACGCGCCACGGTGCCGAGATGGAGGCACACAACAGCGTGGCCCTAAGCGTAGTCCTCGAGACGCGCGTGGTGGGTCGCGTGCAGGGCTTACAGGTTGTGGGGCGTGCCATGAGGGGTGACGACGAGGCTAAGAGCGTATATCTCAAGCGCTTCCCATACGCTGCCGTGGCACCGCTCACGCTATGGGTCGTGGAGCCCACGATGATGAAACTTACGGACAACACCTTAGGGTTTGGAACAAAACTGATATGGCAAAGCGAGGAGTAATAATTGTAGCCGGAGGGTCGGGGCGACGCATGCAGTCGTCGCTACCCAAGCAGTTCATGATTCTCGGTGGCATGCCCGTCGTGGCGCGCACGATAAACACCTTCGCGGAGGCACTGCCCGGTGCCGACATTGTCGTGGTACTCCCCGAGGAGCATATCGCGCTATGGAAGAACCTCGCGGCACGCTTCGATGTCGCCGTGCATAGGGTTGTCGCGGGAGGCAAGGAGCGCTACGACTCCGTCAAGGCGGGCATCGAGGCCCTCGCCACGGAGGTGGAGTATATAGCCGTGCACGATGGCGTGAGAGCCTTAGTATCCAAGAAACTCGTGCTGCGCGCCATGATGGAGGTGGAGAGGCACGCTGCCGTCATCCCCGTGGTGGATGTCGTCGATAGCATACGTCGCATCGTGGGCGATGGCTCCGCGATAGTTCCGCGCAGCGAGCTACGTGCTGTGCAGACACCCCAGGTGTTCAGGGCCGCGGTGCTGCGCAACGCCTATACGCTACCCTACGATGCCTCGTTCACGGACGACGCCTCGGTGGTGGAGGCCGCAGGGGGAACGATAACGCTCATCGAGGGCGAGAGGCAGAACATAAAGCTCACAACGCCCGAGGATATGACATGGGCAGAAGCCATACTTCGTAATGAGTAGTGAGTAGTGAGTAGTGAGTAGTGAGTAGTGAGTAGTGAGTAATTACCTTCAATTAGTAATTTTTAATTTTATAGGGGCTCATTAGATTCTACACGCGGTAGAATTTGTTGTCAGAAGGGTGCCGAGTGCAACACTCGGCAAAAATCCCGACGATGGGTAGTACTTAGATGTACGTCCCACTGTCGGGATTTTTTGTTAGGGGACGCAATCGACCCCTTATCACAACAAATTACCGTGTGAAGCGGATAGAAATGAACACATCCCCGAAACTCTTGATGGCAGCATCGGCAGAGATGACCATGCTGTTGGTCTTATACTCCGGGAAGAGTTCCTTGAAGAGAGTCATGGCATCGGCAGCATCCAACAGTAGCTCCATGCGTGTGCCCGACTGCTTGACATAGCCACCGAGAGAGAGGGTCATGTCGTTGACGGTAGTCGAGATGGTGACGGAGGCATCGGATGAGTTATACTTATATCTACCCTCGTAGATGTCGTCCTCATGGCTGAGGTAGGCGACACCATTGCGACGGAGGGTAAGGCCGAAGAATCCGGGCAGCACACCCGCGCCACGCAACTCCGCCTGGGCATAGCCCTCGAGTTGTGCGAGGGCGACATCCGCGAGGGGGTTAGCACCGAGGTACTCGACAGTGGCAGAGTGGTAGAGCCACACGCCCGTGAGCTTCGAGGGCGACACCGCCTGCTCGGCAAGGGTATCGTAGGGTGTCTTCGCGGGCTCCACAGCCTCCTTCTCCTTAACCTTATCCTTGGCGCCAAGCAACGAGTTGAGGGCGCGCGACAGGTCGAACTGCGCAGAGGCATCGGTGGTAGAGGCCACAAGCCCCACAACCGCAAAGAGCATGACGACAACGAATCTTCTCATATACATTATAGGTTATCGAGTTCCTTCTCCATATCCTCGACCTCCTGCAACCATGCGCGCTCATGGGCATCCGAGGGCATGTGTAGGTCGCCACGTGGCGAGAGACCCACAGCACCCACCTTCGGGCCATCGGGCATAGCCGAGCGCTTGAACTGCTGTGTGAAGAAGCGACGGAAGAATACCTTGAGCCACTTAACGATGGTGGTCTTGTCGTGCACACCCTCGAAGGCGATAGATGCCAGCATGGCAATCTTCGACGGTGCATAGCGGCGGCGCAGAGCGCAGTAGAGGAAGAAGTCGTGGAGGTCGTAGGGGCCCACGATATCCTCGGTCTTCTGTGCTATCTTCTCGCCATCGGCAGGCAACAACTCTGGGCTCACGGGCGTGGCGACAACATCGAGGAGGGCTGTGCGCAATACTCCCTCAGCACGGTTCTCGGCGTACCACTCGACCATATAGCGCACGAGGGTCTTGGGCACCGACGAGTTGATGCCGTACATCGACATCTGGTCGCCATTATACGTAGCCCAGCCGAGCGCCAGCTCGCTCATGTCGCCCGTGCCGATGACCATGCCACCACACATGTTAGCCACATCCATAAGTATCTGTGTGCGCTCACGCGCCTGCGAGTTCTCGTATGCCACGGAGCGCTCCTTAGCATCGAGGCCTATATCCTTGAAGTGCTGCGTGCAAGCATCCGTGATGGGTATCTCACGTAGCGTGCAGCCAAGCTCCCTGACCATGGTGAGGGCGTTCTGGTAGGTGCGGTCGGTGGTGCCGAAGCCAGGCATCGTGACACCGATGATGCCCTTACGGTCGAGGCCGAGGAGGTCAAACGTATCGCACACAGCAAGGAGAGCCAACGTAGAATCCAAGCCTCCCGAGATGCCGATGACGGCCTTCGTGCATGATGTGTGCTCCAAGCGCTGGGCAAGACCCGCACTCTGTATGGCGAATACCTCGCGGCAGTGGATGGCGCGGTCGGCCTCATCCTCGGGAACAAAGTACAAGGGCTCGATATGACGGCGCACATCGCCCTGGTAGCATATCTCGTCGACATCGACCTCGACAACGCGCATCTCGGGAGCCTCGGGGTAGTAGAACGTATTACGTGCCGTGCGGCGCGTAGAGATATACTCCACATCTATGTCGGCGATGACCATGCGGTCGTTGCGCACGAAGCGCTCGCTCACGCCCAGCACCCTGCCGAGCTCCGCGATGACGGCATTGCCCGCAAAGACCAAGTCGCTCGACGACTCACCATGTCCCGACGAGGCGTACACGTATGCTGCCATCGTGCGTGACGACTGCTCGGCGATGAGCGAGATGAGGTAGTCGTGCTTACATACCGACTCGGGCGAGGCCGAGAGGTTGAACAGAAGCTTCGCGCCCTGCACCGCCTGCATAGACGACGGTGGCACGGGAACCCACATATCCTCGCATATCTCCACGCCAAACTCAACGCCATGGAGGTCGAACATGAGGTCGCTACCGAAGGGGCACTCCTGGCCCGCGAAGCGTATCATGCGATCCTTGATGGCGTAGCCCGACACCCACCAGCGGAGCTCCGAGAACTCGCCATAGTTGGGGATGTACGACTTGGGCACGATGCCCCACAGCTGTCCCTGGCCGAAGATGGCAGCACAGTTGTAGAGGCGGTCGGCAAAGACCACGGGGAGGCCAACGATACCCACGGTGGGAATATCCGCCGTCTCCTCCATGAGCCATGCCAACGAGCGCTCGGCATCCGTGAGGAGCTTATTCTGAAGCACCATGTCGCCACAGGTGTAGCCCACGAGCGACAACTCGGGCATGACAACAATCTCGACACCCTCCTTGAAGGCATCCTGCATAATCTTGAGAGCACCCTCGGCATTACGTCGAGCATCGGCGATATGCACCCTCGGCACCGCCGCAGCAACCCTCACATATCCATATTGATTATTCATAACGTCCTAATTTTAATTAGTAGCGAGGAGTGAGGAGTGAGTAATTAAGGTTTTTTATTTTAATTGATAATAAAATTCATTAACTACTCATTACTCACTACTCACTACTCATTTGAAAGAACTGCTCATTACTCACTACTCACTACTCGGCCCAGATGCGTGCAAGGTTGATGATGGTATTCGTAGCCTTCTGCATCGTCGTGAGCGAGGCGTATTCGTAGCGACCATGGAAGTTCATGCCGCCCGTGAAGATGTTGGGGCACGGCAGACCCATGAACGAGAGGCGCGAGCCATCCGTACCACCACGTATGGGCTTAACCTGCGGCTTCACGCCCGCCTCAATCATCGCACGCTTAGCCTTCTCGATAACCTGGGGGTGAGGCTCGACCATCTTACGCATATTGTAGTACTGGTCGCGTATCGCCAGCGTCAAGACCTTCTCGCCATACTTACGCTGAAGGAAATTAACGACATCCCACATGAGTTGCTTCTTATGCTCGAACTTATCCGTGTCGTGGTCGCGGATGATGTAGCTTATCTCAGCCTCCTCGACGCTACCCTTGATGCCCACGCAGTGGAAGAAGCCCTCATAATGCTCCGTATGCTGTGGGCGCTCTGCGGCGGGGAGCAGGGCATTGAGCTCGCAGGCGATGTCTATGGCGTTAATCATCTTATTCTTAGCCATGCCCGGGTGTACGTTGCGGCCCGCGATGGTTATCTTAGCACCCGCAGCGTTGAAGTTCTCGTACTCCAACTCGCCCTCCATGCCGCCATCCATCGTATAGGCGAAGTCGGCAGCGAACTTCTTAACGTCGAAGTAGTCCACGCCACGGCCTATCTCCTCGTCGGGGGTGAAGCCCACACGTATCTTGCCGTGTGCCACCTCGGGGTGTGCCTGAAGCCACTCTACGGCGGTGACAATCTCGGCAACGCCAGCCTTATCATCGGCACCGAGGAGCGTCGTGCCATCCGTGTGTATCAGCGTGTGTCCCTTGAAGAACGTGAGCTCGGGAAACTCCTCAACGCGGAGCCACACATCGCCACCAAGGCGTATATCCCTGCCGTCGTAGTTCTCCAAGATGTGAGGTTTTACACCCGCACCACTCATGTCGGGCGCGGTGTCCACATGCGAGATGAAGCCTATCGTGGGCACATTCTCGTATCCCTTCGTTGCGGGGAGCGTGGCCATGACATAGCCATACTCATCCATCGTGACCTCCTTGAGGCCGATAGTCTCGAGCTCCTCCTTGAGGTGGCGGAGCAATACGAGCTGCTTATCTGTCGAGGGGAACGAGGTGCTCGCCTCGTCCGACTGCGTGTCGAACGACACATATTTCAAGAAGCGTTCTTTTAAGTCCATAGCGTATATATAGCGTTTTTAATTATTAATCCTTTAATTAGTAATATGGTTAGGGAGTTTAGAGAGTTTAGAGAGTTTAGAGAATTTAGAGAATTTAGAGAGTTTAGGGAATTTAGGGAGCTATTAATGGTGTTTCCTTAATCTCCTTAATCTCCTTAATCTCCTTAATCTCCTTAATCTCCTTAATCTCCTTACTTTCCTTAATTTCCCAAATCCCCCTATCTTCTCACCCTTTGCTCTACTCGCCAATCTTGGCGCGGCGCGCGTGCCAGATGAAGTAGGCGATGAGGGCCACGTAAGCCACGATGCCGAGGTATACCGCACCCATAGAGTCGGCCCAGTCGGTCATCATCCAGTCCACACCCGCGAAGGCGAGGATGGCGCTAACGACACCCATCAATGCGCCACCGGCGATGAAGCCCGAGGCGATAAGCG
Source organism: Alistipes sp. (assembly GCA_017451685.1). Taxonomy (GTDB): domain Bacteria; phylum Bacteroidota; class Bacteroidia; order Bacteroidales; family Rikenellaceae; genus Alistipes. The sequence continues at coordinate 111,419 of JAFTNV010000022.1, forward strand.
TACCGCGGTTATTGTTGGCCTTAGCCTTCTCCGCATCCTTATGACGGTTTACAGCCCATGCCACAATACCACCCACCACGAGCGGAGCGTTGAGGTGCATGGGGATGAACATACCGAGAGCGAAGGGCAACGCGGGCACGCCTATGAGCGTGAGCACGAGGATAAGACCCGCGCCTATGCCGTAGAGCAACCATGGCGTAACGCCACCCATCATCAGAGGTTGGATGACCGCAGCCATGGCGTTAGCCTGGGGTGCAATCAGAGGCTCCTTATTGCCGAGAGCTTCGGCAGCCTCGGCCGTGAAGCCGTAGGTCTCGTTCATGATAATCATCACGCCCGCAACCGTCGCTGCCGACACAAACGTGCCGACGAACTTCCATGTCTGCTGCTTCTTAGGCGTCGTGCCGAGCCAGTAGCCAATCTTAAGGTCGGTGATGAAGCCTCCCGCCATTGAGAGGGCTGTACATACCACGCCACCGATAACAAGCGCTGCAATCATGCCACTTGTGCCCTCCAATCCTATTGATACGAGCACCAAGGACGACAAGATTAAGGTCATCAGCGTCATGCCCGACACGGGGTTTGAGCCAACGATGGCGATGGCATTTGCCGCCACGGTGGTGAAGAGGAAGGCGATGACAAAGACGATGGCCAGCGCCACGATGGTCTGCGTCCAGTTGCCCAACACGCCAAACTGGAAGAAGAAGAGCGTAGCCACAAGCGCAGCTATAAGTATCGTGAGTATCACCTTCATAGATATATCCTGTCCCGTGCGGGGCTCGTCCGCAGCCACCTTCTTGCCGCCAAACTCGTTCTTAGCGAGCACCAGGGCGCTCTTTATGATGCCCGCCTGACGGATGATGCCTATGAGGCCCGCCATGGCGATGCCACCGATGCCTATGGGGCGACCGATGTAGGTGTACAGGTTCTCGGGGGCAAAGAGGAGCGAGGGGTTCTCTATGATGTTGGCATTCGTTATGCCGAGCAACTCGACCATGCTCGAAGCATTCACCGCAGCCTCCAACGAGCCTACGAGGGGCACGATGAAGAACCATACGAGGGCCGAGCCCGCGGTGATGATGAGGGCATACTTGAGGCCGATGATATATCCGAGGCCGAGGACTGCTGCCGAGGTATTGAGGCCGAAGGTGAGCTTGTAGTTTGCTGCGAGGCACTTACCCCACGCCCACATGGACGTAGATAGCGACGACACCCACGCGCCGAAGGTCGACACGATGAAGTCGTAGAGACCGCCTATGAGTCCTGCCGTGACGAGTATCTTAGCGCCCGAGCCACCCTTCTCGCCCGAGACGAGCACCTCGGTTGTTGCCGTAGCCTCAGGGAAGGGGTACTTGCCGTGCATCTCCTTCACGAAGTACTTGCGGAAGGGAACGAGGAGCACGATGCCGAGGATACCACCCAGGAGCGACGATAGGAACACCTGATAGAACTGCGCATCGAGGCCGAGGATGTAGAGCGCCGGAAGCGTGAAGATGGCACCCGCCACGATGACACCCGACGAGGCGCCGATGCTCTGAATGATGACGTTCTGCCCGAGCATGTTCTTCTTGCCGAGCACCTGACCGAGACCCACGGCGATGATGGCAATGGGTATGGCCGCCTCGAATACCTGACCCACCTTGAGGCCAAGGTATGCCGCTGCTGCCGAGAAGAGCACGGCCATGAGGATGCCGATACTTACGGAGTAGGGCGTGACCTCCACGGGCGACTCCTTGGCGCCCATAACGGGCTGATACTCCTCGCCCTCACGAAGCTCGCGATAGGCATTCTCCGGAAGCGATGTCTTGGGTTGTTGTTCTTGCATAGTCGTTATGTTTTGTCGTTATTAATATGCTTGCGCGCGTAAATCATACAAAGATAGTCATTTTTTCTTAATTACTAATTATTGATCACTAATAAAATATTCAAAAAAAAGTTGTATCTTTGTCCGATTATACGCGCATACGTGCGCTACGCATACGCATACAAACGATTAAAATATTATAGACTATGCAGTTAGCAGACAAGTATTCACCCGAGAGTATCGAGCAGAAGTGGTACGACTTCTGGATTGAGAAGAACCTATTCCACTCGGAGCCTGACGACCGAGAGCCCTATTGTATCGTCATCCCACCGCCCAACGTGACGGGCATGCTCCACATGGGTCACATGCTCAACAACACGCTTCAGGATGTGCTCATGCGCCGTGCGCGCATGCAGGGCAAGAATGCCTGCTGGGTGCCGGGCACCGACCACGCATCTATCGCCACAGAGGCTAAGGTTGTCGCCAAGCTCAAGGAGGAGGGCATAGACAAGGCCTCGCTCACGCGCGAGGAGTTCCTGCGCCACGCATGGGAGTGGAAGGAGAAGCACGGTGGCATCATCCTCAACCAGCTGCGCAAGCTCGGTGCCTCGTGCGACTGGGAGCGCACATGCTTCACGATGGACGAGGCACGCACCGAGGGTGTGTTGAAGGTATTCGTCGACCTCTACCGCAAGGGGCTTATCTACCGCGGTGTGAGGATGGTGAACTGGGACCCCTCTGCAAAGACTGCCCTCTCGGACGAGGAGGTGATATACAAGGAGTCGAACGGTAAGCTCTACTACCTGCGCTACAAGCTCGAGGGCTCGGAGGAGTATATCGTCGTGGCAACAACGCGCCCCGAAACTATTCTTGGCGACACGGCCCTCTGCGTAAACCCCAACGACGAGCGCTACAAGCACCTCAAGGAGGATGCCCGCGTGATAGTACCCCTCGTGGGTCGCTCTATACCCGTCATCCGCGACGAGTATGTAGACCTCGAGTTCGGCACGGGAGCGTTGAAGGTGACACCTGCGCACGATGTTAACGACTACATGCTTGGCGAGAAGTACGGCTTAGAGTCTATCGACATCTTCAACGACGACGGCACCATCAACGACAAGGTGGGCATGTACGTGGGTGTCGACCGCTTCGACTGCCGCAAGCAGATAGAGAAGGATCTCACCGACGCAGGCCTCATGGAGAAGGTTGAGCCCTACACCAACAATGTGGGTTACTCGGAGCGCACGGGTGTGGCCATCGAGCCTAAGCTCTCGATGCAGTGGTTCCTCTCGATGGAGCGCCTTGCCGAGCCCGCGACGAAGGCCGTGATGGAAGACATTATAGCGTTTGTTCCCGCAAAGTATAAGAACACCTACCGCCACTGGATGGAGAACATCAAGGATTGGTGCATCTCGCGCCAGCTGTGGTGGGGACAGCGCATACCGGCCTACTACCTACCCAAGGGCGGATATGTCGTCGCCGAGACTGCCGAGGAGGCGTTGGCTCTGGCCAAGGAGAAGGATGCCACGCTCACGATGGCCGACCTACGCCAGGATGAGGATGTCCTCGACACGTGGTTCTCGTCGTGGCTATGGCCCATATCGGTATTCGACGGCATACGCCACCCCGATAACGCAGAGATTAAATACTACTACCCCACCAACGACCTCGTCACGGGCCCCGACATCATCTTCTTCTGGGTGGCACGCATGATTATGGCGGGCTACGAGTGGCGTGGCGAGCGCCCCTTCAAGAACGTATACTTCACGGGCATCGTGCGCGACAAGCTCGGCCGTAAGATGTCGAAGCAGCTCGGCAACTCGCCCGACCCGCTCGACCTCATCGCCAAGTATGGCGCTGACGGCATGCGCGTGGCGATGCTCATGTCTACATCTGCGGGTAATGATGTTATGTTCGACGAGGCCCTCTGCGAGCAGGGACGTAACTTCTGCAATAAGATATGGAACGCCTACCGCCTTATCAACATGTGGGAGGTGGATGCTACCATCGCACAGCCCGAGGCTGCCAAGCAGGCCATAGCATGGTTCGACGAGGTCATGCGCGAGCGTATCGAGCGCGTACATCACGACATGGAGCAGTACCGCATCTCTGAGGCCTTCACGGAGCTCTACCGCCTCTTCTGGGACGACTTCAGTGGCTGGTACTTAGAGATTGTGAAACCCGCATACCAGTGCCCCATTGATGCCGCCACACTTGCCCGCACGAAGCACTATGTGGACGAGTTGCTGCGCCTGTTGCACCCCTTCATGCCGTTTGTCACGGAGGAGATATGGCAGGACTTGAAGCCCGAGACGGATGTATGCTCTATCGTCATCGCCGCGGAGCCTAAGGCCGAGCACAAGGCCGACGATAAGATTCTCGCACGCTTCGCCCTCGTTGAGGAGGTCATCACCGCGATACGTAACATACGCAAGCAGAAGAACATAGCACAGAAGGAGGCGCTCACGCTTCGTTATATCGCCGATGAGAACTACCCCGTGGAGTTCGAGGCTGTCATCGTGAAGATGGCCAACCTCAAGGCCGTGGAGGCTGTCACGGAGAAGGATCCCACGGCTGCGGCATTCATCGTCAAGACCACGCAGTACTTCGTGCCCATGGAGGGCGCTATCGACAAGGAGGCGGAGTTGGAGAAGCTACGTGCCGACCTCGAGTATGTGGAGGGCTTCCTCGCGTCGGTGATGAAGAAACTCTCGAACGAGCGCTTTGTGTCGTCGGCACCCGAGAAGGTTGTAGCAAACGAGCGCGCAAAGCAGGCCGATGCCGAGGCTAAGATTGCTGCGTTGAAGGCACAGATTGAGGCCCTCAGCTAATGGCCGACATAACGATATATACCGACGGCTCGGCACGTGGCAACCCAGGTGCGGGGGGCTATGGCATAGTCCTCCTCTCGGGCGTACACCGCAAGGAGCTCTCGGCGGGCTACCGCCTGACGACGAACAACCGCATGGAGCTTATGGCCGTATGCGTGGCGCTGGAGGCGCTGAAGTTCGAGGGGTCGAACGTCACGCTCTACTCCGACTCGAAGTATGTCATCGAGGCGGTAAACCAGCGCTGGGTCTTCGGCTGGGAGCGTAAGGGCTTCGCGGGGAAGAAGAACCCCGACCTGTGGATGCGCTTCCTCAAGGTATACCGTCGCCACCATGTACGCTTCGTGTGGGTCAAGGGCCACGCCTCGACGGTGGAGAACAACCGCTGCGACGAGCTTGCCGTGGCTGCCGCCCTCGGGGGCAACCTCCTCGAGGATACGGGCTACGACGGCAACTAAACAATAACGACAATGGCAAAGCAGAGTTGGAAGCCGGGCACGCTGATATACCCGCTGCCCGCAGTGTTGGTGAGCGTGGGTGCCACGCCAGAGGAGTATAACCTCCTCACGGTGGCATGGACGGGTACGATATGTACCGAGCCACCCATGTGCTACATCTCGGTGCGTAAGTCGCGCCACTCGTACGACATCATCCGCCGCACGGGCGAGTTCGTCATCAACCTCACTACGGAGGCTATGGCACGTGCCACGGACTGGTGCGGTGTTAAGTCGGGCCGCGATGTGAATAAGTGGGAGGCTACAGGCCTCACGCCCATGGCGTGTGAGCATGTTAGCGCCCCGATAATTGCCGAGGCGCCCCTCTCGATATGCTGCCGCGTGAGGCAGGTGGTGGAGCTCGGCACGCACGATATGTTCATCGCTGATGTTGTGGGCATCGAGGCCGACGACAGATATATAGACCCTGCGACGGGTAAGTTCCACTTGGATAAGGCCTCGCCCATCGTCTACTCGCATGGTGAGTATTACACCCTTGGCAAGCTCATCGGTCACTTCGGTTGGTCGGTGCGCAAGAAGACAACGAAAAAACGTAAATAAAATGACAGAACAGCAACACGAACTACTCAATAAGTACGAAGAGGGCCTACGCGATGCCCTCACGAAGCACCTCACGGAGAAGAAGGCCTTGGAGGGTCGCCTCTTGGAGGTCGAGGAGTTGAACGAGAAGTGGCGCACGTCGGCACCATCGTATATGGCGGATGCCGTGCCAGAGATAGGCAAGTACCCGCTTGTGGCTATCGCCTGGGCCATGTATGAGGGCATGGGTGCTGCCGTATTGTGGGATAAGGAGTGGAACCGCTACGCTGCGACGGAGGACTTTCATAAGATGTTTACCGAGCCCCGCGGCTTCGACTGCATGGACGAGTATATCACGGAGGTGCTCCTGGCGCTGCCCTTGGAGTCTAAGGGTGCCGAGGAACTCGAGGAGCTGATACGCTCCACTGCCGAGCGCGCGCTGTCGCTCATACGCAAGGAGCAGGTCGAGGCGCAGAGCGTCATGGCGTTCCATGTCTTTGCGCGCACGACGAAGGTTATGTTCGAGGCGGGCGTTGCCGTAGCACTCAAGCGCCTCGGCTACAACTACGTTAAGGTTAACGCCGAAGTCGTTAGTTAAGTGAGTAATAAGTAATTAGTAATTGGTAGTGAGTAATTGGGGATGACTAAAAAGTAAATTAGTCATCCCCGTTGTTAGGATGAGTTTTGATGATAGCGACAGCGCCCCATAGGGCCCCATTTTTTTTGATGAGTTTTGATGAGTTACGATGAAATTAAAAATTCCACAATTACTCACTACTCACTACTCACTACTCATTGCTATTAGCTCACTACTCATTGCTATTAGCTCACTACTCATTAACAACAAGGGCTGACTCCGAAAGGAATCAGCCCTCACCTATTATATAGGTATACTATTTTACTGCATTAACAATTGCCTCAAATGCCTTAGGCTCGTTGAGGGCGAGGTCGGCCAAAACCTTACGGTTGAGGGCGATACCCTTAACATTCATCTTGCCAATAAACTCAGAATAGGTCATACCGTGCATACGTACTGCGGCATTGATACGAACAATCCACAATGAACGATATGTTCTCTTCTTCTCACGACGGTGTGCATAGGCAAACTGCAAACCCTTCTCGACAGTGTTTTTCGCAACTGTCCATACGTTTCCCCTTGAACCAAAGTTACCCTTGGCAAGTTTCAAAACCTTCTTTCTTCTTGCGCGTGACGCAACAGCGTTGACTGAACGTGGCATAGTTTAAAGTTTTTGATAGAGCTGGTAGCGG
>JAFTNV010000004.1 GCA_017451685.1 Alistipes sp.
ATGGAGGCGTGAGCAGTGGGGAGGGCGGGGGCAAAAAAGAGGCTGCGCATGCGCAGCCCCAATTTCTCACTACTAATTACTCATTGAACGCAGCTCAAAACTCGTAGCCAACGATATCTGACGCATAGTCACTCCAATATGCTGCCGACTTATATGCCTCAACAGAAGCTGTAGGAACATAAAGCGCGCACCCAATATTGACCGAATTCCAACTACGATCATACCATTTGAAAGCATCCTCTCCCAAGCTTGGCGGAGTTGTCGGCTTGCAATATACACTCGTCAGCGAGTCGCAACTATAGAATGCTTCATTTCCAATAGAAGTAACGCTATCGGGGATAGTTATACTTGTCAGCGAGTTACAATCATAGAATGCAAGATCCCCAATCGAAGTAACGCTATCGGGAATAGTTACACTTGTCAGCGAGGTGCATTCACGGAATGCATAATCTTCAATTGTAGTTACGCCATCTGGAATAGAATATTCTGTTATTTCATATGGTGCAAATGAATGTAATACGCCATCAATAATCAGACAACGATTATCTTCTGAGGCAAATTTGCCATTAAAGCTTTCCAGCGAGGTACAATATATGAATGCATAATCTCCAATCGAAGTAACACCATTGCCAATAGTAACATTTGTCAGAGAGTCGCAAGAACCAAATGCATAATTTCCAATCGTAGTAACACTATCGGGAATAGTAACACTTGTCAGAGAGTCGCAATAACCAAAAGCATAATCTCCAATCGTTGTAACACTATCGGGAATAGCTATGCTTACCAGCGAGGTACAACCTGCGAATGCCATCCATCCAATCTCAGTAACACTATCGGGAATAGTTACACTTGTCAGCGAGCTGCAACCATAGAATGCATCATCTCCAATCGTTGTAACACTATCGGGAATAGCTACATCTGTCAGTGAGGTGCAATAACCAAATGCATAATCTCCAATCGAAGTAACGCTATTGCCAATAGTTACACTTGCAAGCGAGTCGCAACGATAGAATGCATACCATCCAATCGTTGTAACACTATCGGGAATAGCTATGCTTACCAGCGAGGTACACCAAGAGAATGCGTCATATCCAATAGAAGTAACACTATCGGGAATAGTTACACTTGTCAGAGAGTTGCAACCAGAGAATGCCTCATACCCAATCGTCCTAACGCACTCGGGAAGGTATACGTTTGTGAGCGTGGTGCAATCTCTAAAGGCGTTCAATGGGATGGTGGTGACATCGTCGTCGAAGACGATCTTACCGTATCCATCCTCGTAGGTGTGCGACATAACCTTTCCGCTATAACCCTCTGTTACTTGGAGCTCTATCGGATAGCCATATTTCGTTGTGTACCAGATGTTATTCGCGGGAACGACGGGGTTATCCGTAAAGTCGCCGTCGCCATCATTGCCACCCTCGTCGCTGCCACTCAACGGGATGGTTATCTCCGTGCCGTCGGCAAGGATAAAGGTCACCTCGTCTTCGCCCACGATAACATCCGTAAAGAACGTATCGCCAGGCTCGCCCTGCTCTCCTTGTTCTCCGGTATCGCCTTTTTCACCTTGCTCTCCCTGTTCGCCTTTCTCGCCATCTTTACCATGCTTGATGGTTATTGTAGAGCCGTCCGAGAAGTTTACGACAAAGCCATCCTCGGTTTGGGCGACATTGATAATCGTGAGATTATTGGCAAGAGCATTGAGCAATGCTTGCTGGGCATCAATCTGCTCCTGCATCTGCTCTTGTTCGTCTTGTATCTGCTCGATTGAGTGTCGTAACTCCGTGTCGTCATACGTACAGCCGACCATGAGCCCGAAAGCAATAGGGACAAAAAATAATCTTTTCATAGTGTATGTGTTTGTATTGTTTGCCAAACAGTTACACAAAATTAAGCATTATTTCCGAAACGAACAACACTCTCTGGGGGCATTGTTCGTATAGAATACAAAAAAACGCCTCCCGCATAATAACGAGAGGCGGAATTAGGTTATGTTAGCCTATTATTTGTACTCCACGAGCGACTTGCCGGTCATCTCGGCGGGCTTAGCAAGGCCCATAAGGTCGAGCACCGTGGGGGCTACGTCGGCAAGGATGCCATCCTTAACCTTCGCTACCCTATCCGACACCACAACGATAGGCACAGGGTTGAGCGAGTGTGCCGTATTAGGTGTGCCGTCAGCATTCACAGCGTTGTCGGCATTGCCATGGTCGGCAATCTGCACGACCTCGTAGCCGTTAGCCTTGGCAGCCTCGACAACAGCCGCGACGCACTCGTCGACAGCCTTAACAGCCTTCTCGATAGCCTCATACACGCCCGTATGGCCTACCATGTCGCCATTAGCAAAGTTCAAGCAAATGAAGTCGTACTTCTGCTCGCCCAGCGCCTCGACCAGCTTATCCTTAACCTCGTATGCCGACATCTCGGGCTGGAGGTCGTAGGTTGCAACCTTGGGCGATGCTACGAGGATGCGCTCCTCCTCGGCAAACTTATCCTCGCGGCCACCGTTAAGGAAGAAGGTCACGTGGGCATACTTCTCCGTCTCGGCAATGCGCAGCTGCTTCAGGCCTTGGTTGGCGATATACTCGCCAATGGTGTTAGGCACGTTCTCCTTATCGAACAGGATGTGCAAGCCCTCGAACTTAGCATCGTAGGGGGTCATGCAACAGTAGTACAACGGCATGGTGTGCATACCCTCCTCGGGCATATCCTGCTGCGTGAGCACGATGGTGAGCTCCTTGGCGCGGTCGTTGCGATAGTTGAAGAAGATGACAACATCGTTAGGCTTAATCGTGCCTATGGCGTTGCCCTCCGTGTCTACATTCACGATAGGCTTAACGAACTCATCCGTAACGCCCTCGTCGTACGACTTCTGCATAGCCTCGACCATATTTGTCGACTTCTCGCCCACGCCATCAACAAGCTGGTCGTAGGCAATCTTAACACGCTCCCAGCGCTTATCGCGATCCATGGCGTAGTAGCGGCCGATGATTGATGCAATCTTACCCGTAGACTTTGCCATGTGCTCCTCAAGGGCTGCAATAAAGCCCTTGCCGCTGCGGGGATCGGTGTCGCGGCCATCCATGAAGCAGTGAACATAGGTATTAGCTATGTCGTAGTACTTGGCAATGTCGCAGAGCTTAAAGAGGTGGTCGAGCGACGAGTGCACGCCACCATCCGACACCAAGCCCATGAAGTGTACGTTCACACCCTCGCGCTTGGCGTACTCAAAGGCTGCAACGACCTCCTTATTCTCAAGGATAGAGTTATCACGGCAGGCACGGTTAATCTTCACCAAGTCCTGGTATACCACACGGCCGGCGCCAATGTTCAGGTGGCCCACCTCCGAGTTACCCATCTGACCCTCGGGGAGGCCTACATTCTCGCCATCGGTCTTAAGCTCAGCATGGGGGTACTTTGCTGTCATAGCCTCGATATAGGCGGGGTGCATCGTGTAGATAACGTCCGACTTCGAGTGGTCGCCATTACCCCAGCCATCCAATATCATCAATAAAACCTTATTGCTCATAATCTTATCTTAGTTAATATCATTCGTTACTTAATCTGCGCCATGATAATCTCTACAGCCTTATCTACCGCAGCCTGCAAGCCCTCGGGGTTCTTGCCACCAGCCGTGGCGTAGTGCTTCTGGCCACCGCCACCGCCATTCATCAGCTTTGCAGCCTCGCGTACCGTAGCTCCGGCATCTACGCCCATAGCCACAATGTCATCCGAGAGCATCACATTGAGCGTAGGCTTGCCGTCGAAGAGGTTACCTACGACCATGACGAGGCGCTCCGAGATACGAGCACGCAAAGCAAATGCCAAGTCCTTCATAACCTCGGGAGTGTTGTTTGCCGTGTGCGAGATAAGCTGCACGCCACTGCGCAGTGGCGTATTCTTGGCAAGGCTCTCGGCAAGCTGCACGACCTTCTCCTTGCGCATCTCTGCCACCTCGCGACCAAGGGCCTCGTTCGACTCCATCATCTTCTCGATAGCCTGCACGACCTTGGGGTTGTGGACAAGTTGCTCAAGTGAGGTGATCATATCCTGAGCCGAGTAGATGATAGCCTCGGCAGCCTCACCCGTCACAGCCTCGATACGGCGCACACCGGCCGAGATAGCACTCTCGGAGATAATCTTGAAGAAGCCGATAGTACCTGTTGCGGATGTATGCGTACCGCCACAAAGCTCCGTCGAGGGGCCAAAGTTCACGATGCGCACCTTCTCGCCATACTTCTCGCCAAAGAGCATGATAGCACCTGCAGCCTCAGCCTCGGCCATCGTAGCCTCGCGGTTCTCGACAAGGGGATAGTTCGTGCGAATCATCTTATTCACCAGGCGCTCAACCTCGCGAATCTCCTCGGCCGTAACCTTCTGGAAGTGTGAGAAGTCGAAGCGCAAGCCCATGGGGCCTACCATCGAGCCCTTCTGCTCGACGTGCGTGCCGAGGACGGTGCGGAGGGCGTAGTCCACAAGGTGCGTTGCCGTGTGGTTGTTCGCTGCCTTCTGGCGAGCATCTTCGTTTACCACAGCGCGGAACGTAGCCTCGGGGTTCTCCGGAAGGCTCTTAACAATGTGGATGATAAGGCCGTTCTCCTTCTCCGTAGCCACAATCTCTATCTTCTCGTTGGCGCTCTCGATATAACCTATGTCGCCAATCTGACCGCCCGAGTTGCCATAGAAGGGCGTATGGTCGAAGACGAGCTGATATGTCACGTTGTTCTTACTCTTAACACGACGGTAGCGGGCAATACGCACATCGGCCGTGAGGGTGTCGTAGCCGATAAACTCGCTCTCGGTAATAGGCATAACCTCCTGCCAGTCGTCGATATCCTGCGATGCGGCGTTGCGCGAGCGCTCCTTCTGCACCTGAAGCTCCTTCTCGAACTCCTCGATGTCTACCTCCACGCCCTGCTCCTTGGCGATAAGCTCCGTAAGGTCGATGGGGAAGCCGTAGGTGTCGTACAACACGAAGGCATCCTTACCTGAGATTTTGCCACCCTGCGACTTCTTAATAACGCCATCCAAGAGGTTAATACCCGTAGCCAACGTGCGGAGGAATGATGCCTCCTCCTCCTCGATGACGCGCTCGATGAGTGTCTGCTGCGCCACAAGCTCGGGGAACTGGTGTCCCATCTGCTTAACAAGACCATCAACGAGCTTACAGATGAAGGGCTCGGTGAAGCCGAGGTATGTATATCCGTAGCGCACGGCACGACGAAGGATGCGACGTATTACGTAGCCCGCCTTGGCATTTGCCGGAAGCTGACCATCGGCAATAGAGAACGATATAGCACGAAGGTGGTCGGAGATAACGCGCATAGCCACATCGCACTTATCATCCTTGCCATACTCCTTACCCGAGAGTGCCGCGATGCGTGCAATCGTAGGCTGGAATACATCCGTGTCGTAGTTCGACTTCTTGCCCTGGAGAATCATACACAGACGCTCGAAGCCCATACCCGTATCTACGTTCTTCGCGGGCAGCGGCTCCAACGAGCCGTTAGCCTTGCGGTTGAACTGCATGAATACGAGGTTCCAAATCTCGATGACCTGCGGGTGGCTCATGTTAACCATGTCGCGACCCGGTATCTTTGCCACCTCCTCGTCGTCGCGGAGGTCGAAGTGAATCTCGCTGCAAGGGCCACAGGGGCCTGTCTCGCCCATCTCCCAGAAGTTATCCTTCTTATTACCACGGATGATGTGATCCTCGGGGAGGAACTGCTTCCAGTAGTCGTAGGCCTCCTGGTCGAAGGCTACACCATCCTCCTCGCTACCCTCGAATACGGTAGCATACATGCGGCTCTTGTCGAGTTTGTACACCTCCGTAAGAAGCTCCCATGCCCACTCGATAGCCTCCTTCTTGAAGTAGTCGCCATACGACCAGTTGCCGAGCATCTCGAACATCGTGTGGTGGTACGTGTCGTGACCCACCTCCTCGAGGTCGTTATGCTTACCCGATACGCGCAGACACTTCTGCGTGTCGGCCACGCGCGGCCAACGACGAGGCGCATTGCCAAGGAATATATCCTTGAACTGGTTCATGCCGGCATTGGTAAACATCAGTGTAGGGTCATTCTTTACGACCATCGGAGCCGAGGCTACAATCTCGTGCTGCTTGGAGCGGAAGAACTCCAAAAACGCTTCTCTAATCTTGTTCGATTCCATATATATCTTAAAATTATTTTATACCTATATTTTATAGCGGTTGCAAAATTACACAATTTACTTTAATTTTGCATCGTTATTAGTGATATTTTTAAGAATTTTTATTTTTCGCAATGAGCAACGTGAAGCCGAGCATGTTCCGAAGAGTTAAGGAGAGGTACCCGCGAGGGTACGCCATCGCCATGCAACTCGTTGTGAGCCTTATTGTTGCCATTGTCGCCAATATGCTTATGACCACGTGGCTCGACACTCCCAAGATGGCAAACATACGCCGAGAGAACCGTCAGCTCGTGGCACAGTACGGCATCCTTCAGGATAGGATCCTCTCGGCCGAGCAGCTGCTCATGGACGTTAAACACCGCGACCAATATGTCTACCGCCCGCTGCTTGGTGTCGACACGCTCGATATTCCACAGGTGTATGCCGAGTATAACGACTCGAAATATGCCGACCTGCCAGATGGCGAGTATGGCGAGGCCATTGTCAAGGGTTGGAAGAATATAGATAGACTCACACGCGAGCTCTACTACGCCTCGCTGTCGCTCGATGCCACGCAGGACTTGGCAGAAAATAAGGAGGAGTTTTCGACCGTCATACCCGCAATATGGCCTATCGACCGCACGAAGCTAAACTATGTGAGCAGCCTCTACGGTATGCGCCAGCACCCGAGGTATGGCTATTGGCGCATGCACGAAGGCGTTGACCTCTCGGCCCCCAAGGGCACACCCGTATACGCTACGGGAAATGCCGTAGTGCTACGCTCAGGATGGCGACCGGGCTATGGTGAGCTCATAGAACTAAACCATGGCTTCGGATATAAGACACGCTACGGTCACCTCTCGAAGCGCTATGTCGAGGCAGGCGATAGCGTTACACGTGGCCAGGTTATTGGCGAGGTGGGTAATACGGGTGTATCGTCAGGCTCGCACCTGCACTACGAGGTGCGCTTCCGCGACAATACCGTAAACCCGATACACTACTTCAATAAGGATATGTCGCCCGAGGCATATATCGACCTTATGGAGCAACTTGACGACACAGCAAAATAGACTGATTAAATGGCAAATATAGATAACATATCACGCAAAAGTTCACGTAGATTAAGACGCTACATGCCACATATTATTAACGTGCTGGTATGGGTTGCCATGGTCGTTGCGTGGTGGGTGGTGCTCACCTTTGCTGTCGACATGCCCGCGGAGTACAAGTTGCGCCACTCGACTGATGGTCTGAGAGCGGAATACGACAAATTATCAGAGCGTTACGACTCCTTATATGTAGTCTTGGATAATGTTGTGCGTCGCGACGAAAATGTCTTTAGAAAGCTCTTCGAGTCCAACCCCTACGACCTCAGCTCGGATGTAGATGACAAGCGTATTGAACTTCACGAGGGATTGGTCGGCTTGAGCAGCGACGAACTGATAGATATATTAGCCAACCGTATTGATGATGCTGAGCGCAAGGAGCATGACATTGTCTATGCGCACAACGAGCTGAAATACCACCTCTCAAACGAAACGCTATCAATAGATTGTGTGCCGGCAATTCAGCCCGTCAACAATAGGCAATTAACTCTTCTGGCTGCGGGTAAAAAGCCTTTAATTAACCCATTCCACCGTGCTATGCGTGAGCACCATGGCGTTGACTACCTAATACCTGAGGGAACAGCCGTTTTTGCTACCGCAGACGGTAAGGTCAAGTCACTCTCGGAGAAGAACACCTCGCACGGCAAGGCGATTACCATCGACCACGGCAATGGCTACGAAACATCGTACAGCCACCTGCTCGACATTCGCGTAAGAAGGGGTCAGGAGGTTAAGCGTGGCGACATCATCGCCCTATCGGGCAATAGTGGCCTATCCTTTGCTCCGCACCTGCACTACGAGGTCATCTATAACGACACTCGCGTAGACCCCGTGCACTACTTCTTCTTGGAGCTCACGCCCGAGGAGTATCAGCGTATAATACGCATATCGCTATCAAGCATGCAATCATTCGATTAATATGCGCGAGATAAAGTTAATTTTACTTGACTTCGATGGCACGCTTGTCGACACTCGCAGAGCCAATGCCCTGGCATATATCGCGACACTTGCCGAGGTAGGCATAACACTCACCGAAGATGAGTATCTGGCGCGCTACTTCGGTGTGCGCTGCATGGAGTTTATGCGCGCTGTGGGCATCAACGACGAGGCGGAGGTAAGGCGCCTGCGCCAACGTAAGGTTGAACTATACCCCAATTACTTCGACTCGGTAAGGCTAAACCAACCACTATGGGATTGGTGTCAGATGATGCGAAAGATGGGCACTCACGTGTGGATAGTATCTACAGGTCATATAGATAACATCACTAACGTAATGCGATACTTGAAGTTAGATTCGGGCATCGACGGCATTATCTCGGGTGACGATGTAGCCAAGCCCAAGCCGTATCCCGACGCATTCCTAAAGGTCATGGAACTCGAAGGCGTAACGCCCGAGGAGAGCATCATATTCGAGGATTCGGAGGTAGGCATCGAGGCAGCACAGCGCAGTGGCGCACCCTACGTACGCATCAAGATGTAGAGAAATTACGTTTACCTTTTGGTAGATTCGTTTTTTTTGCTTAATTTTATGCTCTGAAACCTAAAAAACCGGATTTATGAAAAGGTTTATACTGACACTATGCACCATCATGTGCTCGCTATATGCTACGGCTCAGGAGCCCGAAGCACCCCGAAGTAATCCCACAAAGGAGTTTCTGTCGAGCTTCACGGCACTAAACGTGGATGCACCCATCAAGATGGATCTTATCAAGATAGATAGTGGCGAGGCCCCCTATATCATCTACGACACCAAGGGCGCCGATTCGAAGTTCACGTTCGACATAGACAACAAAAGCAGAACACTAAAAATCACCGAGCGCTCTGACCCAAAGCGCGAAACGGTCACTGAGGTGAAGGTATACTTCAACGAACTCACGGACATTTCCATATCCAAGGCCAAGGTGTCGGTCGAGGGTGTTATAGAGTCGCAGTTGCTCGACCTCTACATCTCGAACGATGCTCACTTTATCGCCAAGATTGAGGTTTTAGACCTTATGGCCTTTGCCGGAGGCAAGAGCCGCGTGATGCTCATGGGCAACGCCCGCTATCACCATGCCGACATATCGGCCTCGGAGTACGATGCCGGCCGTCTTGAAACCACATCAACCATCGCCGAGGCGGGGCATAATGCCGTAGTTAAGGTTAACGCCACGGAGCGCCTCGAGGCGAAAACGGCCACGGGAGGTAAGGTGTTCTATGTCGTTCGCCCCGTGATACTTAGAAGTGAGGTTACGCTATTTGGCGGCGAGATATCTCAACTTTAACCCCTCAATCGTATGCAGACATTTCAGCAGGAGTTGGCACGAACGCTCCTCGATAGGTACGATGGCGACCTATCGCCCTTCGTTGTACTCTTTCCGTCGCTACGTGCTCGCACCTTCTTCAACGATGCCGTGGCGCAGATTATGGATAAGCCCGTGTGGCAGCCGTCGTGGATGTCGATTGATGACCTCATGATGCGAGGCTCGGGCCTTGAGCGTGGCGAGCGCATACGACTTATAAGCGAGCTATACGACATCTACGTCAAGCACCACCCCACGGAGACATTCGACCGCTTCTACTTCTGGGGCGAGATGCTTATTGCCGACTTCGACATGATTGACAAGTATCTCGTCGATGCCTCTCGCCTACTGCGCAACATCAACGATATCAAGGAGATAGAATCCGACCTGTCATATATCCAGGAGCACCAGGCCGACATCCTGCGCTTCTGGAGCAGCATAGCCCCCGGGGAGCCGTTGAGCATACACAAGGAGCGATTCTTGAAGGTGTGGCGCTCGTTGCCCACCATCTATCACGAATACCGCGACCGCCTACGCTCACTACGCATAGGCTACCCCGGAATGATATACCGCGAGACAGCAGAGCGCATACAGCGTGGCGAGGATATAGACCTTCCCGACAAGCGCTTTATCGTCGCGGGATTTAACGCTCTGTCGAAGAGCGAGGAGGTGTTATTCAACTACCTCGCACATAGCACACAAGGTGCTGAGTTCTTCTGGGATTACGACAACTACTACACCAAGAACGACAATCACGAGGCGGGCACATTCCTGCGACACAACCTCGCGAGGTATGGCAGCGCCGAGGGCGTCACACACGATAACTTTACGGGCACGAAGAAACACATTCGCGCCACGGCATGCGTATCTAACATCGTGCAGGTGAAGCATGTAGCAGCAATACTCGACGAGTTGCCTGAGGAGGAGCTCGACAAGCGTACGGCCATAGTCCTCACGGACGAAAACATGCTGATACCACTGCTTCACGCCCTGCCCGAGAGGGTAAAGAGCGTGAATGTGACGATGGGCTACCCGCTGAAGGCGACACTCGCCTACTCGTTCATCGAGCGCATAATATCACTCCAGGCTCACAGCCGACCGCACGACGATACGACACTCTTCTACCATCAGGATGTAACAGGGCTACTCACACACCCATACATCGTCGATTGCTGCAAGCGCCAAGCCTCGCACTTCCTATCGCACATCACAAAGAATAGGATAACGAATGTTGACGGGGCGATGTTTGCCGACGAGGAGGTATTGTCGCATATATTCGCCTGCAAATGTAATGATTGGCAGTCGTTATCTAAATATATCGTTGACATCGTTGGAAAGACCACGGATGCTATGGGTATCGACGACATGGCACAGCTCGAGTATCTACGTATCCTCATGACCGAGGTGCGCAAGCTATCGCTATCGATATCGAAGTGTCACGAGCAGCCGACGATAAAAGTATACACATCGCTCCTGCGCCGTCACCTTCAGACCGTGACCATCCCCTTCGAGGGTGAGCCTCTTGAGGGCATTCAGATTATGGGTATCCTCGAGACACGAAACATCGACTTTAAGAATGTCATCATCCTCTCGATGACGGATGCCACCTTCCCGGGTGACCGCACCGAGCAGTCGTCGTTCATACCCTACGCCCTGCGCTTGGGTTATGGCCTACCCACACCCGAGCAGCACGAGGCGATGTACGCTTACTACTTCTACCGCCTCATACAGCGCGCCGAGCGTGTAGACATGCTCTACTGCTCGAGGGCCGACGACAGGAGCACAGGTGAGCGGAGCAGATATATCTATCAGCTTGATTATGAGTCGCCATACAAGGTTCTTAAGCGCTCCGTAGGTGTTGACCTCGGCGTGAGCGCCAAGGAGCCCATCGAGGTGGCAAAGGGTGATAAGGAGATGGAGGTGCTTAAGAGTTACCTCGACCCCGCGTGCGAATATGGGCTCTCGCCCACGGCACTATCGCGATACATATCGTGCCCGCTGAAGTTCTACTATCACACCATCGCCAAGCTCCGCACGCCCGACGAGTTGAGCGACACGATTGATGCCCTCACGTTTGGCAACATCCTCCACGAGGCATTACAGGAGCTCTACGACAAGGATATCATCAACAAGGAGAATCCCGCAGAGCTGATACGCGCCATAAAAGAGGAGCGGGTTGCAGAGGTTGTCGACATGATTATATGCAAGCTGCTCCAGAGTGGTAGGCGCGTAGAGATACAGGATATCCCGGGCGACACGCTGCTTGTGCGCGACATCATCATCAAGTACATCATGCGAGGCATCATGCGCTACGACTCGGAGCGCGAGGGCTACACGATTGTGGGATTGGAGAAGGATGTGGAGTACGACTACCCCATCTCCGAGGGCCGCAATGTGAAACTTTCGGGGCGTGCCGACCGCATCGACAAGCTTGCAGATGGCACATTGCAGATTATTGATTATAAGAGTAATAAGAACTCTCATCTCGAGTGCAAGAGCATCGTCGACCTATTCACCGGAGCACCGGCCGACAGGGCTGAGAATGTGATTCAGACACTGCTATATTCGATGATGTTGCATCGTAGGGATGGTGTCGAGACCATGCCCTCACTGTTCTACGTCACGAAGATGCTCGCGGACGATTACGACCCTGCGATTGTTGATAAATCGACCAACGAGCGCATGACGAAATATAGCGCTGTTGCCGAGGTATTTGAAGGCGAGCTCACACGAGTCCTCGAGGAGCTCTTCGACCCCACAACACCCTTCCGTCAGGTGGAGGATGAGGCGGCATGCACCTATTGTAACTTCAAAAAGATATGTAGGCGATGAAGCGAGCAAAGATACTTAGTGCAAGTGCCGGTTCGGGTAAGACATACCAGCTGGCGTTGAAGTATATGTGCGATATTATCGAGCACCCGGAGCGCTATCGCAACATCCTCGCTGTGACCTTCACGAATAAGGCTACCGAGGAGATGAAGTCGCGCATATTGAGCGAGATACACATCCTCGCCTCTGGCGCCAAGAGCAAGTACATAGATAACATCTCGGAGGCTCTGGGGATGTCCGAGGCGATGATTCGCGAGCGTGCACTCAAGGCCCGCACACGAATATTGCACGACTTCTCGCGCTTCTCGGTGCTCACCATCGACCGCTTCTTTCAGCGCATCCTGCGTGCCTTTATTCAGGAGCTAAGCCTCGACCTTAACTACAACATCGAGCTCGATGCCACACAGCTATTGGAGCGTGGCGCGGATGCCCTTGTAGACAGCATAAGCAAGGATAAGGACATCAGGCGCTGGCTGCTCGAGTTTGCCGAGGAGCGCATAAGTGATGGCACACAGTGGGATATGCGTGGCGAGCTGAGTAAGCTCGGTGCCGAGTTATTTCAGGAGGGCGGCGCCAAGCAGATGAACATGTCGCAAAGCAAGGCGGATATACGCAAGGGTGTTGACGCAATACTTGACAAGAGCAAGCGTAATGCGGTGTATATCAAAAACTTAGGCAAGCAAGCCTTGGATATAATGGAGGAGTATGACGTCAACCCGACAAACTTCAAGGGTAAGAGTCGTAGCTTCGTAACATGTTTTGCGAAGTATGCCTCGGGCGAGCTTATGCCCGCAACCAACGCCATGCTTCAGGCGTGTGACGACCTTGGTGCATGGTATAGCACGAAGGATGCCTCGGGCAGTGTCATCACGGCCACGGAGCGCCTTATGCCCATCCTCCGCGATATTGTTGCGCATGTGGACGAGGCTATAAAGAGCGCCGGCACGGCAAAGATCATTCAATCGCGCTACCGCAGTTTTGCACTCCTTGCCGACCTACAAAAGAGAATTGAGGATATATGCGACCAGGAGAGCACGATGATTCTCAGCAGCACGAAGGACATCCTCTCGAAGTTCATCGACGACAGCAACGCACCGTTCATATACGAGAAGGTAGGAAACCGCTACGACCACTATATGATAGACGAGTTTCAGGATACCTCGGTGCGCGAGTGGCGCAACATGCTACCGCTACTTAAGGAGGCGCTTGCCTCAAACGAGAAGGCCTCGGTATTTATCGTGGGCGACATCAAGCAGTCGATATATCGCTGGAGAGGCGGCGACTGGCGACTGCTAAACAGCGTTGCCATCGACGACCTCGGGCGCGAGAATACGGAGGTGATACCGCTGAAAGCCAACTACCGCAGTCTGGAGAATATCGTCACCTTCAACAACAAACTTATCGAGAAGGTTGTAGCGAAGGATAACGAACATATCAACGACATTATTACGAGGGCACATAGCGCAGGTAACATCAGCAACCAGACCCACAAATCGTTGCACGACATCCTCACCAGGGCGTATAGCGACCACGAGCAGCAGGTGGCAAGCAAGGATAAGGAGAAGGGGTACGTGGAGGTGTGCGCCTACAACATGGAGTATGGCGAGTCGCCATTTATCGAGGCTATCGAGAGTGCCATAGCGCGCGGATATAAGTATAGTGACATTCTTATCCTTGTGCGCACGGCGGAACATGCCCAGAAGATTGCCGACACCCTGTTCCGATATAAGAATCAGAAGTTTAGCACCTCGGGCGAGGTGGGCTTCAACATCCTGATGCCCGACAAACTCACGCTCGAGAGTTGCGACATCGTCGAGTTTGCCATCTCGGTGCTGCGCTTGGCTGTCAACGAGCGTAATGATGTTGAGCGTGGCGTATATAACAGATTCTTGGGCTATCCCGTAGACAGAGCCTTCAGCGACGAGGAGCACGACCTGTTACAACAAATCGTACATCTCTCGCCCATGGAGGCCTTCGAGCTTATCGTGGCGCACTTCAAGCTATACGAGCGTAAGCAGGGCATAGCCTTCCTTCAGGCGCTGCACGAACAGATTATATCGTTCTCGACATCGCGCGTAGCAGACATACAGCACTACTTGACATGGTGGGATGAACGTGGTAAGAAAGAGAGCGTTAAGGTTGAGATGACCGATGACACCATAGAGATTACGACCATACATAAGGCCAAAGGCCTGGAGCGAGATATTGTCATCATCCCGCATGCGCGCATCTGGTTGGAGCCGCTGCCGAGCCTTAGCCCCATCGTGTGGTCAAAGACAAATGGCTCGACGCTCGGCAGCTTCCCCGTGATGTACGGCAAGTCGATGGCTACATCGACATACGCGGAGGATTACTACAAGGAGCGTGTCATGAGCCACGTGGACGGCATAAACATCCTCTATGTGGCTATCACGCGCGCCTCGCGGGAGTTATACATGTACATCCCAACACGATACGGTGAGCGTAAGTATGGCGAGAGCGTGCCGTCGACCACGCCACTTATCCTCGATGCACTGCCACAGATATGCTCGACACCGGAGCGTAGAATGGATGGCGAGGTTGTTGTATGCGACACGTACCACTATGGCGTGCCCACAACGACCAGAGGTAACAAGGAGAGCGACACGGACACGGAGTACCTGCTTCTGAACGACTATGTCACCAACAGGCCCACAGTCAAGGTTGTATACCCCTCCTCACGCTTTGCGGAGGAGGGCATAAAGCATGTCGGCTCGTCACTCAACATGGGCATCCTCCTGCATGGTGTCTTCGAGAAGGCCAAGGATGAGAGTGAACTACACAAGGCCATAGACAGCATGATGCGCAACTGTCGCATAGACAGTGAGGAGGCCACCACCCTACAGCAGAATGTGCGCGATGCGCTACGACAGCCGAAGGTCAACGAGTGGTTCAATGGCGAGTGGGACGATGTGCGCCTCGAGACGGAGATTGCGTACCGCGACATGAAGCTGCGACGTCCTGATAGAGTGATGATTAAGGGCGACCGCGCCGTAGTTGTCGACTACAAGTTTGGCGAGGTAAGGAGCGCAGAGTACAAACGACAGGTGCGACGCTATATGTCGCTATTGGAGGCCATGGGGCGCTACAAGCATATCGAGGGATATGTGTGGTACATAATGCTTGGCGAGGTGGAGGAGGCTTAAAACAGCGTAAATAGTTTATTATCTACCAAAATAGTAGTATATTTGCAGCATGAAAGGTCTATGGGATATAATACCGCGAAACTATCGTCGTCGTGCCATTGGTGTTACTGCGACGATATTTCTACGCGCATTGCTCAACTTCGTAGGTGTGGCGATGCTCATTCCCATATTGACACTCATCCTTGATAGAGAGAGCCTTACATCGAGCAAATATATGCTTTGGGCGTATGAGTGGCTTGGCGTTGACTCGTACGACAGCTTCGTCGTCGTTGTCTGCGCGGCAGTTGTGGGCATTATCCTATTGAAGAATATCGCTATCCTCGGGCTCTATCGCTACGAGCGAAACTATATCTACTCGCTCTACCGCCACCTATCGAAGGCTCTCTTTGTGGCGTACCACAACCGTGGCTACGGCTTTGTCAAGCAGAACAATTCGGCCGTGCTCACGCGCAACGTGAATGTCGTCACGCTCATGTTCGTGGCGGGCGTGCTGAAGCCCATCGCCACAATCATTGGCGAGGTGTTACTCCTGGCGCTCATCGTCGTTGCCCTCATGTGGTACTCGCCGATGGCGGCATTGCTGGCCGCATGTGTATTTATGCCCATCGTGGCGATATTCTATTTCGCTATGCGTCGCAGACTGCACGACATTGGCGAGAGGGAGAATGCCGCACAGCGCACCAAGAGCCGCATTGTTGCCGAGTGCTTCCGTGGATATGCCGATGTGGAGATCGGGGGTGCCTTCCCCGAGATGTTCAAGCGCTTCGATGTGGCGATGAACGAGGTTGTGGCACTTAGAAAGCGTAATGCCACCATCGGCATGCTGCCCAACATGTTCACAGAGGTAGGCTTGGCTGTAGGTCTTGTGGCACTTGTCATGTTGAGCATATTGTCCAATGGCGACAATGTGGCGCTCATGTTCGGTATCTTTGCCGTGGCAGCCATACGCCTTATCCCTTCAGTGCGAGGCATAATGTCGGGGTGGAGCACCATACGCTACAACAAATACACGATTGCAACCCTTGCCGACATTTCATTTGCCGACGATAGTCATATCGAGGAGCGTACCGAGCGCATGCACTTGGAACGTAGCATCGAGTTACGCAACATAGACTTTAGGTTTGACGATGCCGACAGCAATACGATAAGCGACCTATCGCTTAGGATAAACAAGGGCGAGCGCCTCGGCATTCGTGGCAGTTCGGGCGTGGGTAAGACCACCCTCTTCAACCTAATCCTCGGCCTATACCGCCCCACGGCAGGAGAGATTCGTATTGACGATGTCGTCTTGGACGATAATAACATACGCAGCTGGCAGAATGCCATCGGCTACGTGTCGCAGTCGGTATTTATTGCCGACATGACGTTGGCCGAGAATATAGCCTTTGGCAGCAGTACCGAAGCGATAGACTATGAGCGTGTGAATGAGGTTATTGAGCTTGCCGACCTCAAGGAGTTTGTAGCGTCGCTCCACGACGGCATACACAGCCGCATCGGTGAGCAGGGCAGCCGCATATCGGGAGGTCAGCGCCAGCGCATAGGCATCGCCCGAGCGTTGTATAAGGGGTGCGATGTGCTCTTCTTCGACGAGGCCACATCGTCGCTCGACGGAAAGACTGAGGAGAATATAAACAATGCCATACGCAGACTATCGACAAACAATCGCTCGTTGACCATCGTCGTCATCGCCCATCGCGATAGTTCGTTGGAGTACTGCGATCGCATAATAACACTTCAATGATGTACTACGATTATATTATAGCCGATTTACGCCTTCGTGCCGATAGAGATCTTGTAGAGGCCGGCATCAGAGGCTTCAGGCCCTTCGCTGTAGATGTTGAGGGCGAGGCCGACTGCACCATCACATGTGTCGATAGCATAGACATCAAGAGCCTGTGTGTCCGTCGCGAACTATCCACCTCGTACGTTGCCGAGGCCGATGCCGACAGCTCGTTCTCGCGCACGAAGGAGGGATACCTCTACTCGATACAGCGCAGGAAGCATGGTAGCCCCATGGTGCACTTTTATATAGATAAGGCAAGTGGTCGCGTTATCACCGACATCAAAGCCTCGGACAATATCGACGTATCGATTATGCGCTTCGGTATATGGGTGATGTTTGGCGTTGTCCTTGCTGCGCACAACGCCATCGCCATACACTCCTCGACCATCGTTGCCAGAGGGTGCGGTGTCCTCTTCCTTGGCGAGTCGGGCACGGGCAAGAGCACTCACACACGCCTATGGCGCGAGAATGTCCCTGGCGCCAAGCTTTTGAATGACGACTCGCCCATAATCCGCGTTACGGACGATGGCGTGCGTGTATACGGCTCACCATGGAGTGGTAAGACACCGTGCTATAAGAACGAGAGCTACCCCATCGCAGCCTTCTGCCGCCTTGTTCAGGCGCCGCACAATATGATGCTTAGGCTCAGCACTATACTCGCCATCGGAGCAATATTGCCGTCATGTCCGCCAATATTTGCCCACGACGAATACCTCCAAGATTGCATCTGCACGACGCTCGATGAGGCGATTGCCACAATCCCCGTGTTCCGCTTCGAGTGCCTGCCCAATGCCGAGGCTGCACATAAAGCGTTCCTCACAACGATAATACTAACCGGAAGATGATAAGCCAACTTGCGAAGGATAACATCGAGAGCCTCGTGCCCGCGGGTGAACGATTTAAGATTGTCGTCACGGGCTATAGCATGCTGCCGTTGCTGGGCTACGGGCGCGACACCATCGTCGTGCGCCGTACCGACGACACGGAGCCGATTATGGGGCGCATCGCCATGTTTCGCGCAAAGGATAGACATATCATCGTGCACCGCGTTATTGCCGTGGATGGCGACAATGTCACCTTCCAGGGCGATGGCAACCCCTACCAGAGGGAGTACGCCAAGCGTAGCGATGTCGTTGGCGTTGTCGAGGAGGTCATCCGCGAGGATGGGCGCACGGTGAGCTGTACGACACGCTGCTGGCAACGTAGGGAGCGTGTGTGGCTATGGCAGCCCACGATTATCCGTCGCTATGCCCTGGCGATACTCAGGCGTATGGCAAACTTAAAACGTAAAAAATAGATAACTATGGACTTAAGAGTAGGTCACGGCTTCGATGTTCACGCCCTGGCAGATGGCTTGCGCCTGGTACTTTGTGGCGTGGAGATTCCGCATACTAAGGGGTGCGTAGCACACTCCGATGGCGATGTGGCGATACACGCTATATGCGATGCTCTGCTCGGAGCATTGGCCCTTGGCGACATAGGCAAACTATTCCCCGATAGCGACCCTAAATATAAGGGCATTGACTCCACCAAACTACTTCAAGAGGTTGTTGAGATTGTGCGTAGTAAAGGTTTTGCTATTAGCAATATAGACTGCACTATCTCCATGCAACGCCCGAAGTTGCGTCCCTATATCGATACTATGCGCGAGCGCCTATCTGCCGTTCTCGGCATTGACATAGATAGAGTATCGGTCAAGGCTACCACCACCGAACACCTCGGCTTCGAGGGCCGCGAGGAGGGAGCGTCGGCCACGGCAGTCGCACTGATAATCAGACATTAATTATTACCGACCGAAACGAATCGGTCAGTCAATCATGTACTCGGAGCCGGGGTCGAAGCGTAGCGACTTTTAGTCGCAAGCTCGCGCGGATACCGCTAAAAAAGAGCGCAGACCTTTTAAGGTCGAGCAATAAATCATAACCCTATCCGCGCAACCGCCATCAAGTGAGCACCGCGGCAGTGTAATATTGCCGTTGTTGGCGAGATTGCCAGAGGCAACCGCAAATGTGATTAGCCTACTGTGGGCTTGCACACATAGGAGGTTAATCACATTGGCGTGAGGGCATAGCCCCTCGCCAACACTCTCCCACCAAAAAAAAAGACTGACCGAAACAAATCGGTCAGTCAATAAAGTACTCGGAGCCGGGGTCGAACCGGCACGGGCATTACTGCCCACAGGATTTTAAGTCCGGCGTGTCTACCTATTCCACCATCCGAGCCCTTAGTCTTAGTAAAGACGTCGCAAATGTACGATTTTTATTTTATTCTACAAAATCTTACTATCAATATATGCGATAATTTCTTCTATGCGCTCGGGCGCAAACCACCCTATCGTTGTGTCGCGACGAAACCACGTGAGTTGTCGCTTGGCATAGTGGCGCGAATTACGCTTGATTAGTTCTATAGCCTCGTCGAGGGTTATCGTGCCATCGAAGTGGTCGAACAGCTCGCGGTAGCCCACGGTTTGCAGGGCGTTAAGGTGGCGCTTGGGGTACATCGCGCGTGCCTCGTCAACAAGGCCATCTGCGACCATAATATCCACGCGACGGTTGATGCGGTCGTAGAGGATGTCGCGTGGCATGTCGGTGCCTACCTTTATTATATTAAAGGGGCGCGTGGCTTTCGCGCCATGGCGCTGTGCGGAGTAGGGCCTGCCCGTAGTGAGGCACACCTCCAAGGCGCGCATAACACGTGCGGGATTGCGCGTGTCGACACTCTCGGCATAGTCGGGGTCTAAGCGCTGAAGTTCCGCAACGAGGGCACCAAGGCCCTCAGCAGCGAGACGTTCACGTAGGCTCTCGCGCAGTGTCGCATCGGCCTCGGGGAGGTCGTCCATGCCGTCGCACAATGCCTGAATATAGAGTCCCGAGCCACCAACGGCAACGACATAGTCGTTCTTGGCAAAGAGCCTTTCGAGGAGTGCCAACGCCTCGACCTCGTATTTCCCACAATTGAAGTCGTCCTCGACCTCGCGGTCAGCGATGAAGTAGTGCGTGGCAGCAGCAAGCTCCTCGGCAGTGGGCTGTGCCGTGCCTATGGGTAGGCCACGGTAGAACTGTCGCGAGTCGGTGGATAGTATAGGGGCGTGATAGTGGCGGGCGAGGGTCACAGCAAGTGCCGTCTTACCCGAGCCCGTGGGGCCCACGACCACGATAAGCGTACCTCGCTTAGTATTCGTCGTCGTAGCTGTCATCACCATCAAACTCGTTGTAGTCGCTCATCATCTCCTCGAAGATGGAGCCTGACTCCTCCGTAGCCTCGGGGTCGTACTGGTCGGGCACAGGGGCGTGCTCGAAGACCACACGGGGGTATGTGAGGTCACCTACGGGGCGTTGCATGTCGATAAGCTCGAGGTAGTAGGAACGATTGTTAAGCATATCGAAGGTATATATCAGGCGGTCGTGGAAGTCGCTATTGACATCCATAAGTCGCACATTATCCATGCAGCGCGGTGCGCCAGGGACATCGTCGCCAAGGTCTATCTCCGAGAACTCCTCCACGGGGCGCCACTCATTGTCGGCCTTAAAGATCGACACCATGCAGTCGTCGTAGCGCAGGGCACGGAGTATGAAGCGGTGAAACTCCGTGAGGGTCATGTCGGGGTATACCTCGAAGTCGCGAACAAAATGGTCGCTCTCGTCGCTAAGCATGCGGTATTTGAAGATAATATTCATGGTCGATTATGTTTTTATGTGTTCTAATCACTACAAATGTAATACATATATTTAGAATATATAGGTACGAGGAGCAAAAATATGAATAAAAGTTCAAAAAAATTGGTAGTCTTCAAAAAAGATATTATATTTGCAGAGCAAACGAAAACGTATCCACGTGTCCCGAGTTCCACGTATAGTGTGGTGCTATTCGGGTAATGCGAAAATCAAAAATAGAAATATGCAGGATTTAACAGCATTGGAGGGTAAGACCATTCTCGAATTGCGCGAAATAGCAAAGGTTCTGGGAATAACACCCTCGAATATGAAGAAGAAGGAGTTGCTCGAGAGGATTGTTGCAGCAGCAAGTGGCACAGCAAGCCCCGAGCATAGTGCGGAGGAGGCATCTGTTGAAGCCCCGGTAAAGAGAGGCCGTCGCCCACGCATGATGAGTGTTAAGGTTGGCGGCAACAGTAATAATGCGACACCCACGGAGGAGGGCGAGAGCGCAAATAAGCCCATAGCCGAGCCTCAGCCCGCAACAACGGAGGATGCCGAGCCCGCCAAGGTGGAGGCGGCACCCCAGCCAAAACGCCGTGGCCGTAAGCCCAAGTGGATAGTGGAGGCCGAGGAGCGCGAGCACACGGAGGCTGTCGCAGTGGCCGAAGATGTCGACGACGAACTTGTGGAGGCTACGGCAGAGAGCGACAACGAGGAGAGTGTCATAGATGCCGACGAGCTCTTTGACGAGGAGTTTGACAGCGCAGACTATGTAGCACGTGAGGAGACAATAACGAAGGACGACTTCACCGCCGAGATTGAGGGCGAGGGTGTCTTGGAGGTTATGCCTGACGGTTTCGGCTTCCTACGCTCGGCCGACTACAACTACCTAAACTCGCCCGACGATGTATATGTATCGCCCTCGCAGATAAAGCTCTTTGGACTGAAGGCTGGTGATACGGTAAGTGGCACGATACGTCCACCTAAGGAGGGCGAGAAGTACTTCCCGCTGGTGCACGTAAACCTTATCAACGGCCTCAAGCCCGACTACATACGCGACCGTCAGCAGTTCGAGTATCTCACACCACTCTTCCCGAGCGAGAAGTTTAACCTCTCGGCAGGCAGCCACAACACCAAGTCTAACCGTATTATCGATCTCTTTGCCCCCATAGGCAAGGGTCAGCGCGCGCTTATCGTGGCACAGCCCAAGACGGGTAAGACGATGCTCCTACAGTCGATAGCCAACGCCATTGCCGACAACCACCCCGAGGTATACATGATCGTGTTGCTCATCGACGAGCGCCCCGAGGAGGTGACGGAGATGGCGCGCCACGTGAAGGCGGAGGTTGTGGCCTCGACATTCGACGAGCAGGCATCGCGCCATGTGAAGGTGGCAGAGATGGTCTTGGAGAAGGCTAAGCGCATGGTCGAGTGTGGCCATGACGTCGTTATCTTCCTCGACTCGATAACACGCCTTGCACGTGCCTACAACTCGGTGCAGCCCGCCTCGGGTAAGGTGCTCTCGGGTGGTGTCGACGCCAACGCCCTGCACAAGCCCAAGCGTTTCTTCGGTGCTGCGCGTAACACAGAGGAGAAGGGCTCGCTCACCATCATCGCCACGGCACTTATCGACACGGGCTCGAAGATGGACGAGGTGATATTTGAGGAGTTCAAGGGCACGGGTAACATGGAGTTGCAGCTCGACCGCAAGTTGGCGAACAAGCGCATCTACCCTGCTGTCGATGTTGTTGCCTCGGGCACACGTCGCGAGGACTTGCTCCTCACGCCCAGCGTGATGCAGCGCACATGGATTCTGCGTAAGCACCTCTCGGACATGACACCCGTGGAGGCTATGGAGTTCTTGCAGAAGCAGATGAACCTCACGAGGGACAACGACGAGTTTTTAGCAACGATGAATCAATAATAAGGTATGACGAAGAAGTTATTAACCCTCGCTGTGGCTATGTGTATCGTGCTTAGCGCCTCGGCATGGGGCCCCAAGGGTCACGATACGGTAGCATACATCGCCGAGAAGCACCTCTCGAAGAAGACACTCAAAAAGGTGCAGGAGGTGTTGGATGGTCACTCGCTGGTATATGTGGCCAACTGGCTCGACAATGCCAGCCACACCGAGGAGTATGCCCACACCAAGACGTGGCACTACGTAAATGTAGACCCCTCGGAGGGTACCTACGCTAACTCGGCAAAGGAGAAGAAGGGGGATGCTGTGGTGGCGATAAACACCATCGTCGAGCACCTCAAGAGTGGCGAGCTCACGCCCGAGGAGGAGAAGGCCGAGTTGATGATGCTCATACACATCGTCGGCGACATGCACTGCCCGATGCACGCGGGATATAAGAGCGACCGCGGTGGCAACGGCACACAGGTGAAGTACTTCGGCAAGCAGCGCAAGCTACACTCGGTATGGGATAGCGAGATTGTCGAGTCGGCACACCGCTGGGGCTATAGCGAGTGGCAGGAGCAGGTAGACCGCGCCACAAAGAAGGAGCAGAAGGCCATAGCGCAGGGCACACCCAACGACTGGATTGAGGAGACCGTGGCCCTCGCCCGCGACATCTACGAGCGCTCGACAACGGGCGGGAACCTATCGTACGACTACGTGGCACACTACGCCCCCGTAATCGAACAACAATTCCTTAAAGGAGGCATCCGCCTTGCGACACTCCTCGAGGAGATATACTAAAAAATTAGAGAAGTCTTTCACATAGACTTCTCTAATTTTTTAATGAGTAATGAGTAATGAGTAATGAGTAGTGAGTAGTGAGTAATTATTTGGGGCGGTTAATAAATATAGGGATAGCGTTATAAATAAAAACACTAAACTCTCTAAAATCCTTAAAATCCCTATATTCTCTATAAATTCCCATCTCTCTTTTCTTCTACTTTGCCCCTCAAAGCTACAACAAAGTCACTTTTCGGGAAAATTATTTCGAAAAAGTGTAGGTTGTTTGCAAAAAAATGTGTACATTTGTTTGGTTAATTCCGCATTAAGAGAAAACCAAAACTATTAACAACAATAAAAACTACTGTCTTATGGCAAAAATCAAAGGAACAGTTGTTGTCGATACGGAGCATTGCAAGGGTTGCGGTGTGTGTGTAGCATCGTGTCCTACGAAGACGCTCGGTTTATCGACCGAAGTGAACGGCAAGGGTTACCCCTTCGCTATGATGGTTGAGCCGGATTCTTGTACTGGTTGCGCTTCATGCGCTATCATCTGTCCGGATAGTTGTCTAACGGTGTATCGCCAAAAATTTGAGTAAACTATGGCAGAGAAAGAGGTAAAACTTATGAAGGGCAACGAGGTGATTGCTCATGCAGCAATTCGCTACGGTTGCGACGGCTATTTCGGCTACCCCATCACTCCGCAGTCGGAGGTTATGGAGACCCTCATGGAGCTTAAGCCTTGGGAGACAACAGGTATGGTTGTGCTTCAGGCTGAGAGCGAGGTATCTTCTATCAACATGGTTTACGGCGGTGCTTCAACAGGTAAGCGCGTGATGACATCGTCATCATCACCCGGTGTCAGCCTTATGTCTGAGGGCTTGAGCTACCTCGCAGGTGCCGAGCTTCCTTGCGTTATCGTTAACTGCCAGCGTGGTGGCCCAGGTCTTGGTACCATTCAGCCCTCGCAGTCGGACTACTTCCAGGCATGTAAGGGTGGCGCGCATGGCGACTTCCACCTTATCGTCTTGGCTCCTAACTCAGTTCAGGAGATGCACGACTTTGTGGCTGACGCCTTCGACCTCGCATTCAAGTATCGCAACCCCGCGATGATCTTGGCTGACGGTTGTATCGGCCAGATGATGGAGAAGGTTGTATTGGCACCCCAGCGTCCCCGCAAGACTAAGGAGGAGATTGCTGCCGAGTGCAAGAGCTGGGCTCTTATCGGTAAGACCGACGACCGCGAGCGCAACGTGATCACATCGCTCGAGCTTAAGTCTGAGGTCATGGAGGTTAACAACCAGCGCCTCCAGGCTAAGTACGATGCCATCAAGGAGAACGAGGTACGCTACGAGGCTATCGAGTGCGACGATGCAGACTACGTAATCGTAGCCTTCGGTTCGTCATCACGTATATGCTCTGCTACGGTGGAGATGGCTCGCGCCGAGGGTATCAAACTCGGTTTGTTGCGCCCCATCACCCTCTATCCGTTCCCCACAAAGGCTATCGCAGCGCTTGCTGAGCGTGGCGTGAAGGGCTTCCTCTCGGCTGAGCTTAACGCAGGTCAGATGGTTGAGGATGTACGTCTTGCAGTAAACGGCAAGGCTCCCGTTGAGCACTTCGGTCGCATGGGTGGCATGTTGTTCTCACCCGACGAGGTACTTAAAGCAGTTAAAGAGAAACTTATAAATCGATAAGACTATGGCAGAGGTTGAAATCAAAAAGGAGAATTTGGTATTTGGTAAGTCAAAGCTTATCTTGCCTAACGTAATGCACTACTGCCCCGGCTGTAGCCACGGTACGGTTCACAAGCTCGTTGCCGAGGTTATCGAGGAGATGGGTTTGGAGCACGACACCATCGGCGTATCGCCCGTGGGCTGCTCGGTATTTGCATACAACTATATTGACATCGACTGGGCACAGGCTGCTCACGGTCGTGCTTGCGCTGTTGCTACAGCCATCAAGCGTGTTAACCCCGAGAAGATGGTCTTCACCTACCAGGGTGATGGCGATATGTCGGCTATCGGTACGGGCGAGACTATCCACGCAGCAGCACGTGGCGAGAACATCGTTGCTATCTATATTAATAATGCTATCTACGGTATGACCGGTGGCCAGATGGCGCCTACAACCCTCCTGGGTATGAAGACCGCAACTACGCCCTATGGTCGTGACCCCAAGCTCAACGGCTATCCCTACAAGATTGCTCAGATGTTGGCACACCTCGATGGCGTATGCTACGTTACTCGTCAGACTGTTCACACACCCGCAAACGTACGTAAGGCGAAGAAGGCTATACGCCACGCCTTCGAGAACGCTATGGCAGGCAAGGGCTTCAGCCTCGTTGAGATTGTTGCTACATGTAACAGCGGTTGGAAGCTGTCGCCCGTGGCTGCTAACGAGTGGCTTGAGCAGAACATGTTGCCTTTCTACGAGCCCGGAGATTTGAAGGACACAACTAAAGAGTAAGCATTATGAAAGAGACTATAATCATTGCAGGTTTCGGAGGACAGGGTGTCCTCACTATGGGTAAGATTTTGGCTTACTCTGGAATTATGCAGGACATGGAGGTGACATGGATGCCTTCATACGGTCCTGAGATGCGTGGTGGTACGGCTAACGTGACCGTTATCCTCTCGGATAAGGCTATCTCGTCGCCCATCGCTCATGAGTTCGACTGCGTAGTGGTGCTCAACCAGCAGTCTATGGATAAGTTCGAGGCACAGGTTAAGCCCGGTGGCGTGCTTATCTACGACACCAATGGTATCACACACCACCCCACACGTACCGACATCAGCGTTTACCAGATTGATGCTACGGCAGAGTGTGCCCGCTTAGGTCAGGCTAAGTTGTTCAACACCATGATTCTCGGTGCATACCTCAAGGTGCGCCCCGTGGTTAAGATGGAGAACGTCATGGAGGGTCTTAAGAAGACCTTGCCCGAGCGCGCATGGAAGATGCTTCCCCAGAACGAGGAGGCTATCAAGCACGGTGGCGAGATCATCCGTCAGGTGCGCTAATATAGCATAGGGGGGGGGTAGATTGAGGTGCGAGCAGAGATGCTTGTAGCCAATGTTTACACAGCCACCTAATGCAAACATTCCCGAGTGGACTTCGGTCTGCTCGGGATTTTTTTGTAGGAGGGGTATTGTAGACGATATCAACTCGAAGAAACTCGCATTAAAACTCGTCGCACGCAAATTTATTTTGCGTTTTAGATACACCCTATTGATATTTTTATTATATTTGTATGAAATTATGGTGTGCCCATCAAAGGGTGGCCGTATTTCGGTGTGAGCGTGAGGCTTATATATTTGACGTTCAGAGCATAACGCTCGCAAATAAGGTGAAACGAGTAAACTTATAACATAAAACTACAAACTACACTACAATGGACAATGTAAACGTACAGCAGTTGCAAGATGTGGTTATCCGCTTCTCGGGTGACTCGGGTGATGGTATGCAGCTCACCGGAACACTCTTCTCGGATACATCGG
This sequence comes from Alistipes sp., assembly GCA_017451685.1. Classification (GTDB taxonomy): domain Bacteria; phylum Bacteroidota; class Bacteroidia; order Bacteroidales; family Rikenellaceae; genus Alistipes. The sequence goes on from JAFTNV010000004.1 coordinate 27,151, forward strand.
CACTGTTCGGCAATGGTATCTCGACATTCCCTGACTACCCTGCCGAGATTCGCGCACCGCAGGGAACTGTAGCAGGTGTCTCAGGCTTCCAGGTACACTTTGGCTCAAGCCGTATCGACAACCCGGGCGACTACTGCGATGTTCTCGTTGCGATGAACCCCGCAGCCCTTATTGCTAACCGCAAGTGGCTCAAGCCCTCGGCTACGGTTATCGTCGATGGCGACACCATGACCGAGGAGAACATCAAGAAGGCGGGCTTCAAGACTATGGATCCCATCGCGGAGCTCGGTCTTGAGGGCTACAATGTCGTTATCCCCGACATCACGACGATGACTAAGGAGGCGTTGAAGGACACGGGCATGGATAACAAGGCGATGGTTAAGTGTAAGAACATGTTCGCCCTTGGTATCTGCTTCTGGATGTATAACCGTCCCGATGACTTCGCCAAGAGCTTCCTCGACTCGAAGTTCGCGAAGAAGAACCCCCTTGTTGCTGAGGCTAACAAGAAGGTTATCGAGGCAGGATATAACTATGCTGCCAACACGCACCAGTTTGCAAATAACTACACGGTAGCCCCTGCCGAGTTGGAGAAGGGTGTCTACCGCTCGATAAATGGTAATACGGCTACAGCATGGGGCTTCTGCGCAGCCTCTGAGAAGTCAGGTCTTCCCCTCTTCTGCGGCTCATACCCCATCACTCCCGCAACCGTAATCCTCGAGGAGCTTGTTAAGCGTAAGGACCTCGGTGTTAAGACCGTACAGGCTGAGGACGAGATTGCAGGTATCTGTACATCTATCGGTGCTGCCTATGCAGGTAACTTTGCCGTGACGACAACCTCAGGCCCCGGTATCTCGCTTAAGAGTGAGGCTATGGGCTTGGCCGTTATGGCAGAGCTTCCGTTGGTTGTTGTTGACGTTCAGCGCGGTGGTCCCTCTACGGGTCTTCCTACGAAGACGGAGCAGAGTGACCTTAACCAGGCACTCTATGGCCGTAATGGTGAGTGCCCCATGGTTGTTATCGCAGCATCATCACCGAGCGACTGCTTCCACTACGCATTCATGGCTGGTAAGATTGCCATGGAGCACATGACACCCGTTATGTTGCTCTCAGACGGCTTCATCGCCAACGGCTCGGAGCCTTGGAAGATTCCCTCTATGGCCGACTACCCCGCTATCGTTCCTCCCATTGTCGAGCCTCGCTCGGAGGGTGAGTTCATGCCCTATGCACGTAACGAGAAGTTGGCACGTGGCTGGGCATTCCCCGGCAAAGAGGGCTTGGAGCACCGCATTGGCGGCTTGGAGAAAGATCACATTAAGGGTAGCATCTCGCACGACCCGAAGAACCACCAGGAGATGGTCACCACTCGTAAGCGCAAGGTTGAGCTTGTTGCTGAGGAGTTGCCCGAGTTGGAGGTATTCGGTGCTAAGGAGGCTGATGTATTGGTTGTTGGCTGGGGTGGCACACGCGGTCACTTGCACAGCGCCGTTAAGCAGCTTCAGGACGAGGGCAAGAGCGTTGCTCACCTCCACTTCAACTACATCTACCCCTTGCAGAAGGGCGTTGACGAGATACTCAAGCGCTACAAGCGCATCGTCGTATGCGAGTTGAACGAGGGACAGTTTGCCGGCTACCTCCGTCAGCAGTTCCGCGATGTCGTTATCGAGTCGTATGGCAAGACTGAGGGCCAGCCCTTTACCGTTGTTGAGATAAAGGATAAGGTTAACTCAATGTTGTAATAACACCACTTAATAATACAGAGAAAACTATGGCAGATTTTAAGTATACACCCGCTGATTTCAAGAGCGATCAACAGGTAAAGTGGTGTCCCGGTTGTGGCGACCACGCCATCCTTAACGCTGTTCAGCGCGCAATGCCCGAGGTGGCAGATGCCTTGGGCAAGCCCCATAATAAGTTTACGTTCGTGTCGGGTATCGGCTGTTCGTCGCGCTTCATCTACTATATGAAGACCTTCGGATTCCATACCATCCACGGCCGTGCTAACGCTATCGCTACGGGTATCAAGACGGCAAACCCCGACCTCTCGGTATGGGTATGCACGGGTGATGGTGACTCGTTGGCTATCGGCGGTAACCACTTCATCCACGCCATTCGTCGTAACATCGACCTCAATGTCATCTTGTTCAACAACGAGATCTACGGCCTCACGAAGGGTCAGTACTCGCCTACGACAAAGCTCGGCAAGATAACTAAGACATCGCCCTTCGGTACTGTGGAGAAGCCCTTCACGCCCGGTGAGTTGGTTATCGGCGCTAAGGGTACGTTCTTCGCTCGTACCATCGACCAGGAGGTGATGCTCACGAAGGAGTGCTTGTTGGCAGCCGCCAAGCATAAGGGTATGGCTGTTACCGAAGCGTTGGTTAACTGTATGATATTCAACGACAAGACCCACGCATTGTTTGCTGGCGATAAGGCTACACGCGAGGAGCACACCATCACGTTGAAGCATGGCGAGAAGATGCTCTTTGGCAAGGATAAGCAGAAGGGCTTGGTATTCGAGAATATGCGCTTGAAGGTTGTCACCATCGGTGAGGACGGCTATACGCTCGACAACGTGCTCACGCACGATGCTAAGTGCGCCGACACTACGCTTCACTCGATGTTGGCAGCGATGAAGTACCCCGAGTACCCCGTTGCGGTAGGTGTCATCCGCGATGTTGACGACGAGAATGTCTACGATGTGAAGGTTGCCGAGCAGGTTGAGACTGTTAAGGCTACCGCGAAGATTAAGTGCGTCGACGACCTGTTGCGCTCGGGCCAGACTTGGGAGATTAAGTAATCCCGTGTGGGACATTGCATTAGGGCTGTGCTTCGGTACAGCCCTAATTTTTGGATGCTATTATTGATGGGTAACTATTGGTTAATATAAGTTTCGATAAAAGAAAATTTCTTTTCAGAAGGGACAGATACCACACTCGACAAAAAAATACGAATGGGCTGTACATATACGTACTGCTCATTCGTATTTTCTTTTGGTAGGGGAAGTAGATACCCCTCACTGACACTAAATTACTCGTATTGACCCGTCTTTAGACGCATAACCTCATCCTTGGTAAGGAAACGCCATGCACCACGCTTGAGGTTCTTCTTGGTAAGGCCGGCATAGTATACGCGGTCGAGCTTCTGCACGGCATAGCCGAGGTGCTCGAACATACGACGCACGATACGGTTGCGACCAGAGTGTATCTCAACGCCTACGGTACGCTTATCCTCCGAGGCGTATGCCACCTCGTCAGCGAAGATGTCGCCATCGTCGAGCGTTATGCCCTCGGTGAGCGAGTCCATGTCGGCACGTGTGAGAGGCTTGTCGAGTGTCACCTGATATATCTTCTTCTTACGATTCGAGGGGTGTGTGAGCTGACGTGTGATGTCGCCATCGTTGGTTATGAGGAGCAGTCCCAACGAGTTCTTATCGAGGCGACCTACGGGGTATACGCGCTCTGTGCAGGCATCCTTCACAAGATCCATAACCGTCTTGTCGGCATGGGGGTCGTCGAGCGATGTCACATAGCCCTTGGGCTTGTTTAGCACAATATATACGTTCTTCTCACCCTGAAGGCGCTCGTCGTTGAAGCGCACCTCGTCGGTGGGAAGTATCTTTGTGCCGAGCTCGGTTACGACAACGCCATTTACGGATACCACACCCGCAAGGATGAAGTCGTCAGCCTCACGGCGTGAGCATACGCCCGACTGCGAGATGAAGCGATTAAGACGAATGGCACCATCCACCTTGTTGGGATTGTACTTGGGATATGTGCGCGGCTTGTCGTCCCTCTTAGGTGCGAATGTGCGCTTCGCGCCACCCTTGAATCCACCACGGCCCTCAGTCGCGGGGCGACCACCGGCCTTGGGCTTGAAGCCACCTGCGGGCTTACGACCGCGCTCTGGTCTATCCGTGCGGTTGAAGTCGCGCTCGCCACGCTCTACACGGTTGAAGCTACGCTCCTCGCGGTTGAAGTTACGCTCACCACGCTCCTCAGTGCGACGAGGGCGCTGCTCATACTCAGGGCGCAGACGGTTGTCGGCCGTGAAGTGGGGGTTGTACGATGTGCGCTGTGAGGGGCGCTGCTCTGTCCTCGCCACACGTGGGCGATACTCTCTCTGGCCCTCGTTGTCGGCCTCACGGCGAGGACGGGGGCTACGCTCAACGCGCTCCGCAGTGCTTACACGCTGACGCTTGTCGCGAGCAAAACGCGAAAGGTTTGCCGTTGAGTCTGTGTTGTTGTTTTTCATCTGTGTAATATTACTTTAATAAGTTGTGCGACAAAGGTAACCATTTTTTTTGATATTCAAGATTTTTGCAATCTCCGTGCCACAAAAATTAGCAAAATATGCTACCTTTGCAGCCTAAACGTGAGAATATGAACAGGGAGATACTACGCATAGCCATACCGAACATCATCTCGAACATCACCGTGCCCCTTATGGGCATCGCCTCGACATTCATCGCGGGGCGCGTTGCGGGCGCCGATGGTGCGACAACCATAGGTGCTCTCTCTATCGGCGTGGCGATATTTAACTTCATCTACTGGAACTGCTCCTTCATACGCATGGGCACAAGCGGCCTCACCGCTCAGGCCTACGGCGCGGATGATAGGCGCGAGTATAGCCTCATGTTGTGGCGTGCCGTATGTGTGGCTCTGGCAGTGGGAGTCCTGGCCTTCGCGTTGCAGTGGCCCATAGGTGAGTTCTCGCTGTGGTTTATGTCTACGGGCGATGCCGACAGCCGGGCGATGATTTCGGATTACTTCTACACGCGCATCTGGGCCGTGCCCGCGGGCATCCTCCTCTTTGGCTTCAACGGCTGGCTTACGGGCATGCAGAATGCCGTGGTGCCTATGTGTGTGGCCATCTTTGTGAATATCCTGCATGTGGGCTTCAGCTACCTATTCTCCATCGTTGGCAGCTGGGGCCTTAGTGGCATAGCCTTAGCCTCGGTCGTGGCGCAGTGGTCGGGTGTCGTGGTCATGGTCGTCATCATCTCACTACTCTACCGTCACCGTCTGGTCAAGGTGAGCCTCCGCGAGGTGGTCGATATGTCGGCTATGCGCCGCTTCTTTCAGATAAATAGCGACATCATCATACGCACATTCTGCCTTGTGGCGGTGTATACGTTCTTTACTAAAGCATCGGCTGATATGGGCGACAAGAACATCTTGGCGGTCAACACCATACTCCTACAATTATTCACCCTCTTCTCGTATATGAACGATGGCTTTGCCTACGCTGCCGAGGCACTCACTGGTCGCTTCATTGGAGCCCGCGATGGCGTGTCGCTACGCCGCTGTGTGAAGTTGTGCGTGGTGTGGTGCTTCGTGGTGTCATTCCTCTATGTGGGCGTATATGTGGGCTGGTGGCGCGATATCTTCACGCTTCTGGTCGACTCCGAGACGAGCAACGTGGATGAGCTAATTGCCGTTGCGGGAGAGTATATCGGTTGGATTATAGCCATCCCCATCGCCTGCGCTCTACCCTTCGTCATGGACGGCATCATGGTGGGTGCCACACGCAGTCGCATCATGCGCGACTCTATGGTGCTATCAACGATTGTCTACTTCGCGATACTCTACGGCCTCGGCTGGCTCATAGGCAACAACGCTATATGGATGGCCTTCACCACGTTTATGTTCGTGCGTGGCGTATTCCAATTCTTCATGTCGCACCGCCTCAAGGATATATATGCCGAGGCGGAGCGCCCCTAATATACCGCTATGCGGTCAATAGCGAGGGTGCCTCGCGCATCGAGGAAGCGAACACGCATCTGGTCAGTAACAACCTCTTCAAGGGGGATTATACGTTTGTAGCCTATGGTCGTACCCGCGGCCACCTGATACCAAGCGTCACCATCCTTGATGTCGACAGCATACTCACGCACACGTTGTCCCAAGGGTATATACTCCTCTATAACAATATATTTTGCCACGATAGGCTCTTTCCAACGTAGCACCACATCGCCTGATGTGATGTCATCCTCCGTAGCCCAATAGAGGCTATCCTCACCCTGTATGCCCTCCACCTCGAAGCCACGGCCACGCGACGATGTAGCCTCGAAGCGGGCATCCTGTGCCAAGTCTGTCCGGAACGCCTCGTCCACCATCCTGCGCCACGCCATAAGTGACGCCACATCCTCCTCGGGAATCCTTCCGCGACGGTCGGGCGCGAGGTTTAGGAGAAGCGTGCCACCACGCCCCACCGATGTTAGATATATCTGAAACAGCTCCTCGGGACTCTTGGGCTCCTCGTAGTCGTGGTAGAACCACCCCGGACGAATAGATACATCGGCCTCGGCAGGTGCCCAGCGCGTGCCATCCTCCTGACCATGACGTAGCACCGGCATATTGTCGCGACCTCCCGGGTACATATCCTCGGGCGTGGCCATAGCCCAGCAGTGCTCGTCAATAACACCCCTCTCATTGCCACACCAGCGTGCATCGGGCAGCGACGAGCTCCAGACGATAGTCTCGGGCGAGAGCTCGCGGATGATGTCGACGACATTCGGCCAGTCGTAATATAGGTAGCCCGACTCCACCACACGCCGCTCGTTAGCGCCACCATAGTAGCCGTCACCACCATTAGCGCCATCGAACCACATCTCGAACACGGGGCCGTAATTCGTGAGGAGCTCACGCACCTGGTTGCGGTAATACTCCAGGTAAGCCTCCGTGCCGTAGCCCGCATGGTTACGATCCCATGGCGAGAGGTAGATGCCAAACTTGATGCCCTGACGACGGCACGCCTCTGCCACCTCACCAACGATATCGCCCTCACCATCCTTGTATGGCGAGTTCTTTATCGAATGCTCGGTGTAGGCACTCGGCCAAAGGCAGAAGCCATCGTGATGTTTTGCTGTGAGAATCAACCCCTTGAGATTGGCATCCTTAACGACATTAACAAGCGCATCGGCATCGAAGTCCGTAGGGTCGAACAGCGCGGGCGACTCATCGCCATAGCCCCACTCCCTATCGGCAAAAGTGTTTATCGTGAAGTGCACAAAGGCATACTGCTCCATCTCGTGCCACGCCACCTGGCGCGGTGTGGGCACAACACTCATCGGGCGGGGAGCATCGACACCACACGCCACAATGAGGATGAGAGAAAGGATGGTGATGGCTATACGTTTCATTGTCGGCTATCGCTTTAGGCGCATGTCGCCATCCTTAACCCATCCTAAGCGCTTCATGATGATGTGGAAGAAGAGGCTCAGGAGGGCCGGAGCAACAAAATATAACCCTATGATTGCAGCAAGGAGCTCATCGTGAGGCATCGTCGCCGACATCGTATCCCAGCAGTTTATCGGGCCCACCAGACCGGCAGTACCCATGCCCGCACCCGCAGCATTGTTCGTCATACCCAATACCATCGTCGAAATGGGGCCGAGGATGGCCGAGGTGAGCGTGGGTGCCAGCCATATTATAGGCTTACGCGCAATGTTACCCACCTGGAGCATCGAGGTGCCAAGACCCTGAGATATTAGACCTCCGATGCCGTTATCCTTGAAGCTGATGACGGCGAAGCCTATCATCTGGGCACAGCAGCCCGCCGTGGCAGCACCCGCGGCAAGGCCTCCGATACCTATAGATATACATAGTGCCGCAGAGCTGATTGGCAATGTAAGGATGCAACCTACCGATACGGACACGACAACGCCCATGATGAAGGGGTTGAGTGTCGTGGCTCTGTTTATCACCTCGCCGAGCGACATCACCCACTCGCCAATGGGCACGCAGCAATACTTCGCAAAGATACCGCCTACGACCACCGCCACGAGGGGCGTGATGATGATATCTACGGGTGTGCGCTTCGATACGAGCGAGCCGGCCTCTATGCCGACAATGGCGGCAAGATATGCACCTATGGGGTTGCCCGCAATGTCACCCGCAGCACCTCCGAGGGTGTAGCCCATGGCGCCCACAGCCACAGCCGAGATTGTCACTAAGGGGTCGCGCTTAAGGCCCAAGGCGATGGCAAGACCTATGGCGCCACCCACAACAAGGTCGGTCTGCAATAGTCGTGCAATGTCGGCAAGGAACTCCATGCCGTCAATCTTGGCCACCTGCGCCACGATGGTACCGATGATAAGCGAGCCGAAGAGACCCATAGCCATATAACTGAGGGCATCGACGATGTAGGTATTGAAGAGGCGACTCATGATGCCGGCACCCTTACGGTTAGTTCTATTTGCCATAATATCAAACTATTTATTTTATCTCTATCTCGTTAAATACTTCCTGCAGACGGTTTAGGAAGGCTGTAGATACGGGGCCATCCATCTGCGTATGATGAAACTGGAACGATACGGGGAGCGTGGTACGGAATAGCCCCTTACGATACTTGCCCCACACAACAAAGGGGTTGTTGTAGAAGCCGGCATAGAGGTTAACCACCGAGTCCAACTCGCACTTTGTGAGCGCTGAGGTACCGATGACCATGTAGTCGTCGCCAAGATTAATCTCTTGGTCACTGCGTGCAGCCTCTGCCGTAAGTCGCGCATAATCTGTCGCAAACTGACGAATATCCCGCGTGAAGGGTATGTCGCACGTGTTGATGCCACCCGACAATGTGCGTACTATCGTGTTGATTGCCAAGTGGTCAAACTGCATCAACTTATCTCCTACGGGAAGTAGATAAAACTCCTCGAAGTCGCTCGCAGCACACCCTATGGCGTAACACATCAGCATGTTGAGCTTCGCCCCGCTACGACGTGCCACACGCCTAAGATGCGTGATGTCGTAGGTCTTTGTCATCGTCACCATGGGCATGGGCGAGCGCATCCACAGGTCGAAGGCCTTGGCGCGACTTGTTGTCTTGGGGTCTATCTCTCTCATCTCGAAGGGTTTTATATGCAAAGATAGTAATTTTTGGCGAGGATGGTTTCGAAAAGGATGAAAAATGCGTAGGGAAGATGGGATTCGAACGGCGTTAGCCGTAGAGCCGATACCTAAATAAATAGCGCAGGGCGAAAGCCCGAGCAATGAAGCATAATCCCGGGACACCCGAAAAGAGGTGGGGGGGAAATAAAAAAATAGTATCTTTGTATTATGAATACAGATATACTACTCTCCCTGGTAAGCTTGATGCTACCAACCGATATGCTTACAGCCTTTAATGTTGTAAAGGTTGAAAATG
>JAFTNV010000023.1 GCA_017451685.1 Alistipes sp.
CCCCCCGAAAAATGTGACGAAAATATTTGAAATATTCAAAGAAGTTTTGCTAAATTTGTAAAAACAAAATCACATTAGCGGTAGCCTTAATGAGGTTCTGACTACTCGCTAATGAAAAATTGAAATTATAGAACCTCCCTTTAACAATATGAAGAAAGAGTGGAATGATGTTCGTGAGTTTCACGAGAAGTTTGGCCATCCCGTGGCTACGGAGCCGAGGATGATTGATAAGAAGCGCGCACTGTCGCGTGCAAAGTGGATGCAGGAGGAGGTTGCCGAGTTCCTCGTTGCCGACGACATCTACGAGCAGGCAGATGCCATGATCGACCTTATGTACTTCGCCCTCGGCACGATGGTGGAGATGGGCCTCGAGGCCGACGAGCTCTTCGATATTGTGCAGCAGGCAAACATGGCGAAGCTGTGGCCCGATGGCAAGCCTCACTACAATCCCAAGGATGGCAAGGTGATTAAGCCCGAGGGTTGGGAGGATCCTGCACCTAAGATTAAGGCTTATATCGACTCGATTATTAACAAACAAAGATAGAACGGAGATGAAGATTAGAGAGTTGTTTGCAACGGTTGTGTTGTTCGCCATGACCGTTGCTGTGGCGTTTACGTCGTGTGAGAAGACTCCGGATGTGGATAAGACCCCCAAGCAGAGCAAGAACATCGTGGTCTATGTCGAGGAGTTGGAGGCTAAGGCTGAGGGTGAGACCCTGCGCTTTGGCTATGAGATAAAGAGTAGCGTGGAGGGTGTGACGCTGGATGTCACGTGCGAGAGCGAGTGGGTGACGGATATCAAGGTGTACCCCACGTTGGTGGATGTCACCGTGGCGCATAATGACACGGGCGCGGAGCGCACGGCAACGCTTAAATTGACCTACGGTGACGATGTAAGAACGCTCGCTATCAAGCAGAAGCCGTGGCTCGAGCCTCTTGCGCTCAAGATTGATAAGATTGAGGCTACGGCCGTGGTTATTTCAGTTGATGCTCTCGACCCCGAGACCACGTGGATAGGTCAGATTGTCGGCAAAGAGTGGTACGACGAGCGCACGGAGGATGACATCTTCTATGAGGACTTGGTCTACTTCCGCCAGATGGCATTGGACGAGGAGGTGTCGTTGGAGGAGTATCTTATGCAGGTGCTCAGCAAGGGCTCGCACTCGGGCATACGCATGAAGGGCCTCGATGCGGAGTCGGAGTATGTCGTATACGTTTACGGCATGAACGAGTATGGCATTACGACGACATCCATCTATGCCGAGTCGTTTACCACCACGGCACCCTACGAGGGTAACGATGTAACGTACGACATCAACGTGGAGTGTGTGCGCTCGAAGGCGACCATATCTATCGAGCCGTCGCACGAGGGCGTGGCCTACTACAACAACATCACCACACGCGAGCACTTCGAGGAGTGTGGCAGCGACATCAACGCCCTTGTTGAGGATGTTGTAAGCACGGCTCTCGACAACTACCTCTATTGGGATATGACCGAGGCGGAGTTCTACGAGAATAACACCGAGATGTTCGCCACGAGCTACGAGATTGAGACCCTCTCGGCAACCGATTATGTGGTCTTTGCGTTTAAGTGGGACGAGGCGCTGAAGCCTCTCAGCGAGGTGTCGTATAAGTGGTTCACGTCGAACGAGATAAAGCCGTCGGACAACCAGCTATCGATGACCATCTCGAAGGTCACGCAGACGACATTCTATGTCGAGACGACGACAACCAACGACGACCCCTACACCATCTTTGCGGTGCCCACCTCGGAGATTAGGAAGCTCGTTACCGACAGCCAGATATTCGACTATATCATCGAGGAGTATGGCGCTCCGGAGCTCGCCTACAACCAGTGTACGGGCAATGTCGCAGGAACATTCAGTGGCCTTGAGGCCGACACAGATTATACGGTGCTTCTCTTTGGCTATGAGGCAGGTACGCGCACTACGGCGATGGTTAAGGAGAAGATTATGACGGCCGCGCCTGGCGATGTTGAGGCGTGTGTGTACGATGTCGAGGTGAGTGGCGTTACCGACCGCACAGCATCGGTTGCAATCACCCCGTCGGACTATAGCATCTGGTACTATTGGAATGTATTCGAGGCCTCGACCTCGGACGATGACATCAAGGCATACATCGAGAGCACCATCAACTCGTACTACTACGGTGACTACTCGGAGTTTAGCTGGGAGGAGATCATGCAGGGCGAGGTGTCGGGACGCCTCTCGCAGTTACGTCCCTCGACCAAGTATGAGGTCGTCATCGTGCCTATGAATCCCGGCAAGTTGGAGTATACGGGTACGATACGCCGCGTGGCAGAGTTTACCACCAACGAGGCCGTCATTGCCGATATAACCATCACGGCGAGCTTCGATGCCTACTACGATGGCGATGAGCTTATCGAGATTGAGGGCGACGACTACGACTTTAGCCCCTATGCAGGTTATGCCGTGATACCCATGCGTGTGAATATTGATGGTGAGTATTCGAGCTATCTGTACACCATCTTCGACTATGTTGATGGCTTGGATGACCACGCGAAGTATGACGACAACCTGCTCCTGGATACACTCTACGAGGTGGGTACGTATTACTCTCCGGCACACTTCCGCTGTGCGTGGGATACACCTCTGATGATTGCTGCCGTGGCCTTCGATGCTGCGGGCAACCCCAGCCGAGTGTTCCGTGAGCGCTTCGAGTGTACGCGCGACGGGGCGGGTGATGCTCAGGAGTACCTCAACATGTACTACGGTGGCGGGTCGTCATCGTCGGCAGCACAGATGTCTACAAAGCGCCATGCGAGTGTTGTGGTTGCCGCCCCCGAATACGCCTCAATGGTTGTTAAGGAGTGTGAGCGTAGAGTGTCAGGACTAAAGCGTTAACGCGCTCTCCCGATAGACCTAAATATTGCAAATTAGCACGAGAAGGGCTGTCCGATAGATGTCGGATGGCCCTTTTCACCATGTAAAATGGAGTATTCATTGATTTTTTTTCTTAAAAGAAAAAGTTTCCCCTATCTTTGCTCGCGATTAAATTAATATCAGTGTATACGAATATGAACATAGTATCGAAGATAATCTCTGTTGTGGCACTCACGATGGGTGTCGTGGCGTGTAGTACGGATGTGGCCCCGACGATGGGTGGCGCTGAGAGCGTGGAGGTGGGCTTTGCCATGCCCATGGATGCTACGCGCACATCTATTGCCGACGATGGCATGACTACGCGCTGGGCTGCGGGTGATAGGCTCGCCGTGTGGGCTAAGGATAGCGGTGGAAGATACGTTGTCGAAAATAGCGTGTTTACGTTGCGCAACTTCTCGGATAGCTACGACATGGCCTACTTCTCGGGTAACGTGCCCGCGATGCCCGAGGGCGACTATACATATCTGCTGTCATACCCTACGCCCAAGAAGGTGGTGAGCACGTTGGCGACATACACCGTGTCGGATAAGCAGTCGGGAGAGTATGATGGCGTATACGACATCATGATTGCCGAGCCCGTTACGGATGGCTCGCTGACCGAGGGCAACAATGTCGTTCTCAACACCACGATGCGCCATAAGATGCACGCCCTGAAGATTACCATCCCCGAGGGTCGCAACATCTTCGGCTCGCGCTTCACGCGCCTCGAGATAACCTTCCCGGTGAAGGTCGTGGGCGACATTACGTTTGACCTCAGCGACTTCAGCGAGGAGCCCATATACTCGAACATGTCGAATATCATCACCGTGGAGAATGACAAGGGCTTCGATGCCGGTGACGATATATGGGTCTTTGTCATCCCCGGAACGGTGGATGGCAACGTGAGCTATAAGGTGGAGTCGGCGACACAGCGCTCGGTGGTGAATACCTACCCGTTGCAGCGCACGCTCGCTGCCGGCCATGTGACACCCATACGCATGGCTACGCCCGAGTTATACCGCTACACATCGTTTGTGCTCTCGGAGGGCGTGAATAACCTCGGCGAGGACTTCAATAGCTTCCAGGTGTACGATAAGGATAATACGTTGTTGGCATCGTTTGCCCGCAATGCCGAGAATAGGTATGAGTTTGGCTTCGAGGGTAATGTCGACTTCACGCCATGGCACAATACCGACCTGCGTCTGGTGCTCGACTCGGATCACGCCATCGTGGAGACGAGGGTGCGCATCGGCACTATTGACCACTCGCACACGAATGTACTCACTCCCTTCGTTGTGCCATACCTCCTTGAGGAGGACTTCAGCGGACTGAATACATCGTGGAGCGACAGGATGACCAGCGCGCAGGTGGCGCCTGCCAAGACACCCACCACGCGCGACCTCTCAAGCATGGGTATCAAGGCGGGGTGGACGGGCTCGCACACGGGAGGTGAGGCTGCCAATGCCATGGCCATCTACACACGTGTCGACGAGGTAATTGCCGCAACACGCACCTACGGCCGTCTGGACTCACCCCAGCTCACAGGATTGAAGAGTGGCGCCTCAGCAAAATTGAAGGTGTCGTTCAACTACAGTGGAGGCAGAAGCGGTGATGAGGCGTACTCTATCATCGGCGTATTCGGACGAACAACCACTACGGGACAGATAGGTGCCCGTGCAGCCGTGGAGGGCTCGCCCACGTGGGAGAACATCACGGACTATGTCAACTTGCCGACAATACCGCTCACGGGTTCGTATGCCAACATCGACCAGACGGTAGAGTATACCATCACGGGTGTAACATCATCGTGCCGCCTATCGTGGGTGGTGATGGGCGATGGTAAGACCTCGGGCATCACAAACGGTAACCAGTGGATGTTTATCGACAACATAAAGGTTCAAATCGAGAAGTAACGAAAAAAGTATAATTAATTAAAACCGAAAAGATTATGAGAAAACTTTTCACAATTGCATCGCTCGTGGCCGTGGCGTTGGTGTCGTGCACCAACGAGGAGCCTAAGAGCGAGGAGAAGGGTGAGGGTAGAGTCTCTATCACGTGTAGCGTGGCAACGGATGTTGTCGAGACACGTGCAAATGTCTCGTGTACCACACCCGCGGTGGACGACTTCGCATTGAAGATTGAGGGTGTGGGTCATGACTACGTGGCTGAGTACGCCTCGTTGGCCGAGTTTGCGGAGGATAACTACCTCGCAAGTGGCACATATAAGGCTACGGTTACTGCCGGTGATGTTGCGGTTGAGGGTTACGACAAGGCGACCTTCATCGGTAGCGAGGAGTTTACCATCGAGGCACGCGCGGAGATTGGTGTTGACATTACGGCAACGATAGCCAACGCCCTTGTGAAGGTGGAGGTTACGGATAACTTTAAGACATACTTCCCCGGGGGGTACAGCCTCACGCTTACGACCGAGGCTGGAAATGAGTATGATGTTACGGCACAGACGGAGCCCCTCTTTATCGCTCCCACGACGTTCGCCGTAACGGGAAGTGCTACGAAGCAGCCCGCACAGTCGGGTAAGGAGGGTGTCACGGTAGACCTTGGCGAGTACAAGAGCGAGCAGCTCAGCGCCCAAACATTATATAGCGTGAAGATGGATGTGGCGGATGCCGGCGAGGCGACGCTCACCATCACGCTCAACGACACGCTTGTCGATAGCATCGTCATCGACCAGGAACTTAACGATAACGCAGAAGAGAAATAAAAACTACGCAAAGATATGAAATCAGTTGTAAGAGTATTGGGCATCGCAGCGTTGTGCGCACTAACCCTCGGTGCTTGTAATAAGGATAAGGTCGATTACGCCGATGTTGAGGGTAACGGCACGGAGAATGTCGGTTATCTCTCTTTCGCGGAGTTCGAGGCTACGGTGATGGAGGATACGGAGAATATCACCACGTCGCCTAAGACACGTGCTGAGGGCGTGGATATCAACACGTTTGATGTCACGCTGTCGGATCAGGCGGGCGAGGTTATCGCCTCGTTTAAGTATGGCGCACGCCCCACCGAGCCTATATCATTGGATGCAGGCGTGTATAAGGTTAAGATGACATCGGGCGCGATGCAGGGTGCCGCATGGGAGAGCCCTGTTTATGGTGCCGAGAAGGAGTTTACGGTAATACGTAAGCAGACGACCAACGTCAACGACATCGTATGTAAGCTCTCGAACATCAAGGTTACGGTGGGCTACTCTGCAGACCTCGCCGACCAGCTCGATGCCGAGTATACGAAGATGACCGTAGCGCTCGAGGAGAGCGCCCTGGAGTATCCCTTAGCGGAGACACGTGCCGGATATTATGCCCCCGTGGCAGCGGATAATACGCTGAAGCTCACGTTCAACTGTCGATATAAGGGCTCGGATAAGGATGTCACGATGACAAACGAGATTAAGGGCGTGAAGGCGGCACAGTGGCGTAAGATTAATGTCGTCGTGCAGCACGCCTCGGATGGTGCTGCAACAATTGGCATCGTATGTGATACGTGGACATACGACGAGGAGGTTACGTTCGACACCTCGGCGATGATGATGGAGGTTGAGATTCCCGATGACTCGGATGCTCCCGTAATCAATTGGGAGGGTCACGACCTGACGCAGCCCTTCGAGCTCCTTGACGATATGTTCGATGCAGATGGTAACTTCACCTCGAGCATCAACGTGGATGTCACGGCTAAGAGTCCTCTTAAGTCGCTCGTAGTGAAGGCCAGCTCGGATAATGGCGAGTTTATCACGGCATATGAGGGTGCCATGCCCCTGGAGGTAGACCTGTGCAACACCACAACCTCGGCATTTATCCTCAACCTTATGGGCTATCCCACAAACATCGGTGGCGCCACGACGGCACGCATACAGTTTGGCAAGCAGGCATCGATGTTTAAGACCTACGAGGGTACGTACAACTACGAGATTACGGCCGTCGACGAGAATGGTGCCTCGACAACAGCGACGCTTGTCGTACGACACATCACCAGCCTCGCACCGCGAATCGTGTGGGCGGGATATAACATCGACGAGCAGCAGACCTACGTTCCTGGCATGACTTGTGATTTGAACATCACGGCGCCGATGACCATCGCCGACCTATGTGTCGAGATTATCTCTCAGACGCTTACCCCCGAGGAGTTGGCGGGCGTGGGCCTCGCGGGTGAGTTCAGCCTTATCAACGACACGCAGTACTTCGAGTCGTTGAAGAACCTCGGCTTCCCCGTGGGTGACGAGGTATACGGTCTCACGGAGCTTAACCTGAGCATCACCAACTTCCTCGGTGTGCTCAATATGCTTGGCGCGGGCGACCACAACTTTGGCATTACGGTTGTTGATGCCGAGGGTAATACGACAACAAAGACGGTGATGATGCATTTCGAGTAGCATAATTAATGTATAACGAGGATTATGACTATGAAAAAGATATTAGCATTAGTTGGTTTTGTGCTCCTTGTGGCATCGTGTGCCAAGGAGCCGAACGAGCGTGTTGAGATGGCTGTGGGCGAGGGTGCCATGCGCCTGGGTGTAGCCCTACAGTCGGAGGTGGCGGATGCCGAGAGCATCGTCATCCGAATATATAAGACCGAGGGCGAGAGTGAGATGCTCGTGCGCCGCTATACATCGTTGGACGATGTTGCCGAGCCGCTGGCTCTGCTTGCCGGCGAGTATGTTGCGAAGGTGCAGGTTGGTGAGAAGAGGGTAATATCGTTTGACAAGAAGTATTACTATGGTGAGCAGCCCTTTACGATTGTTGCCGGTGAGGTGGAGAGCGTCACGGTAGATTGTAGGTCGCAGGCGACGGTCGTGGGCGTGGAGTACGATGCTACGATTGCCGAGACATTCGAGGCGGGATACTTTACGACCATCGCCATAGACGATAAGTACGATGCCGAGGCCATCAAGAGGGAGGATGTATACGCACTCACGTTCAGCGAGACGGGCGAGGGTTATGTCATCATGCCCGAGGGCGAGACGACGCTCTTCTGGCACTTCGAGGGTGAGCACACGGAGAGTGGTGCGATTGTTAAGGAGGCCGCTATCGAGAATGTAAGACCCTCGGTTAAGTACACCATCAAACTAAGATACTCGGCCGATGCCCCGGGTGGTGTCGTTATCGAGGCTACGGTGGATGAGAGTCTTGAGGAGTGTAAGGATGAGATATTCTTCAGCCCCGACCCCACTATTATTGGCGTAGGCTTCGATATGACCGAGGAGCAGCTATCTACGGGTGCGGCACGCCAGTATAAGGTGTCGGCACTTGCTGCAATCGCTACTCTCGGCATCGTTGTCGACGGCCAGGAGTTAGACATCCTAAACAACACGTATGCGGGCCTTAGCGTGACGAAGAATGCCGATACGGACTATGTCGTCACCCTCGCGGAGGAGTTCTTCACCCTTGTTGCGGGCGGTCACAATAGCCTCACGTTCTATGTCGAGGATGCCGATGGCGGTAAGTTGAGTAA
Source organism: Alistipes sp. (assembly GCA_017451685.1). GTDB lineage: Bacteria > Bacteroidota > Bacteroidia > Bacteroidales > Rikenellaceae > Alistipes. The sequence continues at coordinate 8,367 of JAFTNV010000023.1, forward strand.
GAGTGTTGCCTACAACGTGCAGGGCGTTATGCCTATCACCTCGTCAGACTACAACCTATGGTTTGGTGATGTGGCGTTCAAGGCCAACGTGATTAACACCTCGGCCACGTCGGTGAAGATTGCCTACCGCGCAAATGGCGGAGAGTGGACGGAGGTTGAGGCTTCGGCAGGTGCCGATGGCGTATATACCGCCTCGGGTACTAACTTCGCAGCAGAGAAGGAGTACGAGTATAAGCTCGTTGTCGATAGCACGGACTCGGGTAAGACATTGGCCCACACCACGGCTGCGGGTGCTCAGATACCTAACGGCGACATGGAGGCGTGGTCTAAGTCGGGCGATGTGGTCTACCCCTATGCTGCGGGTGCTTCGCCCTTCTGGCTCACGGGTAACGATGGTGCCAAGATGGCGAATGCGACACTTACTAAGTCGTCTACCGATGTGCGCCCCGGAAGTACGGGTCAGTACTCGGCATACCTCAAGTCGCAGTTCGCTAATGTGGCGGGTATAGGCAAGTTTGCTGCGGGCAACCTCTTCGTCGGCTCATTCTCGATGAGCGGCCTTGATGGTACTGTTAGCTTCGGTCGTAACTTCAACTTTACGGCTAAGCCCAAGGCTCTAACCTTCTGGATGAAGCATCACGAGGGTACCATCGACAAGAACTCGGGTAAGCCTGCTTCGGGCCCCGATACATGTACCGCAAATATCATCATCACCAACTGGACGGAGCCCTATGCGGTGAATACCAAGGATCAGTCTACGTTCTTCACGATGGCCGACCTTGCTACGATGCCTGGCGTCATAGGCTATGCCTACTACCAGTCTACAACGTCGAATGCCGAGTGGACGGAGTATACGCTCGATATCATCTACCGCGAGGATATGAAGAATGTGAAGCCCACGATGCTTGTGGTGTCGTTCACGCCCTCGGGCTATGGTGACTACTTCTGTGGCTCTACCGAGTCGTGGATGTATGTGGATGACATACGTTTAACATACTAAACTAACTTCGTGAATGGCGGTTGTATGGCCGCCACTCACGCTCTTTGCTGAATGAAGAAATTATACATTGTAATCATAGCACTACTCTCGGTTGTGGGTGCTGTGGCGCAGGATGAGGGTGTCACGGCTACCACCGACCAGGAGGTGACGACGGCTACACCGCTCACGCCCAACGAGGCGCGCAAGCAGCGCGGCTTCTCGGCCGACACCAACTTCGTGCCACGCGGACAGTGGATATTTGGTGGCACGGCATCCTACTCTACGCACAGGAATACGGACTACAAATTCATTATCGTCGACAACATCAACTCCGAGGGCTATACCGTCAACGTAAGCCCCATGATAGCCTATGCCCCGTGGCGTAATATGGCTGTGGGTATACGCTTTGGCTATGGTCGCTCGCTCTTAGCGATGGATAGCGCTGCGTTGGCCTTCGGCGATGAGGAGTCGGGCATAAACATCGCGGTGGAGAACCTCCACCAGATAAAGCATAGCTACACGGGAACGCTCTTTTGGCGCCCCTACATCCCGCTGGGCCACAGCAATCGCTTCGCGATATTTGCAGAGGTGCAGCTCAATATGACGGGCGCGCAGTCGAAGCTCGTGATGGAGGATGGCATGGTGGATGAGTATCAGAACTATCGCGGAACATACTCCGAGTCGATAGGTGGCTCTATAGCCTTGCAGCCCGGTATCGTGGCCTTCGTGACGAACAACACGGCGCTGGAGCTCTCGATAGGTGTCTTTGGCATCGGCTACGAGCGCACGAAGAAGACGAAGAACCAGATTGAGACGGGCATCGTCAAGTCCAGCAATATGAATTTCAAGGTCAACCTCCTGTCGATTGGCTTTGGTGTATCGTTCTACCTATAAACTGTAAGTCACAATGAAGAGATTAATACTACTACTTTTGGCGGCACAGTTTATCACGCTTGCAGCATACGCCGAGAAGCCCACGACAGCACCCGCGCGCGATAGCGTCGCCATGGGGCAGGGTGCAACGAAGAAGGCACCGTTCCTGCCTACAAGCCGTCGTGTGGATAGAAACATCAACAAGAATAAGTTCGTCTTCAAGAACGAGTTTATGTGTGGCCTCGCCGCCTCGTACGGTACGCTTGATGCCTCGGATGCCGACATCATGCTCATCCTCGACGACATAGACTTCGGTCTACGTCGCACACAGGTGATGCCCTACGTAGCCTATGCCTATAGGGACAACTGCTCTGTGGGCCTTCGCTTTGGCTACGAGTTCCTCAAGGGCGACCTCGGAAACATAGCCCTCGACTTAGGCTCGGCTGCCGACCTCGGCTTCTCGCTCTCGGATGTGGGTCTTAAGAGCGAGAACTTCGCATGGTCGCTCTTCCACCGCAACTATATAGGCCTTGACCGTCGTGGCATCGTGGGTGCCATCCTCGAGGCCGAGATACAGGTGAAGACTGGCACCTCGTCGTTCTACATGGGCTCGGGTGAGGATATAAACTACTCGCGCAATAAGAATTTTGCTGCACGACTCAATTTCAACCCGGGTATTGCCGTTTATGTCTTCCCGGAGGTGTGTGTCACCGTCACCGTGGGCATCGGTGGCTTTAAGTACAACCAGGTCCGCCAGCTCGATGCCTATGGCGTGGAGACGGGGCGTAGAGCACACTCGGCATTGAAGTTTAAGTTCAACATCGCCGACATACAGATAGGCGTTGTGGCGCACTTGTGGAATAAAAAGAAGAACTAATGATGAAAACGATGATTCATAACATACGGCGTGTGGCCGTTGTCGTGATGCTTGCTGTGGCTGCCATAGCGTGCATCAAGAACGATGTGCCCCTACCCGTTATCAAGCTCGACATCCTGAGCCTCACGGCTGAGGGTACCGTCGGCGAGGCTAAGATTGATGCTACGGCACATACCGTCGATATCGTCTTGGAGGAGACCACCGACATACGCAACGTAAAGATCACGGAGGTGACTGTCACCGAGGGTGCGGAGATGGATGTCCTCTTCCCCGGCACCTTCGACCTACGCCACCCGCTATACGTGATGCTCACGATGTATCAGGACTATGAGTGGACTATCGCTGCCGAGCAGACCATCGAGCGTTACTTCCGTGTGGAGGGTCAGATTGGCGAGTCGGTCATCGACCCCGTAAACCACGTGGCTACGGCCTATGTGCCTATGGATGCCGACCTTAATGCTGTGACAATTACCGACATTAAGCTCGGCCCGAAGGATATATCTACCTACTTCCCCGACCCAGCTACGCTGACGTCGTTCGACGGTACCGTGCGCCACGTTACGGTCACGTATCATGGCGATGTTGAGGAGATGTGGACGCTGTGCGTCGTGCCTACGGATGTGGAGGTGGCCTTCTCGTCTGTCGATGCGTGGGCGAAGCGTATATGGCTCTATGCTGATGGTCGTAGCGATACCGACCTCGGCTTCAAGTACCGCAAGGCGGGCGACGAGGAGTGGATTACGGTCAACGATGTCACGGTCAACGGAGGTAGCTTCTCGGCATGTGTCGAGGGCCTCGAGACTATGACGTCGTACGAGGTCGTTGCCTTCTCGAACGATAACCTCACGGAGGTTGTCACCGTGACTACGGAGGATGCTTATACGCTGCCTAACGGAGGCTTCGAGGAGTGGTCTACGAATGAGGGCATCGTATGTCCCTACCTTACGGGTGCTCCCTTCTGGGGCTCGGGTAACGATGGCGCTGCCATGGCGAGCACCACGCTCACGGAGCCTACGTCGGATGTGCGCCCCGGAAGTGCGGGAACGAAGGCAGCATCGTTGCAGTCGAAGAAGGCTGCGGTGATGGGCATCGGTAAGTTCGCTGCGGGTAACATCTTCCTTGGCGAGTTTGGTGGCTTGGTGGGCTTGGATGGCCTCGTTAACTTCGGTCGCCCCTCTACGGCACGCCCCGTGGCACTGCACGGATGGGTTAAGTATAACTGTGGCACCATCGACGAGCTCGGTCGTGTGCCCTCGACACGCCCCGACCTTAAGAAGGGTGATAGCGACGAGGGACAGATACTCATTGCTGTGGGTAACTGGACTGCCGAGGAGTATGGCGGTAGCGCCGACTGCCCCGTGGTGGTGAACACCAAGGATGAGAGCACCTACTTCGATAAGAATGGCAAGAATGTCATCGGCGTAGGCGAGATGATACTCGCAGAGTCTACCAATGGCTGGTTAGAGTTCACGCTGCCGTTGGATTACCGCTCTACGAGCGAGATTCCCACGCACATGATTATCATCTGCTCGGGCTCACGCTATGGCGACTACTTCACCGGCTCGACACATAGTCTGATGTTGGTGGACGACCTCGAACTCATCTATTAATTTAGCGTGATAAGCAATTTAGCGTGATAAGGCAGCATCTACTGCCGCTAACAAAAAGTGCCGTCAATGGGCTGTACGTTTAAGTACTATCCCATCGACGGCATTTTTGCCGAGCGTTGTATCTACTGCCTTCTGACGCTAATTTGGATTCTTGAGATAAAACATCATAGACGGCCGAGACCTCGTTGTTATCCCTGCCAAATTAATAATTACTCACTACTCACTACTCATTACTCATTGTTTTGTGCTATCTTTGTCGTATGAAACCACGATTGATAATCTTCGACTTCGACGGCACGCTCTGCGATACGCGCCAGAATATCATCAAGGCATTCCGTGCGACGATGGATGCCCTCGGCCTGCCGTTAAGGAGCGAGGCGGCATGTGGCGCAACCATAGGCCTCACGCTTAGGGACGGCTTCGCGGAGCTATACCCCGCGCTCAGCGATGCCGAAGTGGAGCATGCTGTCGCCACCTATCGCCGCATCTTTGCCGAGCACCGCGAGGAGTATATGCCCGCGCTGTTTGCGGGTGTTAGTGATGTGCTCGACAAGCTGCATAGCGATGGCTATACGCTTGCTATCGCTACCTCGCGCCTCACGGACTCGCTCATGCTCTTTATGCGCGAGCATAATATCGACTGCTACTTCACCTACGTCGTGGGCTCGGATAGTGTAGAGCACCATAAACCAGCGCCCGACCCCGCGAATAAGATTCTCGCGACGCTTGGTTTTAAGCCCTCTGAGGCCATTGTTGTTGGCGATATGCCGGTAGATGTGCTTATGGCTCATAACGCGGATATCAAGGCCGTGGGCGTAACATACGGCAATGCCACGCGCGCGGAGCTTATCGCTGCCGATGCCGACTACATCATTGACGACATCCGCGAGCTACTGCCCATTGTCGGGACTTTTTGTTAGGGGCAGTAGATGTTTGCCAGATTCGCGAAACGAGCAATGGCTGTAATTTATTGTTAGAGTGGTACGAGGTTTCGCAAAATAAGGTTGCAGATACAACACTCGGCAAAAATCCCGACGATGGGTAGTACTTGAGCGTACAACCCATTGTCGGGATTTTTTGTTAGGGGCAGTAGATGTCTGCCTTATTTTGCGAAACTCTGCTGGATAGCTACCGCAATAGCCACAGTCGCGCCCACCATAGGGTTGTTACCCATACCGAGGAAGCCCATCATCTCCACGTGTGCGGGAACTGACGATGAACCAGCGAACTGTGCGTCAGAGTGCATACGACCCATAGTGTCGGTCATACCGTATGATGCGGGGCCGGCAGCCATGTTGTCGGGGTGCAACGTACGGCCGGTACCACCACCCGAGGCTACCGAGAAGTACTTCTTGCCTGCCAACGTGCGCTCCTTCTTATACGTACCTGCTACGGGGTGCTGGAAGCGTGTGGGGTTTGTCGAGTTACCGGTGATAGATACATCAACATCCTCCTTCCACATGATAGCCACGCCCTCGCGTACATCGTCGGCGCCATAGCAGCGTACCTTCGAGCGAAGACCGTCAGAGTAAGAGATGGTCTCTACCTCCTTAACCTCACCCGTGTAGTAGTCGAACTCGGTGCGTACGTATGTGAAGCCGTTGATGCGCGAGATAATCTTCGCAGCATCCTTGCCAAGGCCGTTGAGAATCACGCGCAAGGGGTTCTTACGCACGCGGTTAGCCATCTCGGCAATCTTAATAGCGCCCTCAGCCGCAGCGAATGACTCGTGGCCGGCGAGGAAGGCGAAGCACTGTGTCTCCTCGCGGAGAAGGCGTGCTGCGAGGTTACCATGGCCGATACCTACCTTGCGGTCCTCGGCAACAGAGCCGTTGATGCAGAAGGCCTGAAGACCCTCACCGATAGCCTCGGCAGCATCAGCAGCATTCTTGCAACCCTTCTTGATAGCGATAGCAGCACCTACGACGTAGGCCCACTTAGCGTTCTCGAAGCAGATGGGCTGAGTCTCCTCGCACATCTTATAGGGGTCGATGCCCTTCTCGTCGCAGATGGCCTTAGCCTCCTCGACTGACTTAATACCATATTGTGCAAGCACAGCGTTGATCTTATCGATTCTGCGCTCGTAGCTCTCAAATAATGCCATAATTTTCCTAAAATTTAATGGTTAATACTCTATGAACGCCCTCGGTTACTCGTGACGAGGATCGATATACTTAACGGCATCCTTGAAGCGGCCGTATGAGCCCTTAGCCTTCTCCAATGCCTCTGCGGGCTCGATGCCCTTCTTGATGAAGTCCATCATCTTGCCGAGGTGCACGAACTCGTAGCCTATAACCTCGTCGTTAGCATCGAGAGCCATGCGTGTGCAGTAACCCTCGGCCATCTCGAGGTAGCGCGTACCCTTGGCGTTGGTGCCGAACATTGTACCTACCTGTGAGCGGAGACCCTTGCCAAGATCCTCGAGCGATGCGCCGATAACAAGGCCACCCTCCGAGAAGGCTGACTGTGTACGGCCGTAGACAATCTGCTTGAACAACTCGCGCATGGCGGTGTTGATAGCGTCGCATACGAGGTCGGTGTTGAGAGCCTCGAGGATGGTCTTGCCGGGGAGAATCTCCGAAGCCATCGCTGCCGAGTGTGTCATACCCGAGCAACCGATAGTCTCTACCAATGCCTCCTCGATGATACCGTCCTTAACATTGAGCGTAAGCTTACATGCGCCCTGCTGGGGAGCACACCAGCCAATGCCGTGGGTAAGACCCGAGATATCCTTAATCTCCTTTGCGCGTACCCATTTGCCCTCCTCGGGGATAGGTGCAGACTCGTGGTTAGCACCCTTCTTCACGCAGCACATCTGCTGCACTTCGTGTGAGTAAATCATAGTCTTTGTTACTTTTTAGTTATTGTGTATTAGTCTTATTTTTGCCTTTAGCACAAATCGTGACAAAGGTACGAAACTAATTCGGATTTAGCAAATTTTTCAAAAAATTAAAAAACAAGCAGAGGGCAACCGATGATGTGTCCGGTTGCCCTCTGTGTACGTTGCCGCGTTTGTTGCCAACTAAAATGCCACCTTAAGGCCGAGCTGCATGTGCCAGCGCGAGGCGATGTCGTTGGTGGTGTACTCCGCGCCATTAAACTTGTATACAGGGCGGTAGCCTCCGTCAACTTCCTTGAGCTCGGTGATTGTCACGGGCGACAGCGCCCAGTTCGATGTGCGATGCACAAGACCCCACGAGCGCGATATGAGGTTCGAGAGGTTGAGTATGTCGAGCGACAGCTCTATATGTCGGCTGCTATGCTTCGAGAAGTAGAACGACTGCGCCACGTGTAGGTCTAAGCGGTGCACGAAGGGCAGCGAGTGCGAGTTACGCTCGGCAAATGCGCCACGATGTGTGCTGAGGTACTTGTCCGCCTTGATGTAGTCGTTGAATGCGGCTGCCGATGTGTCGTCGGCCCATAGCATCGTTGCCATCTCAGCCTCCGTGGGGATGTAAATCAGCGAGTTGCCGCGATACGTGTCGCCATTGGCATCCACCTTGCCGCGGGCATACGTGAGCGAGTAGTGCTCGCCCGAGTAGCCGTTGTATAGTAGCATTACGTTTGTGCCAAAGAGACCATAGCGACGCGAATATGAGAGTGATGCCACGACCTTATGCGGGAACTCGTATATCGAGCTGCTGAGTGCCGGAGAGTTGCTATCTACGGCATACGTGCGTCCCCAGTTTGTCGATGACTGTGCCGAGAAGCCATCGTTTATGCTGCGTGACTCGGAGTAGGTATATGCTGCCATCGCCTTAAGGCCCGTGAGTGCTCCTAAAAAACTATATTCCACGCGTGCCGTAGCGCTCCATGAGTAGCCCTTTGCGGTGTTGCTGAGACGATATACTGCCGAGTAATCCTTCGTCGTTGAGTTGTAGTATGTGGCCGAGGCATTGCTCCCTTCACCACCTACATATAGCCTCTCGCCGTGATCCTCGGCAACGAGATTTTCGATATATATGTTGTTTATGCCCTTGGTGTAGTCGGCATCAAGACCGATAACCAACGGGTAGAGGTCGAACTTGGCACCCATGGCCGCGCGGAATACCTGTGGGTAGCGGAAGTCGGTCGTTACCAAGTCGATAGATGGGTTACTCTTGATGCCTACGCTCTCGGGATTTAGGCTAAACGATGGTGTCTCCTCGGGGTTTGTTACGGTAACGCCCACCGAGCGCATGCCGGTATTCTGGTAGCAGTTCGAGAGCCACACGAAGGGTATGCTTCCGGTGTAGATGCCGGCGCTACCGCGTAGCGTGATGATGCCACGCTGCCACTCGATGCCTACGCGCGGTGAGAGGAGTATCTGCGCACGAGGAACGTCACCTGTGAGCGTGCCAAATTTGGCGAAATAACCACTATTGAACTCGTCGTTTGCTACGGGCGTATCGAAGAGCACGGGGATATCCATGCGTAGGCCGTATGTCAGGCGTAGCTCGCGGTTTAGAGCCACCTCGTCCTGTGCGTAGAGGGCGAAGCGTCCCGTGGTCATCGGTGGGTTCTTCTCGCCCGTGGCGAAGTAGCCGTAGGCATACTGCGTAGCGCGGTCGGCGAGGAAGTCGTCCATCGAGGCATAGGTGTACGTGCCGCGGGCGTTGGCCATGTATAGGTTGTCGGCACGGTATATCTCGTTCGATGTGCCCACGGTGATGTTATGCTTGCCGCGGTTGATGGTCACATCGTCGCCAAAGATAAAGACATCCTGATAGAGCATATTACGCCCCGAGTAGGGGTTTGTACCTATCGTTGCGCTTCCCGTGCCACGCTCACCAAGGCCGTTGATGATTACGGCAGGGAGGCTCTCCTCCGTGGTGCGACCATCCTGAAGGCGTGTGTAACCTACACGCAACGAGTTGGTTATATGGTCATTATCTCGGTATGGCCACGATGAGTTGAGCTCCGCAACGACTGAGTGTGTGCGGTTGATGTTGGTATACTCCGCGCCCGTGAAGTAGAAGGACTGAGCGGAGTTAGATACCGCATCGGCATCGGCATGGAGCATATTGTAGCGCAACGAGAGGTGGTGGTTGTTACTGATGTTCCAATCGATGCGCGCCACGGCCGAGCCGGTAAGCTCCAATACATCGTTCTCGCCATAGCCGCCGCCATCATAGCCCGTAAGCTCCTCATAGCGCTTAGATATGGTCTTGGCCTCCTCGAGTGTGAGGGCCGACACGCCACTACCCGGGTAGTTGGTCGAGGGGGTCATATTGCGGTTGAACTCGCCCGCAGCAAAGAAGAAGAGCTTATCCTTGATGATGGGGCCACCGAGGGTAACACCCACGATATTAGTCATCTGCGTAGATAGAGGCTTGCGCTCGGCAATATCCTTGCCCGGCGTTGTGCCCCAGAACTCCTGATTGTTGAAGTAGGTGTATGCCGAGCCGCGAAACTCGTTGCTGCCGGAGCGTGTGATGGCATTTATGGCACCTCCCGTGAAGCCGCTCTCGCGCACATCGACCGTAGATGTAGAGAGCGATACGGCCTCAAGAGCATCTATCGGAATAGGGTTGGCGCGTGTGAGCGAGCCGGTCATGCCCGTCGTGCCCAAGCCGTAGATGTCGGCCGACGACGTGCCGTCGATGGTGAAGGCGTTGTAGCGTGGGCTCTGACCCGCCAGAACGATGCCACCCGACGAGGGGCTCACGGCCGACGACATAAGGTGTGTGAGGTCAAATATTGCGCGGTCGATAGAGGGTATCGTCTCAATCTCCACGCGGCTGAACAAATTACCGCCTGCGGGGTGCTGCTGGTCGGCAACGACGACGACATCCTCCACCTCGATGGGCGACTCCTCGAGTGTCACATCGTAGGTGTGCTCGTTGCTAAGTGCAAGTTGCACATCCTTGATAACTAAGGTTTTATAGCCGATAAAATGAAATGTTATCTCGTATGGGCCACCCACGCGCATGCCACTAATGGAGTAGTAGCCTTCGCTGTTAGCCGTAGTGCCGTAATGTGTACCCGAGGGGGTGTGCAGTGCTACGACGGTAGCACCAGGAAGAGGGTTGTCGTTGGCGGTCACATAACCACGAATAGTTGCAGTAGTAACCTGTGCTGTCGACACTGCCACGACAAGGAGCAGTGCGACGGTCAAAAGCAGTCGCTTCATTCTAAAGGGATTTAGGGACACTATTTATGTGTCAGGTTAATGAAAATATTGCCAATTTGCAGCACCAATACCTGCAAATTGCGTCGCAAATATATATAAAATTTTTTATGCAACAAATATTTTTATTTCATATTTTTTTATTCTCGCCACATGCCCTTTTTTGACAATCTTCTTAATGCCGCAGAATTGAAATTTATGCATACAGCATAATTATGTGCAAATGGGCGACGTCGCGGCTTGTTTGTTTATTAAATCTGCCATTTGGTTGATGTCCCCAAGATGAAACAAACGGGCTTATCTCCGCAAGATACATGCCTTAATCGCCTTTTTGGGGGTGATTATCGAAAAAAAAGATAACATATTTTTGCTATTTCAATTAATTGGTTTATCTTTGTGCATTAACTTTACGTATAAAGTGCGGGCTACTACGGATTGAGATGTAAACTATAAGTTTAAGAGTGACGAAAAAGGGTGTTAAAGAGGTGGCCCGGCAGTGAGAAAAGGGTTGATTGATGGATGGGGGATTGATAGCGAGAAACAAACTGATAGAGTAGTGAAATAACAGAACGGATAAAACGAAAAGGGCCTCAATGAGGGGGTAACAGAGAAGAGACTTAAAACGAAATAAACGCTTAAAACGAAAAACAATTGGAGAAGAGCCCCGGCGATGGGGCGAATGGAGAAGGAACCTAAAACGAAAGGAACAGAAAAAACTTTATAACTTTACAAAATTTATTAAAACTAATGCTTATGGTTAGAAAAGTTGTACTATCAATGGTTGCAACTCTGGTCTTGGGATGCTTCGGAGCATTCGCGCAAGGTCAGCGTGTTACCGGTACAGTGACCGATGAGACCGGTACGCCGGTCATCGGAGCAGCGGTTGTAGTCGAGGGAACATCTCGCGGTACTACTACCGACGTAGCCGGTTGTTATGAGATTGCGGCTCCATCTGACGCAAACTTGGTATTCTCGTACCTCGGTTTGCAGACTCAGACGGTGGCTGTTGCAGGCCGTTCGAAGGTAGATGTAGTCCTCGCTGCCGACTCAGAGCAGATCGAGGAGGTCATCGTACAGGCGTTCGGTACTGCTAAGAAGGAGGCCTTCACCGGTTCGGCTAAGGTCATCAAGTCGGAGGACCTCTTGAAGACACAGTCTTCATCGGCTGCCAGCGCCCTCGTGGGTAAGGTTGCGGGTCTTCAGACATCTTCGAGCTCAGGTTCACTCGGCTCGGAGCCCTCAATCCGTATCCGTGGTTTCGGTTCTATCAACGCAAATCAGGCCCCCTTGTGGGTTGTCGACGGTGTGCCTTATGAGGGCGACCTTAATAACCTTAACATGGCCGATATCGAGTCGATGACCGTATTGAAGGATGCTGCATCTAACGCTCTCTACGGTGCGCGTGGTGCTAACGGTGTGATCATGGTGACAACGAAGCGCGCTAAGGCAGGTGATGCTCGCGTGACATTCGATGCTAAGTGGGGTGTCAATACACGCGCGCGTATATTATATGATTATACTCGCGACCCGGGTCAGTACTACGAGATGCACTACAAGGCGTTGTATAACTACTACCTCGACCAGGGTAACGACTCATCGTCAGCTTACCAGAAGGCTGTAAACAACCTTACATCGAACAACATCGGTGGCTTGGGTTACAATGTATACGATGTTCCTGCAGGTCAGAACCTTATCGGTACTAACGGCCGCTTGAACCCCAATGCTAAGCTCGGTAAGAAGGTTACGAACGAGAAGACCGGCGAGGAGTACTACCTCACTCCCGATGACTGGATGGACGAGTTGTACGACCCCTCATTCCGTCAGGAGTATAACATCAGCATCGCTGGTGCCTCGGAGAAGTCAAGCGTATTCGCATCGTTTGGTTACTTGAACAACAACGGTATCACCGACGGTTCGGACATGCAGCGTTGGACTGCACGTCTGCGTGCTGACTACCAGGCAAAGAAGTGGTTGAAGATCGGTGCTAACATGAACTACACCAACTTCAACTGGAATGGTGCCTCTTCAGCTAACGAGGGTGATGGCACTACGGCCGACGTATTCTCGGCAGCTGCTAACATGGCTCCTATCTATCCCGTATACGTACGTGATGGTCAGGGTAACATCGTTAAGGATAAGTATGGCTGGCCCTTGTACGATACCGGTGACGGTCGTGACAACGGCGTGATGCGTCCTAACGGTCAGCAGTCTAACCCCTTGCAGCTTATCTGGTTGAACGAGTCTAACTCTGAGGGTAACGCCTTCGGTGTTAACGGTTTCGCAGACTTCATCATCATCCCAGGCTTGAAGCTTACGCTCAACGGCTCGGTGACAATCGACGAGACACGTTCTACATCAATGAGCAACCCCTACTACGGTCAGTTCGTAACCAACGGTGGTGTTGTAAGTAAGTCACACGGCCGTTCATACTCGCACAACTTGCAGCAGCTCTTGAACTACAACACTACATTCGGTATGGATGACGAGCACAGCCTCGACCTCTTGCTTGGTCACGAGACTTACTCATGGCGTTCATACAGCTTGGGTGCTGCGAAGTCTAACATCTTCGATACGGACAACAACGAGCTTGCTGGTGCTATGGTTGATATGAGCTCTGCATCATCATCACGTGGTGAGTACATCAACGAGGGTTACTTCTTCCGTGCACAGTATAACTATGGTGAGCGTATCTTCGCTTCGGCATCGTTCCGTCGCGATGCATCTACCAACTTCCACCCTGATCACCGTTGGGGTAACTTCTGGTCAGTAGGTGCTGCGTGGATCATCAACCGCGAGAACTGGTTCTACGCTCCCGTATTCAGCATGTTGAAGCTTAAGGCTTCTATTGGTTCGCAGGGTAACGACGGTATCGGTTCATACCGCTACACCGACCTCTACAACGTATCTAACGACGGTGCTGGTGGTATCTCTATCGCCTTTGCTCAGAAGGGTAATCCTGACATCACATGGGAGACCAACACCAACCTTAACGTCGGCGTTGAGTTCGGCTTGTGGCAGGATCGCTTGACCGGTAGCATCGACTTCTTCAACCGTAAGACTACCGACATGTTGTTCTCAGTACCTGTGGCTCCCTCAATGGGTTACTCGTCATACTATGACAATATCGGTGATATGGTTAACCGTGGTATCGAGATCGAGTTGAGCGCCGACCTTATCCGTACACGCAACGTGACATGGACATTTGGTCTTAACATGACGCACGTGCGTAATAAGGTACTTATGTTGCCCGACTCGCGTAAGGATCAGGACTTCAATGGTGATGGCGTAAACGATGGCTTCATCAGCGGCTCACAGATTGTTGCCGAGGGTTATCCTATGTATACATGGTTCTTGCCCGAGTACCGCGGTGTAAGCAGCACGGGTGAGGCTCAGTGGTACTACAAATATGAGAAGACTGATGCTGAGGGTAATCCTACCGGCGAGTTCGAGGAGGGTGTATCTTCAACATATCAGTACGCATCGCTCCAGTCATCACGTAAGCTCAAGGGCAGCGCAACGCCTGACCTCTATGGTGGTTTCAACACTACGTTGTTTGCTTACGGCTTCGACTTCTCTATCGCATTTGACTACCAGATTGGTGGTTTGGCATACGACTCAGGTTACGCAAGCTACATGTCATCGCCCAGCGGTACATCTGTTGGTAACAACTACCACGTAGACTTGTTGAAGGCATGGACTAAGGGCGTGAATGAGGATTCGCAGATTCCTCGTTTCCAGTACGACGATGTTTACTCTTCGGCGACATCTGACCGCTTCCTTACCGATGCTTCGTACTTGAATATCTCTAACATCAACTTGGGTTATACCTTCCCTGCAAAGTGGTGGAATGGCAAGATCAACAACCTGCGTGTGTACGTAGCTTGTGACAACGTATTCTACTGGTCAAGACGTAAGGGTTTGGATCCTCGTCAGAGCTTCAGCGGTGGTACAACCAATGTTAACTACTCACCTATCCGTACCATTTCGGGTGGTGTAACCTTGACCTTCTAACATAAAATACGATTAAGACTATGAAAGTAAATAAGATATTTAAGACTGCCGCCCTTGTACTCTGCTCAGCAGTGTTGTTCAGCGGCTGTATTAAGGAGGTCCTTCCCAAGGCGGGTTCTATCACCCAGGAGCAGCTCGCCGATAGTGATGCCGGTTTGGGTTATATGATGAAGGCAATACCTGCATATATGGCTGCAAGCACCGCTATGAGCTACGACCACTCGGACTTTGGCTATCACTCAATAGGTGTATGGATGGATCACCATGCATTGATTGCATTCCCTTGTACTCGCCCCGACCGTGGTGGTAACCCCTACTACTGCCGTTTCCAGGCTACGAACTACGGTTTCGATATGAGTATGAACGGTGGTTACACTCACTACTTGTGGTATAACTACTATCCTTTGATTAAGAAGGCTAACGAGGTTATCGGCGCTGCCGGTGATCAGGAGGACATGATCGAGTATCGTGCTATCTCTAAGGCCTTCCGTGCGTTGTTCTACTTGGACTTGGCTCGTTACTACGATCCACTTCCTGCGAAGGCTCCCGAGCTCCCCACGTACGAGGGGGACTTGGAGAAGGTTAAGGGTTATACTGTGCCTATCGTAACGGAGACTACGGATGAGGAGGCTGCAAAGAACAATCCTCGTGCTACGCGCGAGGAGCTCTTCGAGTTCATCCTTGCCGACCTTGCTGATGCTGAGGCTATCATGAAGCGCTTCGAGAATGACCCCACAACCGGTAAGCCCGAGTTGGAGGCCGAGGTTTATGGCACAACGCCTACTTACCCCGACTTGGCCGTTGTTTACGGTTTGTATGCACGTACTTACCTCTGGTTGGGTGGCTTCGATGATGTAACCTACGAGAACGTACCTACGGGTAATGATGCTTACCGTCTTGCTGCCGAGTATGCACGCAAGGCTATCGACACCTCTATGGCTCCTATCATGACGGAGAATGAGTGGACAAACGTCACCACAGGCTTCAATACCATTATCCCCTCATGGATGTGGGCAACAACGCTTTCGAGCGATACCGTTCTTAACAACTTGTTCGCCTTCGTAGCGCACATGTGCCCCGAGGCAACGTATGGCTATGCTCCCTTGGCTTGCCAGGGCGTATCGTCAGGCATGTACGATAAGTTGAATAGTTCGGATTTCCGTAAGAAGCTTATCGTTGGCCCTAACACTACCTATGAGGAGTTCCAGCCTTACACCTCGATGTCACGTGCTGAGTGGGAGGAGTTGGCTTACCGTGCTCCCTACACTAACTTTAAGTTCCGTCCTGCTATGGGCGAGCGCGTGGACTACATGACAGCAAATGCTGTTGCATTGCCCATCATGCGTGTTGAGGAGATGTACTTCATCGAAATGGAGGCTATGGCACACTACGACGATGCTCAGGCTAAGAACCTTCTTGGTCAGTTCATGCAGGGCAATCGTGACAGCCGCTACGGTAGACACGTTATGGCTAATGTTGACATTGTTGAGGAGATTATCTTCCAGAAGAGCGTGGAGTTCTGGGGTGAGGGTCTTGTGTTGTTCGATATGAAGCGCCTTAATATGGGCGTTAACACCTTGGATCAGAACTACCAGTCAGGTATGTTGTTCAAGACGGAGGGTCGTCTTCCCTGGTGGAATATTCCTATTCCCTCGTCTGAGTCTTCTGTAAATACTGCGATTAAAGGCTTCGAGGGTCCCGATCCCTCTTATGGCTACGAGTCACAGGATGCGATTTAATGAGTATGCTATTTGTTAATAGAAAATAAGATACTACTATGAAAAATATCAAATTTTTATTTTTGGCTGTAGCAACACTCTGTGCCGGTGCCTTCACAGCGTGTCAGGAGGACTGGAATCCCGGTCCCGTTGACTCGGACTTGAGTGTTTATATGCCTACTGATTTGGATGTCGTTGCCTTCGCGGTCGAGGATAATCCTGACACGGAGATTGATGAGACACGTGTTGCTACCTACCCTCTCTACCGCCAGAATCCTGGCCCCGAGATGGTCGTTGAGATTCGCTCTCGTATGGTTGACGCCGACCTTGCATTTACTCTCAATGACGAGGATGGCAAGCCGACAGGTGAGGTAGTTCCTATGACCGAGGCTTTCGTCTTTGCTGAGAGCGTTACATTTGCCGAGGGTGAGACTGTTGCTTATTTGAATGTTACTTTGGATGAGCGTCTTGTTGGCCGCGTAGCTGTAGGTACTTTGTTCGGTGCCGAGATTATGATTAAGGACTCTCAGCACTATGGCTCTTATGGCTTGTATCGTAAGAATGTCGAGGTTGGTATTCCTGAGACATGGGTTACAGCTCACATTAAGTATGATCCCAAGAGCGATGAGAAGTTCTCTAGCGAGGGTTACTTGTATGACGACTTTGTAAGCTTTTTGTATAGCTCCACTCCGGGTAGTGTAGCATCTGTTACTATTGAGCAGAGTGAGGCGCGCCCCGGTGTCTACCGCCTTGTAAATCCCTATAACGAGGAGAGCGTGGTATCGTTTATCGGTGGTATTCCTGTTGATATGACCTTCCCTTCGGAGGATACATATATCCTTATAGATGCTCGCAATCCTGAAAAGGTGTATATTGATTTCCAGTTCGCGGGTATGACCGTCGAGGGATGGGGTGATGTATATATCCTATCAACAGATTATGCTTCGATGGAGGATGGTATAATATCTTTCCCCGAAAAGTCTCTCGCTATTACAATGCCCGATGGTATGGGTTATTTGTGTAATACCAGTGGTAAGATGCGTATCGTATTGCCAGGTATTGATATCTCAGACTATAGTTTTGGCGTAACATACATCGGCTCAGAGTCTGCCCCCGATAACAGTGGTACAAATGCTGTTATTAGCTTCACGGTTGGTGCTGATGTCTCGAGATTCGGTTTCGTTGCTGTGAAGGGCAATAAGGAGATTAAGACTGTAGGTATTAGCGGTGTAAAGTACAACCCCGGTATCGTTGATTTGCAGAACTTTATCAAGTACGTAGACGAGGGTGGAAAGCCCGAGGAGTATGACTACTCGGTATGTGATGCAGATACTATCGGTGAGAATATGAGTCTGGCGAAGCCTAATGAGCGTACATGGTCTTTGTCTTTCGACGAGGCTAATGTTTATACTATCTTTGCTATTCCTTACGATAAGGATGGTAATGCTCTTATTGATGGTATCGTTTCTACGTACTTCTACTATCGTCCTGCTAATAGTGCGGATGCAGTGCCCGACATTAAGGAGTATACCATTGAGTTGGATGTCCCCAATGTGGTTTCAGGCGTTAAAACAGATGTGGCGGAGAATGTCTTCGTAGATACGGATTTGCTCTACTCTCCATCGTTCACGCTTCACTGTGATATCAACTATGCCAACATCGACGAGGTATCGGCCCTCAGGGGTTACTTCGCCAAGAAGGCAGATATTGATGCAAAGTTGGCTGACGGTAAGACCTATGAGTCGTTGACCACCGGCGAGGGTGCCGATGACTTGAATTACTTCATTGACTACATCAAGCAGGGTAGGGGCATTATGAATTTCGGTGGTCTTGAACCTGATACGGAGTATTCTATGATTCTTGCTGTAACGAGCATCTATGGTAAGACCATTTATATTCGTGACGATGCTAAGACAGACCAATATAATGGTCCTGCCAAGTTAGGTATCTATGAGTTCGAGGATGGTGATAGCAAGATGCAGATTAAGGTTGCTCCTTACTTCTTGCCTCAGTACGCCGAGAACTATTATATTGATGAAATAACTGATGACTGCGATGGTCAGGCATACCTCCTTACGTTTGTAGGCGATACGCTTAAGCCCGAGGAGGATGCCGAAGATCAGACTCCTATCGAACTCAAGTTCTACGGATTATACTTGCCCGAGTTCGATGCTATCGTAGTACATGGCCCGGCTCTTGGTTATGAGAGCTATCGCCTCTTTGGCGTAGGCCTCGATACCTATATTGATGGTACTGAGGAGGGTGATCCCGAGAAGTTGTGGGGTTACTACAGTTCTTCAACCAGTGACTACGAGTACTCGAGCGAGGCTATGGTTCTCTACCTCAATGAGGAGGGTACAGTAGTAGAGCTTGCTACCTACTTCAAGAAGTACTACTACTGGTATGAGGATGTACCTACGGGTGAGAAGGATAAGAACGGTAAGGATATTACCGAGGAGAAGTACTTCGAGGAGACTCTTACGGAGTTCACTCCCAATACTACTATCACCCTAATTGAGGACCACACGCCTGTAGTTACTCCTGATGATGACACTACTACGGATGATCCTACTACAGATGATCCTACAACAGATGATCCTACTACGGACGATCCTACAACGGATGATACGCAGACGACTGCAAAGCGTGCATCGGTAGGTGTTTACAATGGCACGGTTAAGTGCGAGCTTCGTGCAAACACTAACGGCGCAAAGACTGCTGTGGTAAGCATTCAGTAATCATAGACATTTCGCCTACGGGTGGTGTCCGCGAGGTGCCACCCACGGCGGAAGCTCTCCCACGGAGAGGTCTATCGAAGTACTAACAAACAAAGAAAAACAATTAAACTTATGAATAAGGGTAAGATTTTATTGATAGGCTTGGCAGGAATGCTCGCAGTGGCTTGTGCTACCGACACGGTAGATCAGCCTCAGGCTACACCCGAGGCTTCTGTTGCCAACAAATTAGTGAATACCTCTTCAGATGCTGTTCAGGGCAAGCTTCTCTTCTACGTCGAGAAGGGTAGTGTTGCACAGCTCGAGGCTGCTGCCTCAGCAACGGCCACAGGCCTCAGCGCACTTGATACTGCCGCTGCGGAGCTTGGCGCTACGAAGGTGGAGCAGGTATTTAACATGAAGGTTAATGCTGAGCTTAAGCGTGAGCTCGGTATGGATCGTTGGTTCTCAATCGAGTTCTCGAAGGATATGGATCTCGATGCTGCCGCTAACATCTTGGCTACGGTAGATAAGGTTCAGCGCGTGGAGTTCTCGACGATTGTTAAGGCTCCTAATGTTGACGAGCCCGAGGTTGTTGAGCTCGCAGTTGCTGGCGCGACACGTGCCGGTGAGTTTCCCAACGACCCCTATTTCGGTGCACAGTGGGGCTTGCTCAACGAGGGTAACCGCAATGTCGCTGAGGGCAAGGAGCCTACATACGCCGACTATACTGGCGAGGGCTTCGTTTCTCCCTATGTTCGCGTAGGTGCCGACATCAATGTTGTTCCCGCATGGGAGCTTATCGCATCGAAGGGTAGCACTGATATCATCGTTGCTGTTATCGACAATGGCGTTGACTTCAACCACGAGGACTTGAAGGATAACATGCTCGTTAACGAGAAGGAGTTGAACGGTGTTGAGGGCGTCGATGACGACGAGAACGGCTATGTAGACGACATTTACGGCTACAACTTCTACACTAACTCTCCCGTTATCACCTTCGGTGAGGGTCACGGTACTCACGTGGCAGGTATCCTTGGTGCTGTTAGCAACAATGGTAAGGGTATTGCCGGTGTTGCCGGTGGTAATGGCAATGGTGGTGTTCGCATCCTCAGCTGCCAGATGCTTGCTGACGAGGGTAAGGCCTTCAACGAGCAGGGCTACGACTCTGCTGCTAAGGCTTTGGAGTATGCTGCTGACCGTGGCGCCGTTATCGCCAACAACTCATGGGGTAACGATCCCGGTATCTTGTTGAACGATAACTCGTACAAGGTTAACATGTCGCTTCGTCACGTTGCCTTCGAGTACTTCATGAAGAAGAAGAATCACCCCGCATTGGATGGTGGTATCCTCATCTTCGCTGCAGGTAACGAGAGCGCAGCTATGGCAGGCTATCCCGGTGCTTACAACGAGTATGTGTCTGTAACGGCTACAGGCCCTGATGGTCTTCCCGCATACTATACCAACTATGGCCCCGGCTGTAACATCGCAGCTCCTGGTGGTGAGTTCTTCGTGAACCAGTTTGGTCACGCTATGCGTGCTGGTTGTATCATCTCTACACTCCCCGACAACAAGTATGGTTACATGCAGGGTACCTCAATGGCTACTCCTATGGTTTCGGGTGTTGCAGCGTTGATGCTCTCGTATGCTTCGGAGATTGGCAAGTGCTACTCACTCGAGCAGTTCAAGACTATGCTTCTCACGTCGGTGTACACCATGGATCGCTTCATGTATACGAAGGACGAGGATGGCAACGACGTACGTTTGGAGAAGAAGCCGACGATTAGTGGCGAGCTTACGTTGGAGACCTATGAGGGTAAGATGGGTACAGGTTCTATCGACGCTTACCGTGCGATGATGGCTATCCGTGGCATCAGCTGCGTGCCTATCGTTGCTGGCGAGGAGTGTGTCGTAGACCTCAAGTCGCTTATGGCTGATGGTAACATCCTTCCCAAGACTATGGAGGATATCATCATCCCCAACGATGTTCGCGAGCGCCTTGGTATCACGAATGCTACAATCTTCGGTGATGACCTTATCATCATCTGCGAGAATGCCGGTAGCGGTGTTATCAAGATCGTGATGGTTGCCGGTGGTGACTCTGTTGGCGGTGGTAACTCTATGGGCGGTATGCGCATCGAGAAGGAGATTGCTCTTGTAGTTAGCAGCAACTATACAGCTAACAACGGTGTTGTTAACAACCCCGGTGGTTGGTTGTAAGAGAGTGACTTACGTAATACTTATCTCTAAAAAGTAAAGAAATTATGAAGAATCTTAAGATATGGTCACTCGCTGTAGCAATGCTTATGGTTGTGACCGGATGTGGCGAGAACACCGGCACAGGTGATACGTTCAAGCCTGGCGATGTGTCTAAGATCGTGAACGAGTGGCAGCTCACCGAGTGGGGTGGCGCCGAGGCTCGCTTCGATGTATATGTTAAATTCGATGGTGCCAACATGGAGCTCTACCAGCGCTTTGGTTCTGAGTATGAGAAGTATGAGGGTACATACACGCTCGAGGGCAACACGCTCTACGGTGCCTATACCGATGGTAAGGGCTTTGGCCCCTACGAGGCTGAGGTTTCGGCTGATGGTAAGACCATGCGCTTGACGAAGGATGACGTCATGGGCGTCTATACAGCAACTACTATCCCTGCATGGGTTAAGGAGCAGGCTGTCGTAGGTGGCGCTACTGAGGATGACGAGAAGGATCCTGAGGGTGATAACAACGGCAACGAAGGTACTGGCAACGAGGGTACTGGCAACGAGGGTACTGGCAACGAGGGTACCGGCAATGAGGGTACTGGCAACGAGGGTACCGGCAATGAGGGTACTGGCAACGAGGGTACCGGCAACGAGGGTACTGGCAATGAGGGTACTGGCAACGAGGGTACCGGCAACGAGGGTACTGGCAATGAGGGTACTGGCAACGAGGGTACCGGCAACGAGGGTACTGGCAACGAGGGTACTGGCAACGAGGGTACTGGCAACGAGGGTACTGGCAACGAGGGTACTGGCAACGAGGGTGGCAACACCGATGATAACAAGGATCCCGAGGGTGGTAACACCGGCAATGAGGGTACTGGCAACGAGGGTACCGGCAATGAAGGTGCTGGTAACGAGGGTACTGGTAACGAGGGTACTGGTAACGAGGGTACTGGTAACGAGGGCACTGGCACTGATAATGGCTCAACTACCGACCCTAATGCTCCCACAACTCCCGAGGATACCACAACTCCCGAGGATACCACAACTCCCGAGGAGAATCCTACTCCCGAGACAAATGCTTGCGGCGTGGTAGGTGTTCCCTTCTTGTAATGGAGCAAGCAGACGAAAGTCTGTAACGAAATGTCATCGGCTTCGGCCGGTGACATTTTTTTGTTTGGTACCGATATAACTCCACCTTCGCCTCTCTGTTACAGTTGTTTTATAAATTTTTTATTATCTACAATCTGGCGGAAAATAGTTGTATATACAGAAAAAATTAGTATCTTCGCACCTTGAGAGAATAACCAAAATCCTTAAAGGAGGAACTTAAAACTTTTATAGACTATGAATAAGTACAGATTTTTGCTTATTTCTTTGGCTGCGATTCTCATGGCTTCGTGTGTTGAGGATAACCTCTCGTCACCCGAGGTTAACAACGAGGATATTGCTGCTGCCAAGAAGATTATCAACACAGCGGCAAATGCTGATAGCGGTACGCTTATCTTCTACGTCACCGAGGAGTGTGCCTCACGCATCGAGAATGCGGAGGTCACACGTAGCGGCATGACCGAACTCGACCTCCTTGCTATGGAGATTGAGGCCTCGGCCATTAAGCCCGTCTTCAACCTTAAGGTTAATGGCGATGAGAAGCGTGCGCGAGGTATGCACCGTTGGTATACCGTGGATTTTCCCTCGACGGTAGCTTTGGAGGATGCGGCCATGAAGCTTGCAAAGATTGACTACGTAGAGACCGTGCAGTATGCCGGTAAGATGCAGCGCCCCGAGGCGAAGCCCATCATGGTTGACCCCGCAACCATCTCTTCAACACGTGCCGACGAGTATCCCTTCAACGACCCGGCTATGCCTATGCAGTGGCACTACATCAACAAGGGTCGTCAGTCGTTGTACCCTGGCTCTATTGAGGGCGAGGATATCAACGTGGAGCCCGCCTGGAAGCTCACGACGGGTCGCCCCGAGGTTGTCGTTGCCATCGTTGACGAGGGCGTATGCTACAATCACGTGGATTTAGAGGCTAACATGCACGTAAACGAGGCTGAGCTCAATGGCGAGGATAATGTCGATGACGACAATAATGGCTATGTAGACGACGTCTACGGCTATAACTTCGGCCTTGGTGGTCGCGTGTCGTACATGCGCGACGGCGACCAGGGTCATGGTACTCACGTGGCAGGTACTATTGCTGCGGTAAACAACAATGGTGTAGGTGTTGCCGGTGTTGCCGGTGGCTCGGGTAACGGTGATGGCGTACGTATCTTCTCGGCTCAGATATTCTCGGGCAAGGAGGATCATGCTAACTATGCCCAGACGGCTGCCGCTATTGAGTACTCTGCCGACCGTGGTGCTTGTATCTTGCAGTGCTCGTGGGGTTTTGAGCCTAATGCTATCCAGAATGACAACGAGTTCCAGAATGACCATAGATACTCTGTTGAGTATGAGGCTATCGAGTACTTCATCAGCAAGAAGAACTGCGCAGCGTTGGATGGCGGTCTTGTAATCTTTGCTGCCGGCAACGAGGGTCAGCCTATTGCGGGTTATCCCGGTGCCTACAGAAACTATCTTGCCGTTACGGCCTTCGCTCCGGATGGCCTCCCCGCATACTACACGTGCTACGATAAGGGATGTAACATCTCGGCACCCGGTGGTGAGTATTTCCTCTATAACAATAGCATACAGTCGACGGGTTGCGTTTACTCTACCGTTGCCGGCCCCAACGTTAAGCCTGCGAACGAGGGCTACGCATATATGCAGGGTACCTCTATGGCATGTCCCCACGTGTCGGGCGTTGCTGCTCTCGGCCTATCGTATGCTCTCGACCTTGGCAAGACATTCACTGTTGACCAGTTCAAGGCGCTCCTTACTACATCCGTGAATGCCTTCCCCGACAGTGCCTTCCAGGGCTATAAGGATCATGCTGAGGGTGGCTCGATGAACCTCGCAAGCTATCGTAATAAGATGGGTACGGGTAAGATTGATGCTTATCGTCTGCTTATGGCTATCCGTGGCGTTAGCTGCGTGCCCGTGTCGACAAAGGAGACAAACTATATCGACTTTAGTAAGTTCGTGGGTAAGGATGGCCTCGAGATGAAGGTTGCTGATTATGATATCTCGGAGGATACCATCGAGGCTCTTGGCATCGTGTTCGACCAGTTTACAAGTGGTAAGGTTGTGCTCCAGTGCAGCAAAGCCGGTGTTGGCACCATCAAGGTGGGCATGATTGCCGGTGGCACAATGGAGGGTAGTGGTATTATCACTGCCGGCATGCGCATCGAGAGAGAGTTCGCCCTTATCGCGCGCCCCGATGTGGAGACTGACGAGAATGGTAATCCCATCAAGTCGGATGGTTGGTTGTAGTAGGTGCAATTAGATAGTAGAACAAGAATATTTCCTTAATTCAATAGATATTCAGACTATGAAGAGTATTAAGATATGGTCGCTTATCGCGATGTTGTTTATCGGCATGGTAGGCTGCGAGCCCATAGATGATAACAAGAATCCTAATGATAACCCCAGCGATAACCCGAACGATAACCCCAATGATAACCCTAACGATAACCCCGGAGGTGTTAATAACGACGGTGTCATTGGCGAGTGGGTGCTGGTGTCGTGGAGCGAGGATACACCTCCGTTCCATGTATACGTGGACTTCAACGATGATAACACGTTTGAGATGTACGAGCAGGTGTACTCACTTATGTATGAGTATGTTGCTGGTGTATATCACATTGATGGCAACACCCTCTCGGGCAACTATCTCCATGGCGAGGATTGGAAGAGCAGCTATACCGTAGCCTTCTCGGAGAATGCCGAGGGCGTATCTACGATGGAGCTTGTCGATGCCTCGGGCATCAAGAGCATCTACGAGGCTACGACCATCCCCGAGGATGTAAAGACCGAGGCTAAGGAGACACGTGCCACTGGTGCGGAGCACTTCTTGTAGTCGGGGATTGCAGATAATGAAGAGAGTGAATAAAAAGTGTATTTTGTCGTTCTTTGTTGTGATAATGGCGCATCTACTTCCGCTAACGAATTATCTCGTCAATGGGCAGTACGCCTAAGTACAGCCCATCGCCTCGAAATTCGCCGAGCGTTGTATCTGC
>JAFTNV010000024.1 GCA_017451685.1 Alistipes sp.
CTGTCCGAAAAAATGTGTACTTTTGCCCATGGTTACATTTGATTTTGTTTTGCGACTACAAAGGTAACCATAAGGGCTGACACCGAATCTGGTATCAGCCCTTATTTATTCTAATGACGAAAGTTTAGCGGACAGTAATAAAATTTTATCTGCTACCTTCTGACAAGAAATATGGCCTACAACTCAGTAGGTTGTGGTTAGTAATATTAGAGAGTTTAGGGAGTTTAGAGAGATTAGGGAGATTAGCGTCTATTCCCTAAATTCACTACTCTCCTTAATATCCCTAAACTCCCTAAACTCCCTTCAAAAAATCATCCTTCACCCTCCTCCCTGACAAATAAAAAGGCGTGATAGCCAAAACTATCACGCCTAAAGGTATTTAGTAATCAGTGATTACATTTTAACTACCATGCTTGAAGAGAAAGTCTTCTTTGCAGAGAGCTGCTTCATTGATGCGCTCTGAGTAGAAGGAGTCTCCTCGGGTGCAGCAGCCTTAGTCAAGGTAATATCACCTGCGGGGAGGACAACCTTCTCATAGGTGTCGAATTCATAGAAGAAGCTAACTCCGTATGTATTGGTGTCAAGAGCTGCAATATCCATTGCAAGGAACTCATATTCGCTTTCATCTTCGAATTTACCTGAATCGCGAGATACAGTTGTAATGGTCTGACCATCCTCGCTAAGTGACAAAGTCCAAGCGTCAGTCATTGAAATTGCAATGTTCTCACCGTTCAAACACCAGCTTAACCAAAGAAGCACCCATCCCTCGCCAAGGTCCTGAAGTGCTCCAACGCCAGCTCCTCCTAATACTTCAAGATTACCAGTCTCTTCGTCGATAAGGCCCAATGTCTCAATAGGAGTTCCGTCATCCCAAGTTTGAGATGTTAGACCAAGGACACCAACCACATTAATAATGCCGTAGTAAGGAGCAACGTCAACAATCTCGATAGATGCGGTCACAGCCTCATCACTAAGAGCTTGAACAATCTTGTTCGCGTCATTGACAGTGAGATTTACAGCCTGCTCTGCAGAGAGAGTCCAGTTACCTACCCACTTTGTCATTGTCTCAGTAGGAGTATACTCTGCAGTCTCAATCTCCTGATCAAATACTACAGTCAAGCCCTCCTCGTTAGTTATGACCGAAACAACACGATACTTAGTTGCAGGATAAAGAGGATAAACAATAGTCAAACCATTCTCAGTATTAGCATCTGCAACCTTAACCTTGTCGCCCTCAATGCTTTCGCAATCTGCAATAAGCGTGTCAATAGATGCTGTACCATACGTCTCAAAGTCAAAGGCCTGTGCACGAATCTCAGTGATGCCTGTACCCTTGTAGCTTACGAAAACGTTAAAGAAGGGATAGAAACCAAGCTCTGCCTCCTCCTCTGTAGGAAGCCATGCCTGGCACTGTACCCATGTAGCCTCCTCGGGAGTAAGACCTGTAACGGCCTGCTCGAAGGTTGCGGGCTTAGAGTTCTTGTACTTCTTGCTATCTGCGGGCATAGCAATAACAGTACCCTTGTAAGTACCCGCGTTAAGCTTCTCAAGCTTGAAGCTTGTCTCGGTTACCGTCTGGGGCTGACCATTGCCTACGGTTACCATGTAAGATGCTGCATTCTCAACAGCCTCCCATGTTACAGTGAAACTTGTGCTGGTAACATCCTCGATCTTAAGAACGGGAGTTGCAAGCTCAGTCTTGCTGCCAGTACCACCATTGTTGTTGCCACCATTGTTGGTGCCCTCACCGGTGTTGTCTGTCTCACAAGCAGCAAACGCAAACATCGCAGCGCATGCTACCATTAAAGAAAAGAACTTTTTCATGTTTGTTGTGTGTTAGTTATTAAAAAAATTGTAAGTTGTCTGTTTCTATGTGCTCGGGATGTCACCTTATTAAATCTCATTTTTTGTTGGCTCACCCTAATACACATTAAATCATGATGCGAAGATAGTAAAAAATAATTAAATATTGCGTAAAACGTGTAAATAATTATAAAAAATCGTGTGTGAATAATAAAAAAAAACGAGGCCACCCGTTAAGGTGACCTCGTCATCGTATAATCTCGGGATTAGAGAACGATCTCCTTGCCGATGTAACCGCGGAGGTTTACATCCTTCTTGCAACGCTCAGCCATAGAGGCATCCTTCGAGATGGCGCTCTTAAGCTCTGCAGTAGCAGCTGCCATGTCGCCCTGCTTGGTGGCGATAACAGCACGCAAGTAGTCAGCCTCAGCAGTAGTGTCGTTTGCGATGAACTGCTTAGCAGCGGTGTAGTCTGCGTTCATCGTAGCAGCAACAGCAGCATTGTAGCCCTTGAGCTCAGACTGTGCAGCAGCGTAGTTACCCTCGGCAGCAGCAGCAAGAGCCTTAGCCTCCTTAGATGCGTTTGCGGTGTAAGCCTTAGCAGCCTCGGTGTTGCCGTTCATAAGGTTTACAAGAGCGAGGTTGTTGTTGATCTCGGTAGCGTTGCCACCAGCGTTCACAGCCTTGTTGAAGGCCTCAGCAGCCTTAGCACCCTCGCCAGCCTCAGCGTATGCTACACCAAGGTTGTTGTATACCGCAACTGTAGCGTACTCCTTAGCGGCAGCCTCCAAGGTGATAACGGTCTCCTCTACTGAGAGCTTGCCCGTAGATGCGATGTGAAGCATCTCCTTCTCGTCGAGCTCGTTGAACTTACCTGCGCGAACCAAGGCGATCATCTCGTCGTCGGTCTTGCCGGTGATGTCCGAGCTGTTAACGAGCTGTGCGCGACGCAACTGGGGAAGGATGTCCTCCTTCAAGGCGTCGAATACCTGGCTCATGTTCTTGATCTGTGCCTCGCGCTCCGATGATGACTCGTAGCTGTTGAGTACAGAGATGATAAGCTCCTTGTTCTCGATGTTTGAAGCGGCAACGAGCTCCTTGAAGCCCTCCCAGTCCTCGCCATACGATGCAGCATCGAGGGTGATGCCTACCTCCTTCAAGAGCTTCTCGGCAGCCTTCTTACCTGACTCGCTACGAGCTGCTGAAAGCTTGTCGTTGAACTTCTCGGGGCCATCGGGTGATGCGTAACCGTTAACGTAGATGTTCTGCTTGATGCGGTCGTTATCCTTCTGCTCGGCAGCCTTCTGCTGGAAGGCGGTGAGCTCCTCGCTCTCCTGAGCCTTGCGAGAGAGTGATGACGAGTTGATAGCATACTTATAGTCGGCACGTGTAACCTCGGTGATTACGTTCTTGTAGCCCGATGCCATATCCTGCATAGCCTCAGCATAGTTGAGGTTGTTCTGCAACGTGTTAACACCCTGAGCGATAGTAAGACCGAAGGTGCGCTTCAAAGCGTCAGCCTCAGCACCACCGGCAGCCAACACGGCAGCCTCCTCCTTTGTGGGGATAGCGCCATTGTTGAGGTTTACGAGAGTAAACTCCTTGCACTTGCCCGAAGAACACTTGATCTCGGCGCGGAGCTGCAACTCGCTGCATGCCATGCGCTCGTCGTAGGGGAACGATACGTGCATGGTGTACTCGCCACCCATCTTCTGGTCGATAACGGTGTAGTTGTCGTCAACCTTCGTACCCTGGAAGTACTGCGTAGCACCCGCTACCTCGCCGCCCTCGAATACGATAACGGGAGTAACCTTAACTACAGCCTTGGCGTTGTAGTACTTTACGGGGAAGGTAACGGTGATGTCAGCCTCTACCGTGCCATTGTTCAACACCAAAACCTCGGGTGTGCAAGTAAGCTTTACATCATCCTTGTTCTTGGCCATCTTTGTGAAGCAGTTACAACCAGAGAGGGTCAAAACTGCAACCGCGAGCAATGCGCTCACCTTGAAAAGATTTTTCATACGTATTAAAAAGTTTGTTAGTAAATAAATTTATTGGTTTTCCGTCTGCTATGGTTAACGCCTGGCGACCATACATTATTATATATAGCATAGTCGCCCGACGTCTACTCTCTATTAGTGGCGCTCGCGACGGGGCCCGCGCTGCTCGCGACGCTCGCCACCCTCACGGGGCTTACGCTCACGGGGCTCACGCTCAACCCATCCCTCGGGCTTGGGCAACAACGCCTTGCGTGAAAGCTTCAGCTTACCCGTCTTCTGATCCTTGGCGATGAGCTTAACCTCGATCATGTCGCCCTCCTTCAAGCCTGTCTCCTCCATCGTCTCGAAGCGCTTGTAGTCGATCTCCGAGATGTGAAGAAGAGCATCCTTGCCGGGAAGAATCTCGACGAAGGCGCCGAAGTCTACGATAGAGCGAATCTTACCGTTGTACGTCTCGCCAATCTCGGGAACGGCAACGATAGCCTTGATGCGTGCCAAGGCACCATCCAACGCCTCCTTATCCTGGCCGAAGATGTCGACAATACCCTTGTCGTCAACCTCCGTGATGGTGATTGTCGTACCCGTGGTCTTCTGAATATCCTGGATAACCTTGCCACCAGGGCCGATAACGGCACCGATGAAGTCCTGGGGAATGGTAATCTGCACGATGCGGGGAACGAAGGGCTTGTAGTCCTCGCGGGGCTCGGCGATAGTCTCAACGAGCTTGTCGAGGATGTGCAATCGACCCTGGCGTGCCTGCTCTAAAGCCTTGGCCAACACCTCGTATGAGAGGCCGTCAACCTTGATATCCATCTGCGTGGCGGTGATACCGTCGCGCGTACCCGTAACCTTGAAGTCCATGTCGCCCAAGTGGTCCTCGTCACCGAGGATGTCCGACAACACAGCCCAGCGGCCTGTCTCCGAGTCAGAGATAAGACCCATGGCGATACCCGACACGGGCTTGCGGAGCTTAACACCTGCATCCATGAGCGCAAGCGTACCGGCACATACCGTCGCCATCGACGATGAGCCGTTAGACTCCAAAATATCCGATACTACACGTACAGCGTAGGGGTTCTCCTCACCCAGGGGTACCATGGGCTTCAACGCGCGCCATGCAAGGTGGCCGTGGCCAATCTCGCGGCGGCTAAGACCACGTGCGGGGCGTGCCTCACCCGTAGAGAAGGGAGGGAAGTTGTAGTGCAAGACGAACTGCTCGCTGCCCTGAAGCAAAACCTCATCCTTCATCTTCTCGTCGAGCTTCGTGCCGAGCGTCACGGTCGTGAGTGACTGTGTCTCACCACGTGTGAAGATTGCCGAGCCATGAGCGCAGGGGAGGTAGTCAACCTCGCACCAGATGGGACGAATCTCGTCGGTGCGGCGGCCATCAAGACGCTTGCCCTCGTCGAGAATCATGTTACGCATAGCCTTCTTCTGCACGTCGTCGTGGAAGTACTTGTGGATGAGCGGAGCCTTCTCCTCGAGCTCCTCCTCCGTATAGCGTGATGCGAACTCGGCCTCCAACGCATCGAAGGCATCCGAGCGCTCGTGCTTCATCGTGCCGCTTGTGGCTATGGCGTAGGCCTTGTCGTAGAGTTCCGTGATGATTGTCTGGCGAAGCTCCTCGTCGTTAGTCTCGTGGCAGTACTCGCGCTTAACATCCTTGCCGAGCTCCTTCATAAGCTCAATCTGTACGGCGCAGTGCTTCTTAATCTCCTCGTGAGCGAACATGATGGCACCGAGCATAACCTCCTCAGATACCTCCTTCATCTCACCCTCAACCATCAAGATGTTGTCGATGGTACCACCGACCATGATGTCGAGGTCGGCATCCTTCATCGCCTCGAAGCCGGGGTTGATGACATACTCGCCACCGATACGTGCTACACGCACCTCCGAGATGGGGCCTCCGAAGGGGATGTCCGATACGGCCAGCGCTGCCGAGGCAGCCAAGCCTGCAAGAGCATCGGGCTGAATATCTTTCTCTGCCGAGATAAGGTTTACGGTAACGAATACCTCAGCGTGGTAGTCTGCGGGGAAGAGGGGGCGCAATGCACGGTCGATAAGACGTGCTACCAAAATCTCCGAGTCGCCAGCCTTACCCTCGCGCTTCATAAAGCCACCGGGGAAGCGGCCGCACGAAGCATACTTCTCCTTGTATTCTACCTGCAAGGGCATAAAGTCGGTTCCCTCCTTTGCATCCTTAGCGGCAACAACGGTACCCAAGAGCATCGTGTCGCCCATACGTACAACCACCGAGCCGTCGGCCTGCTTTGCGAGCTTGCCTGTCTCGATCATAATCTCGCGACCGTCAGCCAGCGTGATTGTCTTCTGTACAGCATTGTACAACTTGTTTGCTTCCATAAAAATCTAAAAAATCCTCTAAAAAAATGTCGTCAAATATATTTCGTCAAAATGATTTTCAAGTGTAAATGAAGGCAACACCGCGATGTCGCCTTCATTTGCTGCACGTCCGTACTACTTACGGAGGTTAAGAGTCTTGATAATCGCGCGGTAACGCTCGATGTCAACCTCCTTCAAGTACATAAGCAACTTACGACGCTTACCTACGAGACGCAACAACGAACGCTGCGTACCGAAGTCGTGACGGTTGCTCTTCATGTGCTCGGTAAGGTGGTTGATACGGTAGGTGAATAACGCGATCTGGCTCTCGGGTGAACCGGTGTCGGTTGTAGACTTGCCGTACTGGCCAAACAACTCCTGCTTCTTTTCAGGTGTCAAATACATAAAAATTAAGGTTTTATGGTGCGCCTCCTTCATGCTTTCCCGAGGAGTACGCCCCTGGTTCCACTCCACGACAGATCGTCCTTACCTTAGATCCTGCCGGAGCGTGCGGCAAAGATACACCATTTTTTGAAATCCACAATGCCTTTTTCTAAGAAAAAGAATTATTTATCGCTGTTTTTATTAAAATAATCTTTTGCGCCTTGGCACCCATAGTTATCGTTTGCGGTGAAAAATATCTCTATTGTATATAAATATGTCTACCGAAAAGACAATAAAGATGGTTTTGTGTGACAATATTAGTATGCGATACCGAGCGCCAATTCAACTATTTTTCGCATCGGTTGTTAATTTTTATGGTAAAGATGGTAGAAAATTGTGATTTTTTACTACCTTTGCTTTTTGAATATAACAAAGTTATCTATGACCGTGAGAGTGCTAAATAACCTGTGGCTTGTTGTCGTTGTGGCGGTGGCGTGCGTGATGTGTTCGTGCGGTCGTCATGTAGAGGTCGTGGGTGAGGCCTTAGGCACGTTTGTGCAGATTAAATGCTACGCGGATGTGTCGGAGGATGAGATTGTTAAGATGGTGCGTAGGGTAGACACGGAGGCTAAGGCTTCGATGTCGATATTTAATCCCGAGTCGTTGCTCTCGCGCATAAACCGCAACGAGACCGACACGCTTGACGAGCATATCCTGCGTAACGTAGAACTTGCCGGTCGCTTCACGCAGTTGAGCCATGGCGCTTACGACATAACCATCAAGCCGTTGACGGATGCGTGGGGCTTTGGTCGCGAGAGACGAAATAGTGCTCCAAATGTCGACTCGATATTGCAGTTCGTGGGTTGCGACATGATAGCCGTCGAGGGCAACCGCATCGTTAAGGCGGACGACCGTGTGCAGCTCGACCTTAACTCCATAGCCAAAGGCTATGTCGTAGACCTTGTTGCTGCGGAGCTTGAGGCGATGGGCATCGAGGACTACATGGTTAACATCGGTGGCGAGGTGCGCACAAAGGGTGTAAACGCTAAAGGTAATCTTTGGACTATAGGCATCGAGACGCCGTATGATGGCAATATGGCTCAGGACTCGTTGGAGAAGATTATCACGCTCAGCAATGAGGCTGTGGCCACATCGGGCAACTATCGCCGCTTCTACCTCACGGAGGAGGGGGCGAAGGTGGCGCATACGATTGACCCTGTAACGGGCTATAGCGTTGTTAGCGAGCTGCTCTCCGTTACTGTTGTGGCGCCCACGTGTGCCGAGGCGGATGCTGCGGCGACGATGTTTATGGCCATGGGCTCGACGGAGGCTACGTTGGCGCTTGCCAAGGAGTGTGAGCGCGATTACGGTTGGCGCTACTACTTCATATATGCCGATGGCGAGGGCTATCGTGTGGAGTGTAGCGAGGCATTTTATTAATGTGGGGGCGAGGATGAAGGCTTTGCTTCTATATAACGTCATGGCGGGGCGCAGGACTATCGAGCGCCGCTTGAAGGAGATTGTGGAGGTCTTCGCCCGTAGAGATATTGAGGTACGCACGAGGCGTATCACGTTTGGCGAAAACCCATTCGATGGGGAGGCCGAGGTGGAACTCGTTGTGGTATGTGGCGGTGATGGCACGGTGAACTATGTTGTCAATGCCATGCGTGAGAGAGGAGTAGATGTGCCTCTTGGAATAATACCATCGGGCACCGCAAATGACCTTGCCGGAGCGCTGCGCATGCCGTTGGATGCTGTTATGGCAGCACGTAAGATTGCCGAGGGCAGCGAGCGTAGGGTAGATTGTGGTGTGGTAAACGGTCGATACTTCGTCAATGTGCTTAGCTTCGGTGTGCTCACGACGACATCGCAACATACGCCCGATGGTGCTAAGCGTAGGTTTGGTAAGATGGCCTACCTGTGGGTGGGCATGCACGACCTTGTGAAGATGCACCCCATAAGCTTGAGGGTCACGGCCGATGGCGAGAGCTTCGAGAGCGATGTGTTGATGTGTCTGGTGTTTAATGGCGAGACGGCAGGTCGCTTCCGTCTGGCGCGAGGGGCACGCCTGGATGATGGGCGCTTGGATGTGTTACTTTTGGAGCGCCGCAATGTGATGCGTGCCTGCGGCAGCATGATACGCTACCTTCTTGGCGGGCATCCCGAGGCTGTGAGGTCGTTCACGGCGCGCGAGCTGAGCATTGAGGCGCTGCACGACGAGCCTACGGATGTTGACGGACAGCAGGGGCCTCATTTCCCGCTGCGTGTGGCATGTGAGCACCACGCCCTAAGGGTGCGTTGTTAATATGCGCAACGATATTGAGAAAGAAGAAAACCTAAGAATAAAGGAGAAGAGATGAAACAGGATGGTATTAAGCGAGCCTCGATAGACAAGCTAAAGTCGCGCTTCGAGACGGCATACTACTCGGAGGATATGGTTATCACTCCGCTGGTGATGTTTCGTGAGCTTGACGACCTCACGGCGCTTATTCAGGGTGTGTCGATAGGTGTGACGGTGAGTGGCACGGCCAAGATTAAGATTAATGGCAAGCTGCATGAGTTACGCCCCAACACGCTCTTTATCTTCAACGAGAATACCGTTATCGAGCAGGTGAAGGCCTCGATACGCTCGTCGGGATATATGATAACATACTCGCGCCAGTACCTCAACAGCATACATGTCGACACGCAAGACCTGATATCCATATATCACGGCTTCCTCGACGAGCCATGTGTGCAGATTGAGCCTGCCGAGGCGGCATATATCCACGACATATCGAAGCTCATGCGCTCGGTGTTGTGCGACTATGCACCCACGGCCTCGCGCGAGAAGATTATAAGCTCGCTCTTTGCTGCTATGTTCCACTACGTGATGGGCATCTTGCAGCAGCACAGCCTCCCCGGCAATGGCACGGTGAGCAACCGCACCGACGAGCTCTTCAACCGCTTCCTTGCGCTCCTTCGCGAGCACTGCTCGACGGAGCGTAGCGTGGAGTTCTACGCGCAGAAGATGGGCATCACGCCGAAGTACCTGTCGCTGATACTTAAGAAGAAGAGTGGCCGCAACGCCTCGAAGCTTATCGACGAGGCTGTGGTGTACGAGGCTAAACGCCTACTGAAATACTCGGGACTAAGCATCCGCGAGATAGCCATAAAGCTCAACTTCGCGTCGCAGTCCTTCTTCGGCAAGTATTTCAAGCAGAGGGTGGGAGTGTCGCCCTCGCGATATAAGATATGGGATGGTCGCACCGAAGGCGCTATTACCGAGAGCGACATCTTCCCCGAGCCCGAGATGGAGAATGAAGAATTAACAACAAATATCTAAACTATCAATTTATGAGAAAACTATTTAAGACTATGGTGCTCACGTTAGCACTTATGTTGCCCTTCGCGGCTTTTGCCCAGGAGGCAAACGAGAAGACCACCTTGAAGGTAGGTGGCAATGCTGATAGCCCCAACGTGGAGTGGACTATCACAGCCGAGGAGACCGAGGAGCAGGGTGTCTATGCGGTTACGTTTGATGGTGCTATTAAGGAGGGCTATCATGGCTACGCTATGAAGGATATCTTCTCGGCGCCTCAGATTGAGTTCGAGAATAACGAGGTTGTTGGCGACATCATCGAGCCTCTCACGTGCGAGGAGCACACCGACGACTTCGGCGTATCGTACATCTACCACAACCAGGCAATCTACCAGCTTAAGGTTAAGGCTTCGGAGGGCGAGAAGGTTGAGGGTTATGTCAACGCTACGATCTGCACCGACGAGGGTAATCAGTGCACGGCCAACATCGCCGAGTTTACTATCGCCATGCCCGGTGTTGCTGCTGCTGCTGAGGCAGATGCTACTGCCGAGGGCGGTAACTTGGACTGGAGCTCAATCATCCAGGCTATCCTTTGGGGCTTCGCTGCGTTGTTGACTCCTTGTGTGTTCCCGATGGTTCCCATGACCGTGTCGTTCTTCGTTAAGGGCTCGCAGACACCCGCGCAGGGTCGCTTCCGCGCATTCATGTATGGCTTCTTCATCGTTGCCCTCTACGTGTTGCCTATCGCCGTGCTCGTGCTTCTGTCTAACGCCTTTGGTACGAATGTGGCGGGCGATATCTTCAACGCTATCGGCACGCACTGGATTCCCAACCTTATCTTCTTCGTCATCTTCATGGTCTTCGCAGCATCGTTCCTCGGTGCCTTCGAGATTACGTTGCCCTCGTCGCTTGTTAATAAGAGCGATGCCGGTGCAGATAAGGGTGGCTTGATCGGTATCTTCTTCATGGCACTCACGCTCGTGCTCGTGTCATTCTCATGTACAGGCCCTATCGTAGGCTCGGTTATCATCAGCTCGACGAGCGGTGGCGTGTGGATGCCTATCATCACGATGTTCGCCTTTGCGTTGGCCTTCGCATTGCCCTTCACGGTGTTGGCATGGTTCCCCTCGTTGCTTAAGAACCTTCCTAAGAGCGGCGGCTGGTTGAACTCTGTGAAGGTTGTCCTCGGCTTCATCGAGGTGGCCCTCGGTTTGAAGTTCTTGATGACGGCCGACCAGACTATGCACTGGGGCTTGCTCGACCGTGAGACATACCTCGCTATCTGGATTGTAGTATTCTCGCTCATGGGCTTCTACCTCCTTGGTAAGCTCCGCTTCGCTCACGACGACGAGGTTAAGCACGTGTCAGTCTTCCGCCTCTCGTTGGCTATCGCCGTATTCTCGTTTGTGGTATATATGATTCCCGGCTTGTGGGGTGCGCCGCTGAATGCTATCTCGGGCTACATACCTCCTATGAGCACTCAGGACTACCAGGTTAACGGCCGCGTGGAGAATGCTAACGCCGGACGTAAGTATGCCGACTTCTTGCACTTGCCCCACCAGCTCGAGGGTCACTTCGACTTTGCTGAGGCTGTTGAGGATGCACAGAAGCAGAATAAGCCTATCTTCGTGGATGTTACGGGTCACGCATGTAACAACTGCCGCGAGATGGAGACTATGGTATGGAGCAACGACCGCGTGTTGCCTATGCTTCGCGACGACTTCGTCATCTGCGCTCTCTATGTCGACGATATGACAAAGATCGAGGGTGGTAAGCGCCTCGGCTCGGTAAATGCAGCCTTTGCGCAGGAGCGTTGGGGCGTTAACGCACAGCCCGGCTATATCTTGCTTGCTCCCGATGGCGAGACCGTATTGGCCGGCCCTCGTGGCTACGACACCGATATCGACAAGTTCGTTGAGTTCTTGAATAAGGCGTTGTAAATCCAATATCATTATGGGGTCTGCCAAAGTGTGCTGACCACCAAAAGCAGAGTGCCATGGTAGTACGTCGTACTATTCCATGGCACTCTTGTTTTTTGCAACCCGCAAGGGCTGAGAGGTGCGCAGCTTGTCATGCTGAGCGTAGTCGAGCGTTGCGATTAAGCCGAGAGCAGAACAAATTTATTTGTTATGCCGAGGCGCAGCAACGAAGAGGAACTCAAGCATCTGCCCGCGAAATATCGTCTGCAACAGAAGTGGGGTCCTATGAGTTAAAGTGAGTCCCTATGGGGGCGGTTGTCGCTATCATCGAAACTCATCGCAACCCATCAAAAGGGGATGACTAAAAAGTAAATTAGTCATCCCGTTTAGCCCTATTATTTCGGGTGCAGAATATGCAATGATGTCGTTCTGCGTTTGTAGTTCCATAAGTATATTATTTGTGTTTAAAGAGTGACACTTCAAAACAATACAAAATTAAGCAAATTTTTTCTAAATACACAATACTACGGATTTACTTATTGTTATATAAAAACACTAAAGGCGACCGATTGGTCGCCTTTAGTATTAGTTCCCGCGAGGGAAGCTAATCCAAATTATTTCTGTGCGAAGAAGTTCTTAATCTCCTCGTCGTCCAAGATGTTCTGTGACTGGAACACGTAAGCACCGGTCTTCTCCGACTTAACCATCTTGATGCACTTTGTGTACTTCTTGGCAGTACCCGTCTTAAGGGTTGCAACTACTTTCTTTGCCATACTTTACTACTTGTTAAAATTACTTAATCTCACGGTGTAAAGTTACTCGCTTCAAGTAAGGATTGTACTTCTTACGCTCCAAACGGTCGGGAGTATTCTTCTTGTTCTTCGTGGTGATGTAGCGCGACATACCTGCAACGCCGCTCTCCTTCTGCTCTGTGCACTCGAGGATCACCTGCACTCTGTTACCTTTCTTTGCCATTTTCTGTTAGCTTTTTTTAGTAAACCTTCTTTGCGGCCTTAGCCTCACGAAGTGCAGCTGCAAGACCCTTCTTGTTGATTGTTTTGATGCCGGCAGCCGAAACCTTCAATGTGATCCAGCGGCCCTCCTCCTCCGACCAGAAACGCTTTGTTCTCAAGTTGGGCGAGAACTTACGCTTTGTGCGGATGTGCGAGTGAGAAACATTGTTGCCCACCATCGCTACCTTTCCAGTGATTTCACAAACTTTCATTGTCTTAATTTTTTACCTTAAGTGCCACCGCGGCACAAAAGCGCACAAAGATAGGCAATATTTTTTATTATGCAAAATATATCGCACCACATTTTGATACATTTTGCACGTGTATACCATTTATATATAGCGCTATTCGTTGCACTTGCCCTGGTTGCGGAGAAGGTAGCGATATACCTTTACCTCCTCGGGGTCGCCCATCTCCTTGCCCTCGACATCCGAGAGTTTAACACATAACTCCTTGGGCTTGCGTGAGTTAATCTGACACGACGATAGCTTCATCACGATGTTGCACGAGGCGTGGCCCGTGTCGCACGTGAGGTTTGTGCCGATGCCGAACATGCACTTGATGCGACCCTCGCATGCGCGCTTAATATCTACGCACTTCTCGAAGTTGAGCGAGTCGCTAAAGACGATACTCTTGGTCATCGGGTCGATGCCGAGCTCCCTGTATCTATTTATCGCGAGGTCGATGAAGGCTATCGGGTCGCCCGAGTCGTGGCGCACACCGTCGAAGAGGCAGGCGTGCTTCTTCGAGAAGTTGTTGAAGAACACCTCCGAGCCGAAGCTATCGGTGAGTGCCGTGCCGAGGTAGCCGTCGTATACCTTCACCCAGTCCTCCATCGTGAGGTAGTTGGCATTTCGCGGGCCACCATTCACCGCGGCGATAAACATTGGCAGCTCGTGTGGGTAGGTGCCTATCATCTTCATGCCGAGCTCCATGGCGAGGTGGCAGTTCGATGTTCCGGTGCATCCGCAGGGGTTGTTCTTGAGGTGCTTCACGACCATCCTCTGCACATCGTACGAGAAGCGGCGGCGTGTGCCGAAGTCGGAGAATATGAGGTTGTTATCGCGGGCAATCTGCTCCTTATGCTCCAGGCGCTCAATCATTGCATCGGCATCGTAGCTGTTGCGCAGGTGGAACAACTCCGACACGGTGGCGAGGATGGGTATCTCGTAGAGCGTGACCTTGTACATGTAGTCCGTGACGTTTATCTGTAGGTGGCGCTCCTCGTCGAGCCATACGTTTATCTTCGAGGCATCGAACCTGAAGCCTGTGAGCCACTCGAAGTAGTTCTGCGGGATGTATTTGCAATTCTCGTTCATGTAGCGGAACTCGTCCTCCGAGAGGGCTATGCGCTCTAAGGCCTTGAGCTCGGCCTTGAGGTCTTCGAGGAAGTCGTCGTCGTACTCCGTCTTTGCGCGGTCGTTGAAGGTGAACGTGCCTATAGCCTGCGGGTAGAGCTTGAAGTAGGCGTACGATGTGGTGAACTTGTAAAGGTCAGTGTCTAAGATTGAACGTATCATAATTCGGTAGTTTTTAGTTCGTTGTATAGTAGCTCTATGGCGTATGCCGATGCGCGACTGGTTATCTGCCCACGGTCGGTGCCCGAGTTACGCATTATGGCAAATGTCCTTGTGGGTGTTGCTACGGCCATCCATACCGTGCCTACGGGCTTCTCGTCGCTGCCCCCCGTGGGCCCTGCGATGCCTGTTGTCGCTATGGCGTAGTCGGCGCCCGCCACTCTGCGAGCACCCTCGGCCATTGCGCATGCCACCTGCTCACTCACAGCGCCATACTTTGCGAGGCTCTCGCGGCTCACGCCAAGGATATCGTGCTTCGCCTCGTTGGAGTAGGCCACGATGCCCGCCATGAAGTATGCCGAGGCTCCGGCCATGGCCGTGAACTTCGATGCTATCATGCCTCCCGTGCAACTCTCCGCCACGGCGAGCTTCAGGCCACGCGAGGTGAGTATCTCGTGTACGCGCTGCTCGAGCGTGGCGCCCTCCATGCCTACGATGTTGTCGCCAATAAGGGCGTGTAGCTTCTCAATCTCTGCCCCCATCTCTCGGCGTGCCACCTCCTCGTCTACGTCGTATGCCGAGAGGCGCAACCTCACCACGTTGGGCGCGGGGAGGTAGGCAAGGTGCATATAGCGGGGTAGGGCGTCCTCCCACGATGCTATGCGCTCGGCAAGGATTGACTCGGGTATGCCACGTGTTATGAGCGTGAGGTGTACGATGCTCTTAAGGTCGAAGCGCGCCTTTAAGCGTGGCACAACCTCATCCTCCATAAGGTGTTCCATCTCGAAGGGCACGCCCGGGAGCGATACCACCACACCTCCGCGCTCCGTGTCGAACCACATGCCCGGGGCTGTGCCATGGACGTTGTGTAACACCGTGCAACACTCCGGCAGCATCGCCTGACCGCGGTTGAGGTCGGTGAAGGCTATACCGCGACGCGCCAAAAGCTGGCGTACATGCTCGCCCTCGGCCTCGTTGTAGCGTAACACGCTGTTAAACATTTGGGCAAGCGTGTGTTTTGTTATGTCATCCTTCGTGGGGCCGAGACCTCCGGTTATGATGACCACCTCCGAGCGCTCCATGGCACGATTGACGGTCGCGATAATCTCCTCGCGGGTGTCGCCAATCGATACCTTCTCTACAATCGTGATGCCCGCATTGTTTAGCTTGCGGGCTATGGATACGCTGTTGGTGTCGACAATCTGACCTATGAGTATCTCGTCACCTATGGTTATTATCGTTGCTCTCATCGTTACTCTCCTTTGGTGTGACTATGGCCTTTGCTCCGCGCTTAAGCAGACGCACGCCATTCTCGCGTATGCCGGTGTTGAGCGCCACGAGCGAGGCTCCCGCCTCCATCATGCGCCGTATGTTCTCCTCGGTCATCATGCCTCCCGTGCCGATTATGGGGTAGTTGTGCTCCGAGCGCTCGGCAACGTAACGTACCACCTCTATGGCGCGGTCGGTGAGCATCGCTCCCGTTATGGCACCTTGGCGCGTTGGCTCCATGTCGAATGAGCCGGCAACGGCCTCAATGCCGTCGAGGGGTGTCTCGATGAGGATGTCTACGACGGTGTCTATCTCCTCGCGACTGAGGTCGGGCGATATTTTGAGCAGTATCGGGCGGTAGTCGAGCTGACCACGGCGGAACTCGAATAGGGGCTCCACCAATGCTAACAACTCCTCGCGTGTGCGGGGTACGTACTGCTTCGAGGCGGTGTTGCACGCGGCGTTTATGACGAAGAAGTCTACATACTGATACATGTTACGAAATACGCGCAGATACTCCTTCGATATGTCGTCGGGGTGTGTCGCCGTGAGCTTGCCTATGTTGCAGCCGATGACGAGGTCGCGCGTATACTTCTTACGCTTGCGCACCCTGTCGAGGACATACTCCAACCCGCGACTCGGGTATCCAGAGTTGTCGAGCAGCGACTTGGCTCTGCGCAGACGCTTAATACGTGGGCGTGGTGTTCCGGGCTGTGGGCGTGGCACTACCGAGCCTATCTCTACGAAGCCGAAGCCCAAGGCTGCCAACTCATTGAGCCTGTCGCCATTGGGGTCGAAACCCGCAGCTATGCCTATGGGGTTGCGGAAGTGTACGCCAAAGACCTCGCGCTCAAGGTCGAGCTTGCGCGAGGGGGCATGACATATCTTTAGCCACCACTTACCCGAGGGTATCTTACCCACAAGGCCGAGGAGTGCCATGCGTACTCTGTGTGATGTTTCTGCCGGCAATAGCCGGAGTATATTTTGAAAAAGTGTTCTTCGCATCTCTTTGTATATTCTTATACAAAGGTAATACAATTTGGCTGTCGTTATCCCTCTACGTGACAAAAAAATGACGGACAACGCAAAAATTGCACTATCCGTCACTTGTTATGCTTATGGTTTCCGCTATTTCGCTGGCTTGATGTCGGCACCGCCCGATGAGTCTATGTCCTTTGTTTTGGGGTTACCACCGTAGCGTACATCCGAGCCTCCCGAGGCGCGCGCCCTGAGCGAATTTGTGGCGTATACATCCACGTCGGCACCTCCTGAGGTCGTTACCTCGACATCCTCAGCAAGAAGTTTCGAGGCGTCTACATCCGAGCCTCCCGAGGCGGTGATTGTGAGGTGCTTGCAGCTGCCATCCATCTCTACATCGGCACCTCCCGAGGTGGCTATGCTTATCTCTTGGCTATTGGCGGTAATCTCCACGTCGCTACCTCCCGATGCTGCCACGCTTAGCGATGGCACTGTGCAGCTGTGCCACTCAAAGTCGACACCTTCCGATACGGCTATGGCGTTAAAGTCGTAGGCGGGGACTTTCACCTTGAGGGTCTTGGCGCGCATAGTCCAGTTGTTTAGGTCGATATTTAGCGTTGTGCCCACCACCTCGATGTCGACATTATCCATCAGGTCGGTATGCGTCATTACGTGCACCTCGCCACGTGGTATCGTGGGGTCTACGACTACGTCGAAGCCATCCGATGCTGCGATGCCATCCACCTCGCCACCAATCGTAATTGTCTTCACGATGACCTCGCCCGTAGCGAACTCTACTGCGTTACACGAACCGAGCATAAGGGATGCCAAAAGAACAAAAGAAATACGTTTCATAATACGAGATATGTTTGTTTAATTACTTGATTACTAATTGCAGTCTGCTAATTTATTAGTTGTTGCCGCTACCTCCGAGTCGGTTGCGGTCCTCTGCCGAGCCGCTCTCTACGCTACGTGCACGGAACTGCTTGCCCGAGTTGAAGTTGTACGACACGGAGAACTTAACACCGAGGCGCTGCCATGGCTGGTCGATGGTCATCACGCGCTCGAAGTCTGCCTCCTCGATATATATGCGCTGCGTTGTGGGGATAAGCTGCTCTGCCCCGAGCGTGAGAGTCAGTTTATTGTCGAACATACGCTTCTTGAGGGCGATGTTCATGTTGCCCATGTCGCCTATGCGTGTGTTACCCGCCTGTGCGCCGTGCATGAAGAAGCCGTCGAGCTCGATGAAGAAGTTTTTGGGTAGCGTGAACGACATCTGAGCATTGGCATTGCACATAAAGTTACGGCGTATAGGCTCGTCGGGGTATATGCGTTGTCCCATATACATCGCCATAAGGTTTACATTTGCCTGCCACCACTTGGTGAACTGGAATGGCAGGTTTACCGAGGCGTAGTAGTTGTTGAGCGTGGGGTAGTTTATGGTCTGCAATATCAGTAGCTCGGGGTTTTTGCTATCGACGAGTGTCGTCTGCTGTATGGCATTCTCCATTATCTGCATGCCGAGCGTTATCGAGTACTTGTATTTGAGTACGGCCGTCACCGACACGCTGTTGGTGTACGAGGGCTTGAGGTTGGGGTTGCCGCGCTGTATCATATACTCCGAGATCTTGGTCTCGTTGGGCGACAGTGCCCAGAACGAAGGTCGCGATATTGTGCGTGAGTACTGCGCCACGAGCGAGTAGCTGCCGTCGGCCTTCAACGAGTACGACACGTTGGCATTGGGGAAGAGGTCGAAGTAGTCCTGCTTGACCTCGCCATCTTCAGAGCGGAACGAGGTGTACTCGCCACGGAGACCTCCCACGATGTTCCAGCGTCCGAGGCGTGCCGTGGCTATGGCGTAGGCGGCGCCTATATTTTCGTTGTAGCCTATGTCGTAGCTCTGCACGGTGTTGGGCATCCAGATGTTATTTTTGAGGTATTCGTATTCGGCCTCGTTGTTGTTTGTGTTGAAGGTGTACTTAAGACCTCCCTTCAGCGATACCTTCTTCGATAGCACCTTTTCCAGCGCAACGGTCGCTGTCGCCATCTGGTAGTGGCTCTCGGCAGCATAGCGATACGTCGAGTCGCGCTTAAGGGCGGGGTCGCTGAGGAGGTAGTTGGTATCGAAGTAGTTGTTTGCGGCGGGCGACTTAGAGTCGGTGTAGTCGCCTATGAACTTGAGCGTTGAGCCCACGTCGTCGAGCTTGTATATGTAGTTGAGCGTCGCCGTCATCATGCGGCTGTGGCCACGGTCGTCATACTTGCCGTCGCTACGCGATGTTATGCCCGCGAGGCTGCGCTCCGTCCAGGTCTCGGTGTCGCCATTGTGACCCCAGTAGTTGTATTGAAACTCTGCACCCAC
Source organism: Alistipes sp. (assembly GCA_017451685.1). Classification (GTDB taxonomy): domain Bacteria; phylum Bacteroidota; class Bacteroidia; order Bacteroidales; family Rikenellaceae; genus Alistipes. Next base: position 18,890 of record JAFTNV010000024.1, read on the forward strand.
GGAGTGCTTGTCGGTGATGTCGTAGACGATACCGGCATTTCCTCCCGCCCATACCGACTGCTCGTCCATCGTCGTCTCGGCATCTATCACCGTGCCCGAGGCGTAGTCGGTGTGCTCCTCGGATGTGTACTTCTGACCATTCGTTCCCGCCCATGCACGACCGTATGCGTTCACCTTGCCGCGGTTGTAGTTGAGCGATAGCGAGGGCATCACATTGTAGCCACTGCGCATGCCGTTTACGACGAGCGATGCCGAGCCCATAAGACCTGAGTCAATGCGGCGCTTTGTCGTTATCTTGATGATGCCACCCGATGACGAGGCATCGTAGTCGGCTCCCGACTGCGGTACGACCTCAATCTTTTGTATGTCGTCGGCACGTAGCGAACGTAGGTAGGCTATGAGCTGAGCATCGTCGAGCTTCACCTCGCGGTCGTTGAGGTATACCTTCGAGCCCGACGCGCCGTTTATCGAGATTTTGTCGTCCTGAATCCACACGCCCGGGGCACTCTTGAGTAGCTCCTCGCCATCCTTGCCGAGGGCTATGGGCGAGTTGGCTATGTCGACGACGAAGCGGTCAGCCTCGCGACGTATTAATTGTGCCGTGACGACAACCTCGTCTATGGCTGTGTCGTTGCTCGTGAGCGTGATGGTGCCAATGTCGGTAGATGCTGTAATCTCCACCTCGCGCACCACGCTCTCGTAGCCTATGTAACTCACGTTTAGCGTATAACTGCCCGCTGCCAGGCTCAGCGTGAAGGCTCCCTCGCTGTTGGTGGCACCACCGGCAGCCTGTACACCGTCCTTGAGGGCTACCACCGTGGCGTAGGCTATGGGCTCGTTGTTCATGCTCTCCACGCGACCACTCAGCGTGTGGCGCTGTGCCGTGGCTGTCGTTATCCCCATCGCGAGAGCGAGGATTGTCAGTAGATATTGAACTTTTCTCATAACACCTTTTGTTTTATTCGTTATTCCCAATTTGCACATCCATGTTACAAAGTTAAGCATTTCCCCCCCCCACCAAATTTTTCGATAACTTTTTTTCGTTGCGGGTGAAGATTTGTCTATATAACGTATTTATTACTCGTTTTGTAACATCGTCAAGCTCTTTTTTCCTGTTGCGTATAGGCTGGCTAATCTCCGTTTTGGTGTATTACATAACTAATACACTGCAAAGATATAGTAAAAATCTCAATATGCAAATTTAGGAGCAAATATTTTGCAATAAATTTTCGATACCTATCTTTTATACACGTATGCGTATGGGGTGTTTTTATGCTCTATTTGTAAAAAAATCGGCTAAAAATTTGGAAGTACGAAAATAATCTCTACCTTTGCAGTGTATTAATTGGCTAATACACCATTTTGGTTGTTTAACGCAAAATCTAAAAACTATGATTAAAACAACGAATCTCACGTTTGGCTACTCGTCGGGTCATACGGTGCTAAACGACATAACGCTCGAGTTGGGCGAGGGGCATATTCATGGCCTGTTGGGTTGCAACGGCATAGGTAAGACTACGCTGTTGAAGATTATCTGCGGCATCATGCGACCTAAGAGTGGTAGTGTGTTGGTCGATGGCGCCGACCCTCATAAGCACCGCCCCGAGATATTAGAGAATCTGCTTATCATCCCCGAGGAGTTCGACCTGCCGAATATCTCGTTGGAGCGCTACGCTAAGATAACATCACCCTTCTATCCCCGCTTCGACATGGGGCAGATGCGAGGCTATGCCGAGGAGCTGGGCGTGAATACCACCGAGAGGCTGCACTCGATGTCTATGGGTCAGCGTAAGAAGGCCTACATAGCCTTTGCATTGGCTTGCAACGTGAGGATGCTCCTCTTGGATGAGCCCACAAACGGCCTCGACATCCCGTCGAAGAGTGTCTTTCGTCGTCTCCTTGCCTCGTATGTCGACGACAGCCGCATGGTAGTAATATCGACACACCAGGTGGCCGATGTCGAGCAACTATTGGATAACATCGTCATCCTCGACCGCAAGGGCGTGCCGCTCAACGCCACGACACAGGAGATTACGCGCCGCCTGAAGTTCGGTAAGGCGGGGGCTGCCGATAAGGTGGTATACTCCGAGTCGACGATTGCCGGTGTGATGTCGGTGATGGAGAACGAGGGCGACGACGACACGATGCTCAACATCGAACTTTTGTTCAATGCCGTTGCTGCGGAGCGCGATATGTTTTCACTAATCTTTAAGCGTAAGTAGGAGTATGAGAGGTTATTCATTCCGTAGGGTTGCGCAGTATGCTCGCTACCACTACATGTCGCAGACGAAGAACTATTTGTCGTTGTTCCTCGTGTGTATTGCTTTTCCCGCGTTGTTTGGCATCTTGTCGCGCGACGTTCTTGTTGCCGAGGGTATATCTACGGCGATATATACGCTCGGAGGCTTAGCCTTCGCGCTGCGCACGACGTACGCCATGCGCCATCGTGGCACTAAGATTATGGAGTGCTCGCTGCCCCTCTCGAACGAGGAGCGCATGACATTTATGCTCCTAAACCTTTTGGTTGTCTTCCCGCTCTTTGTCCTTCTTACGTCTATCATCAGCATGGCTATAGTCTACCCATTCAACTACTATAGCGTGAATGTGTCGGATATGATGTCGATATTGAGTGGTACATTCCTTAACTGGTCGCTCTATGTGTTTGTGCAGCTGGTCATGTCGGTGTCGCTGTTGCTGAATATCATTGCGCGCAGCAACCTCTTTGTCGTCTACCTCGGCGTGTTTGTCGGCATCGTAATATTTATGATTGTTGCAGCACATGTGGGTATACATCTGCTCATGAACCTCGAGCCGGGCTACTATGCCGAGACTATCGAGATTAACGATACCGCGGCATGTGTGGTCTACATCCTCCTCCCCGTGGTGTTCTACGCCCTCGGCTATTGGGCCTTGTGTCGTCGTCAAATTAAATGGTAGATGCTATGATGCAGTTTTCGGAGGAGAAGCCTATATGGCGACAGATATACGAACTTTTAGCCATGCGTGTGCTCTCGGGCGAGTGGGCCGAGGGTGAGCGTGTGGTGTCGGTGAGAGAGCTTGCTGCCACGGTGGGTGTCAACCCCAATACCGTCATGCGCAGTTACGAGCGCCTCGAGGCCGACGGCATAATCTTCAACCGTCGCGGCATCGGCTTCTTCGTGTGCGAGGGCGCGAAGGAGCATATACGCCAACTCGAGCGCCAAAAGTTTATGGACGAGGAGCTCCCCAAACTACGCGAGCGACTACAACTGTTGGGACTCACTATCGACGTGGGGGTTAAGGAGTAAGCCATTTACATTGATAAGGATAAAGATTAACACATATACCACCCACAATGTAGAGAGTGAATAAAAAGTGTATTTTGTCGTTACGCTCGCCCTCAAAATGCTCATTTACGCCGAGTAAACTCCGCTTTTTCGGGCTTCGCAGCGCCGCGATTAAGTGAGAGCAGAGGCTGCTTGCAGACTATGCCGAGCGTGAGCGGTGAAAAGGAACTTAAGCCTAAAACTACATCTTTTTATTCACTCTCTTAGGTATCAAG
>JAFTNV010000025.1 GCA_017451685.1 Alistipes sp.
GCAGGTACAAATCCGCTTGGAAAATTTTTTCTCTGACAATGTTGCGCCACCATAGGTCACCAGGGCGACACGATGCGACAATGTAGCGACAAGGGGCGACACTCACTCGTTGTCAGAACAGTTTAACTTCCTCTCAATGAACGGTTTGCGATGCAAACATAACATCACTATTTGGGACACGCAAGTTATGTTGGATCTTTCTGCGATATGTTCTCAAACTATTTAATAGTCGGGGAGATAGGGGCAAAATAGTGACCTACTAACTGCCTGGACGAATTTCTCACTAATAGGTCACTAAACTATGTCTTTCTGGGGTGACATTTTGCTTGTCAAAGGCGACAGAAGCACGACAAAAGAGCGACAAATTAAATCGCGCTGTTTCAAAGAGTTATGCGCGTTGCACTTGTAACTTGTTGATATAAAACAAAAAAGGGAAAACCTTTCGATTTTCCCTTTCAGTGATCCCGGCGGGATTCGAACCCACGACCCACAGCTTAGAAGGCTGTTGCTCTATCCAGCTGAGCTACGGAACCATCGTCTAAAAAAGTAACCATCAGCATCGTCATCATCCATACTGAAGACGGCACATTGATGCGTACTCGCTTTTTAGCGCTGCAAAATTATACAAAATATATTAATATGCAAAATTTTCCGTCGCTTCTTTTCCCTCATTTCCCTTCCGCATGTTAGACATTTCGTCGCGGCTATGACTCCGCGCACAGCTCCGCAACAGTGGCACCCACATAGTCGATAAGATCTTTGGGGGCGATGGCTATTTGCAGGCCGCGGATGCCCGCGCTGATATATATACGCTCATGGTCGAGGCATGTAGCGTGGATATATGTCGCCAGGGGCTTCTTCATGCCTATGGGCGAGCAGCCACCACGTATATAGCCCGTCGTGGGGAGCAGCTCCTTCATGGGTATAAGGTCGGCCTTCTTATTCCCCGAGGTACGTGCCGCAGCCTTCAAGTCGACCTCCTTATCCCCGGGTATCACGCACACGAAGAGTCCCGTGCGGTCGCCACGAAGGACAAGCGTCTTAAACACCGTAGCGATATCCTCGCCAAGCTCCTCTGCAACATGCGTAGCAGCGAGGTTATCCTCATCCACCGTATAAGGCACGAGCTCGTAGTTTATCTTCGCCCTATCAAGCAGGCGCGCAGCATTCGTCTTTTCTATCTTTTTTGCCATATTCATCACCATTTTTGAGTATTATTACTACCTTTGCGCTATGAGTTATGCACTAATCACAGGGGCCTCATCGGGCATGGGGCGGTGCTATGCACACGAGTTAGCGCGTCGCGGCTACGGCATCATTGCCGTGAGCAACCGCGCGGAGGAGCTACATGCCGTAGGCGAGGAGCTCCGAGCGCAACATGGCGTAGACGTCATCACCGTCGTCGCCGACCTCGCACGCAAGGATGCCGCAAAGGAGCTATACGACATGTGCAAAGGCGAGGGCTACGACATAGAGATACTCATCTGCAATGCCGGCATGCTCCTATTCTCCACCCTCGCAAAGACCGACCCCGCGAGGTTACACACCATCATTGACCTACACTGCACCACGACGACACTCCTATGTCGCTACTTCGGTGAGGCGATGAAGCAGCGCGGGCACGGGCGCATACTCATAATGTCGTCATCGACAGCGTGGCTACCCTACCCCACGGTGTCGCACTACAGCGCAACGAAGGCCTACCTCAAGAGCTTCGCCTTCTCGCTATGGTACGAGCTACATCGCTATGGTGTGAGTGTCACAGCCGTATTCCCCGGGGCGGTAGACACACCCTTTTACAACCTCAGCGACAGGGCGCGACGCATATTCCGCCATCTCGGCATTATGCTCACCGCAGAGCAGGTGGCACGCCGTGGTGTGAGAGCAATGATGCGTGGGCAACGACGTCTCACGCCCGGCATCTTCACGAAGCTCGTTGTTGGTATCTGCGCGATACTTCCGGCACGGCTGCTCGACCTTATACTACGCATTGGGCCCATACGTCGCCTCTTGGAGCGTGTATAGGCGGCTACCCCTCGACGAGATTGCGGAGGTCATCAATGGTTATATCACGGAAATCGTTGATAATAAGGTCTGCATCGGTATTTTCGAGGAACTCGCGCGTAAAGGTCGTAGCCAGCGCCACAACCTTAATACCGGCACGCTTGGCAGCCTCGATGCCCGCCTCGGCATCCTCAAACACGACGCACTCCGTGGGTTCGAGCCCCAACTTCGCAGCGGCCGTAAGGTATATCTCGGGGTCGGGCTTACAGCGCGTGACCTCATCGCCCGCAACGGCAGCAGCGAAATAGCACTCTATATCGCACTTCTCGAGCACGAAGTCCACATTTGCCCTATATCCCGACGAGCCGACGGCACAGCGCAGACCCTCCCTCTCGCTCGCAGCGAGGAGGTCGACGAGGCCCGCCTGGGGTTTGATGATGGGGGCGTATATCTCGCGATAGATGGCCTCCTTCTCGTAGCCGAGCTCGCGGATGCCTACACGCTCGACGATATCGCGGGGCATAAGCTCACCCATGATGTCGTCGTTGCCCATACCGAATAGGCGGTTAAGGTTCTCAAACGGGCGCTCGACACCATAGCGGCGGAAAAACTCGGCGAAAGCCTGACGGTGAATCTCTAAGTTATTAACCAAGACACCATCCATATCAAAAAGTAATCCTCGAAGCATATTCTAAAGTATAATGTTGTGCATAAGCACACACGTTTTTCATAACACGAACAAGACAAAGGTATAAACTTTTATTTAATAATTCAACTCCTTTATTTATAAATAGGCGAATTGCTTTGTTGTTAATCGCAAAATGATTACATTTGCAATGTATGAAACTATTCAGGCGATTAGAATTAGGCGAGAATATGCTATACACCTTGGTGTGGGTAGCTATATTCCTTATTCCGTTTATGAATGCGCAGTTGATGTCGGAGCACACCGTCAACTTCAACAACGTAATCATCTCGTGGGGTAAGGTAGCGCCATATTTCATCATCTTCATCGTTAATAACAATGTCCTCGCGCCACTCTTGCTACTGAGGAACAAGTATTGGAAGTATGCCATACTGCTGTTGGTGATGATATTCTTCATCTTCGGTGGCATCGAGATTTTCGACTTCCGCTACTGGCAGTCGGATGTTCTCTTGCGCAACAAGGCATCGTTCACCGACTTAGAGTGGTACTGGAACGTACTCATCGGCATACTCATGTCGGGCGCCAACTCGATGATTAAGCTCTACTACCGCACCATCGAGACCGAGCGACGCATGGCACTCCTTGAGAAGCAGAACATCGAGGCACAGATGAAGTATCTGATGTATCAGATAAATCCCCACTTCCTGATGAACACGCTGAACAACATCCACGCCATGATAGAGTTCGACACCGACATGGCGCGACGCAGCGTGATGGAACTGTCGCACATGCTGCGCCACGTACTCTACGACTCAAGCGAGGAGAACACCACGCTCGACAAGGAGGTGGAGTTCCTGCACAACTACATAGAGCTCATGCGCGTGCGCTACGACGACGATGTGGCGATAAAGTTGCACACGCCCGACATTACGCAGTGTCGCAAGATAAAGATGCCCCCGCTATTGCTTATCGTGTTGGTGGAGAACGCCTTCAAGCACGGCATTAGCTACAACAACAAGTCGTTCATTACCGTGAACATCGCTGTCGACGGCAGCGAGCTCAGCTGCACCGTGGCCAACAGCCGCCACACAGCACCGGCAACGGGACATAGCGGCATAGGCCTGAACAACATAACGAAGCGCCTCGACATTCTCTTTGGCAACCGTTACTCGTTGACCATCGACGATAACGATGCTAACGTATATGTCGTAGAGTTAGTAATACCTATAAAAGACAAATAAGATGGTAAGATGTATAGCTATTGATGACGAGCCTTTGGCTCTGCGCCAGATAAAGAGTTACATTGAGCGCACCGAGCAGCTACAGTTGGTTGCCACGTGTCGTAGCGCTGTAGATGCCCTCAAGGTGCTCGAGAGCGAGCAAGTAGACCTCATCTACGTAGACATTCACATGCCCGACATGAGCGGCTTGGAGTTTGTGCGTGCACTCACGGCATCGCATTATATCGTATTTACCACGGCACACCCCGAGTTTGCGCTCGAAGGTTTTAAGCTTAACGCCATAGACTACCTACTCAAGCCCTTCAGCTACGACGAGTTTATGAAGGCTACGCAGAAGGCTATATCGCTTGTAGACCTCGTGGAGCGCTGTCATGCTGCCGAGAGCGCCATAGCGCAGAACGAGGCCGAGACAAGCGACAAGGAGGTGATATCCGTAAAGGCGGACTACAAGACACAGCTCGTGAAGATTGCCGACATCGTATACCTCGAAAGTGCAGGCGAGTATGTACGCCTACATATTGAGGGTAGCTCGACAATCACGACACTCTTCCGTCTGAAGAACATGGAGACGACGCTCCCGCAGGAGCTCTTCCTCCGTGTACACCGCTCGTATATCGTAAACCTCAAGCGTATATCGAGCTACACGAAGGGTCGCATCTTCCTCGACAATGGCGAGTACATACCCTTGGGCGAGAACTACAAGGAGCGCTTCTTCGAGCATTTTAATAATATGAAGTAATGATTAATTACTCACTACTCACTAAAACGAAAAATCCTCGGCAACACCGAGGATTTTTCTATTATAAGGCCCTATTACAAGGGTAAGAATGCGAGCAGGATACCCGCTGCAACGGCCGAGCCGATAACGCCAGCCACATTGGGACCCATGGCGTGCATCAACAAGAAGTTACCGGGGTTATACTGCTGACCTACCGTCTGCGATACGCGGGCAGCCATAGGCACAGCCGACACACCTGCAGAGCCGATAAGCGGATTAATCTTCTCCTTAGAGAAGAGGTTCATAATCTTCGCAAGGATAACACCCGAAGCTGAGCCAAACGAGAAGGCCACAACACCAAGAACCAAGATACCGAGGGTCTGGAAGTTCAAGAAGTTCTCAGCCGTAGCCGTAGCACCTACAGAGATACCGAGGAAGATGGTCACGATGTTCATCAACTCGTTCTGCACGGTCTTCGACAGACGCTCCGTAACGCCACACTCCTTCATCAAGTTACCCAACATCAAGCAACCGATAAGCGGTGCTGCCGAGGGAAGAAGAACAGCGATAATAACCGTAATAACGATAGGGAAGATAATCTTCTCGCGCTGCGATACGGTGCGAAGCTGCTTCATCTCGATCTTGCGCTCCTTCTCCGTCGTGAGCAGCTTCATGATAGGAGGCTGGATAACAGGAACGAGTGCCATATACGAGTATGCTGCAACAGCGATGGGACCCAACAAGTGAGGTGCGAGCTTCGACGTGATGTAGATAGCCGTAGGGCCATCAGCGCCACCAATGATACCGATAGAGCCCGACTCCCAATAGTTGAAGCCCAAGGCCAACGCTCCGAGGAACGTAGCAAAGATACCAATCTGTGCGGCAGCACCCAACAACAAACTCTTAGGGTTAGCAATCAGCGGGCCGAAGTCGGTCATGGCGCCAACACCCACGAAAATCAAGCAGGGATAGATACCGAGCTTAACACCGAGGTAGAGGTAGTCCAAAAGACCTGCCGAGCCGAGAGCAAAGTTCTCCCAATGAACGTGACCATCAGCGAAGAAATCAGCGTGGTACATGCCCGCACCAGGAAGGTTGGTGAGCAACATACCGAAGGCGATAGGCATCAGAAGTAGCGGCTCGAACTTCTTAACGATAGCCAAGTAGAGCAATACGAACGAGATAAGGAGCATAACGGCATACTTCCAGCCTTCGCCACCCTCCATAAAGAAGCCGGGGTGCTCCTCGTCGCCCATAATAGCCGACTGAAGAACGAAGTCCTCGATAGCATTACCAATGCTAAACTTATCGTCGATAGACGAGTTATCGCGACCCTGTGAGCCCTGAGCAGGAGCGGCAACAGCCTCGGCCTCAACCTCGGCGAGCGCCTCGGCCTCAGCCTCGATGGGCTCGGCAACGGGCTCCTCTACAGCGACCTGCTCAAGCTGTGGCACATCAGCAGCCTCCTCAGCATCCTGCGCCATGGCGGGCACAGCAAGCATAACGGCTGCTACGAGCAACGAAAAATAGATTTTTAGACTCTTCATATTACATATATAATTAAAGAGTTACACTATGCGAGGTCAACAAGAGCCTCACCCTGCTGTACGGCCTTACTCTCCGTCACGTAAATCTTCTTCACGGTACCGGCTGCGGGGGCCATAATCTCGTTCTCCATCTTCATAGCCTCCAAGGTCATAAGAACCTCACCCGCCTTAACAGCCTGACCCTCCTTAACCTTAATCTTGGATACGTTACCGGGCAGCGGCGACTTGATAGAGCCGGCATTGCCTGTGAGGGGCTGTGCGGGAACATCAACAAAATCACCACCCGTAGATGAAGGCTTAACAGCAGCAATCTTAGGCGACACGATAGCCTCCTCCTTCTCAACCTGAACGGTATAGCTCTTACCATTCAGCTCAACACGCGCAGTATTGCGCTCTGTCTCCTCAACGATGGCCTCGTAGCCCTTACCGTTAATATTGAACTTAAACTTTTGCATAATTCGTAGAATCTTGTTTGTGTTTTAGGATTAAAGTGGTTTGTTAATGTTACGCACCTGCCAAGCCGAAACATCGTGGTTCTGGCGGAAGGTAAGAACGTCACTCTCCTCATCGTGGCGATTGAAGAAGAGGTTGACAGCCATAGCGATGGCTGCCAACTCCTCGTCAGTAATATCGTCAGATGATGCTCCCGCAGGGGCTGATGCAGCAACTGCAACCTTCTTCTCACGGAAGATAACTCCGAAGAGCTTCAAGATGAAAATAAGAAGGATAAGCACCGTGAACACCAACACGATGCTCACAAGCGCCATCAGCGATGCATTAATCCAATTTGTTGCAAGAATCATCATAACTTATACTTATTATTAATTACGACTACAGCGGAATGTTGTTATGACGCTTTGCGGGGTTCTCCAAACGCTTGTTGCGCAATGACTCCAAAGCACGGATCACGCGGAAACGAGTGTTGCGAGGCTCGATAACGTCGTCGATATAGCCGTAGCGTGCTGCGTTGTAGGGGTTAGAGAACTTATCGCGGTACTCCTGCTCCTTCTCGGCAACGAACTTAGCCTTATCCTCCTTGTTCTCGAACGCAGCCAACGCCTTAGCGTGCAATACCTCAACGGCACCACTTGCACCCATAACGGCAATCTCGGCTGTAGGCCATGCGTAGTTAACATCACCGCGGATGTGCTTCGACGACATCACGATGTAAGCACCACCGTAGGCCTTACGCAACGTAACGGTAATCTTGGGAACAGTAGCCTCGCAGTATGCGAACAAGAGCTTCGCACCGTGAGTGATAACGCCACCATACTCCTGAGCCGTACCGGGCAAGAAGCCGGGAACGTCTACCAACGTAACCAAAGGAATGTTGAAGGCATCGCAGAAGCGCACGAAACGTGCAGCCTTGCGGCTGGCGTTGATATCCAACACACCGGCCATGAACTTAGGCTGGTTGGCGATGATACCCACGCTCTGACCATTGAAGCGTGCGAAACCAGTGATGATATTCTTAGCGTAGGCAGCAGCCGACTCCAAGAACTCGCCATTGTCGACGATAGCCTTGATAACCTCCATCATGTCGTAAGGCTTGTTGGGGTTGTCGGGGATAATCTCGTTCAAGATGTCCTCCTTGCGAGCGATGTCGTCGGTGCAGGGCTGGTCGGGAACGAGAGCCGTATAGTTCTGAGGCATGTACGAGAGAAGGTCGCGGATAAGCTTGATACCCTCCTCCTCAGAGTCAACAGCGAACTGAGCAACACCCGACTTCGTAGTGTGCATGTTAGCACCACCCAACTGCTCCTGTGTCACATCCTCACCCGTAACGGTCTTAACAACCTTCGGGCCTGTGAGGAACATGTTAGATGTCTCACGGCGCATGATGATAAAGTCGGTCAGCGCGGGAGAGTAGACAGCACCACCGGCGCAAGGACCGAAGATAGCCGAAATCTGGGGGATAACACCCGAAGCCATCACGTTACGCTGGAAGATGTTGGCATAGCCAGCAAGAGCATTAACGCCCTCCTGAATACGAGCACCACCCGAGTCGTTAAGACCGATACAGGGAGCACCATTACGAACGGCCATATCCATCACCTTGCAAATCTTATCAGCCAAAGAGATTGACAACGAACCTGCTGTCACGGTGAAGTCCTGAGCAAATACGTATACCAAACGACCAGCGATGGTACCATAACCCGTAACCACGCCATCGCCAAACGTATGCTTTGCATCCATACCGAAGTCGTAGCAACGGTGTGTTACGAACATGTCGAACTCCTCGAAGCTACCCTCGTCCAACAACATAGCGATACGCTCGCGAGCTGTATACTTACCCTTCTCGTGCTGCTTGTCGATTGCCTTCTGGCCACCACCCATGCGTGCTGTCTGGCGGTTGTCCATCAATTTCTCAATCGCTTTCTGAATTTCACTCATAGTGTTTTAGTATGTTTTAGTTATATAATTCGGTTAACAAGTCTCCAATATACTATTTATTCTTGTTCTCGCAGAGCTCAGTGAGGATACCCTGTGTTGACTTGGGGTGAAGGAAGGCGATGGTAAGACCCTCGGCACCCTTGCGGGGAGTCTTGTCGATAAGACGGATACCGTGAGCTTCAGCGTCTGCCAACTGCTCCTCGATATTCTCGCAAGCCAAAGCCATGTGGTGGATACCTACACCCTTGTTCTCGATATACTTGGCGATAGTAGACTCGGGCGATGTGGGCTCCAAGAGCTCAATCTTAGTCTGACCAAGCATGAAGAATGCGGTCTTAACCTTCTGGTCAGCCACCTCCTCGATGGCGTAACACTTCAAACCCAAGACGTTCTCCCAGTAGGGAATAGCCTCCTCAAGGCTGTTCACGGCGATGCCGAGATGCTCAATGTGCGATACTTTCATAGCATTTAGTTTTTATAAAGTTTAACTTAATATTTTTTTATTGCTGTCCTTTCAATTTTGAATCCACAAAAATCACCCAAAGGTACTTCTTCTTTTTGAAACAACGAAATATTTTCACCTCTTTTTTCAAAATATTTCGCACCCCCACAACTAAAAGTTGTATTATCCCCCAAAAGTGGTATCCGCAACGAAAAAAAGTGGGCCAAGAGATTGATTATTGAGGAATTTTCGCTACCTTCGCATAATAATACGTGTAGCGCAATGAGATATATACTCACGATACTCGCCCTCGTCATGGCAATAGCCGTCGATGCCGATGCCCAGAGCATACGCCTCGGCGACCGCATACCCGACACACAGTTCGGCAAGGAGCTCGATGTTGCGTATAAGGAGCATGTGTGCTTGGCATTCATCAACACCGAGAGTGCACCATGTCTTAGTGCCGTGGAGAGCATCGTGAATATCATCGGTGCGCACAGCCGAAGCATAGAGCTCGTCTTCGTATGCAACCAGGCTCCGGGCTGCGAGAAGGACATCGCCCACCTCACCGAGGGCATCAAGCATACCATGGCCTACGACAGCGAGGCGCGCATATTCAAGGCCTACGGCATAGAGTATGTACCCTACATGGTGATATACAGCACCAAACGCTCCCGCATAGAGTGGTTCGGCTCGATGCGACAGCTGAGCGAAAAGACGATAGAACAAATCATCAACAAATAGTATAAACCACCGATATTATGTCATATACAAAGATAGAACACTACGAGAAAGAGTATCTCGACACACACCACGACAGCGCCCTGAATGTGACCGAGGGTGTCGAGGATAAGCCCGTTGTCAATCCATACTTCGTGCGCCGTAAGCGCCGCGTGATGACAACGGAGGAGTATGTCGAGGGAATCCTCGCGGGTAACATCACCATCCTCGCGCAGGCTATCACTCTTATCGAGAGCAACAACCCTACACACTATGCTCAGGCACAGGAGATTATCGAGCGCTGTCTACCCCACTCGGGTCGCTCCGTGCGTATCGGCATCACGGGTGTTCCGGGCGCCGGTAAGTCGAGCTTCATCGAGGCTGTGGGTAATATGGTCACGTCGTACAACCATAAGTTGGCAGTGTTGGCTATCGACCCCTCGTCGGAGCGTAGCGGTGGCTCTATCCTTGGCGATAAGACTCGCATGGAGAGCATCTGCCACAACCCCAACATCTTCGTGCGCCCCTCGCCCTCGGCAGGCTCGCTCGGTGGCGTGGCGCGTAAGACACGTGAGACTATCGTCTTGTGCGAGGCTGCGGGCTACGATGTCATCTTCATCGAGACCGTAGGCGTAGGTCAGTCGGAGACAGCGGTACACTCTATGGTCGACATGTTTATGATGCTTCAAATCTCGGGTGCGGGTGATGAGCTTCAGGGCATCAAGCGTGGCATCATGGAGATGGCCGACATGATGGTCATCACGAAGGCCGATGGCGAGAACATCCAGAAGGCGGAGCTTGCCAAGGCGCAATATCAGGGAGCGCTGCACCTCTTCCCCCTCCCCGACTCGGAGTGGCGACCCAAGGTGTACACATGCTCGTCGCTCGAGGGCACAGGCCTTGAGGAGGTATGGCAGGGTGTTGAGCAGTATCTGCAACATATCGAGCTTAACGGCTACTTCACCTCGAACCGCAACCGTCAGAATAAGTATTGGATGTACGAGACCATCAACGAGACATTGAAGTCGAGCTTCTATAACAACCCCGAGATTGAGGCTAAGATGGCCGAGGTCGAGCAGCGCGTTTTGGAGGCCAAGCTATCGTCGTTCATCGCCGCCAAGGAGCTCTTGGATATATACTTTAAGTAGCGCCTATACAGGGAAATTAATGAATTTAGGGAGCTTAGCGAGATTCATCACTAAGTTCCCTAAACTCTTTATATTCACGAATATCACTCACTAAAAATCTCCAGCACCACCCCACGTTCATGCTGCAATATCTCGTCCACGCGCGACATCATACGTCGTGAGAGCACGGGGCAGCCGAAGCTACCCACAGTAGCCAACGGATATATAGGATAGGAGGTCGTATGCTCCCAGCCGTGGAGCACCACGCAGCGCGGGCGTAGGTTGGAGTTCGTGGCATCCAAGCCATCCAACCTATAAGCGACACCATATCTACCCTCATAGCGCTCGGCAACGAGGGCCTTACCCACAGACGAGAGGTGCGAGCCATCGTCATTCGAGGTGCGAGCATAGGCACTACGAACATGTGGGCGCTCAGCACCGCTACCATGGCTCACAGGGGCAGAGAGCACAACATCGTCGCGCTCGAAGTCCCACACCACAAAGCGACGACGGCCCGAGTGGCGCGAGAGGTCGACAAAGAGGGCTATCCTCGTATTATAACCCTCCCTACGACAATAGTCGAGCAGCCTCGCGGCACGCTCCCTAACTCTACTCCGCAAGCTCATGTTTCAGTTGTTCAACGAGTTGTGGAACGCCAACAGCACCGCGCTCCTTGACATGTGTGAGCGGATTGCGTATCATTGCCGTATCGGGATTACCCGGGTCGACAAGGTATATGGGCACCTTGCGGTCGCGGACATAGTAGACCAACGACGCAGCGGGATATACCGCCAGCGATGTGCCCACGACAATAAGGATATCGGCCTCTGCCACAATCTTACACGCCGTGTCGAACATAGGCACCGACTCGCCAAAGAAGACGATATGCGGTCGTAGCAGTGCGCCATCCTCGGCGCGCTCGTCGAGCGACTGCTCCCAGCCATCGTTTATGTCGTATATAAGGTCGGGGTTACGCTCCGAGCGCAGCTTCATAAGCTCGCCATGGAGGTGTACAACGCACCGTGAGCCTGCCTGCTCGTGCAGATTATCGACATTCTGGGTGATGACAACGACATCGGCCCACTCCTCCATCGAGGCAATAGCCAAGTGTCCCGCGTTGGGGCGCTTCGTGAGCGACTCCTTGCGACGAAGGTTGTAGAACTCTATCACCTTAGCGCGGTTATTTTTGAGTGCCTCGGGGGTACACACCTCCTCGATACGGTAGTTTGCCCATAGGCCGTCGGCATCGCGGAACGTGGCAATGCCGCTATCGGCACTGACACCCGCACCCGTAAATACAACAATCCTCTTTTTCGCCATAGTCATAAGATTTTCCCAAAGATACAACAATTTTGCGAGATTAGCGCCACTTGCTCAATTTTTGCTCTATAAGATTGTATATTTGACTAAAAGTGCTACCTTTGTAGAATAATACTAATAAAGCTATTTCAAGCTATGAAGAAGTTATTGAAGAACTTAGGCCTTTGGATTATCGTGGCGATGGTCATAGGCATCATCGTCGGGGCATTTATGGGCCCCGAGGCCTCGATGTTTAAGCCCTTGGGCGACCTGTTTATTCAGCTCATCAAGATGCTTGTCGTGCCTCTGGTATTGGTGTCTATCATCAGTGGTGCCTCGGCGCTTGGCGAGACTAAGTCGGCAGGACTTATCGGAGGTCTGAGCATCGGCTATATGATTGTTACGACGATTATCTCTATCGTCGTTGCCCTCTTCCTCGGCGAAGTATTCCAGCCCGGTGCTTCGGTAGACCACGATGCTGTGGTGTCGTTGGCGACAGCTGCCGAGAGCGTTGATGCCACCACGGGAGCACCCGCAGCCATGGGCTTCTGGGATACGGTGATAGGCATGATTCCGGCAAACCCCATCGCGGCACTCACCGAGGGTAACATCTTACAAATAATCATCTTCGGACTCTTCATCGGCTTCGGCATATCGTCACTCGCAGCGGAGAAGCGCCAGCGCATCACGGGAGGTCTTAACATCATCCTTGATGCTCTTATATGGTGCATAGGCAAGGTTATGCTCGTAGCTCCGTTTGGTGTCTTCGGCCTTATTGCCGATGCCACGGGAACCTTTGGCTTCGACATCCTCATACAGGTGGCAAACGTCCTATGGGTAGACCTTATCGCCGTGGCTATCATTGGCTTAGGCCTATACCCGCTAACCATAGCCCTCTTCTCGCGCGTGCCATTAGGGAAGTACTTCCGTGCGATGATTAAGCCGCAGGTAGTGTCATTCTCTACGGCCTCGTCGCTCGCCACACTGCCCGTAAATATGGAGGCGTGTGACGAGATGGGAATTTCGAAGCAGACATCGGGCTTCGTGCTACCCCTCGGTGCTACGATTAACATGTCGGGTAATGCCATATACTACGCCCTGTTGGCGACCTTCTTCGCGCAGTTCTACGGCATAGACCTCGCTATGGCCGACTACGTATCTATCACCATCGTCTGCGCCCTCGGTGCTATAGGTCAGGCGGGCGTTCCGGGCCCCACGCTCTTGGCGGCTGCCGTGCTTGTCGCTGCGGGCATACCTCTTGAGGGACTACCCCTCTTCTACGCCCTCGACCGTATCTTCGACATGGTGCGCACCACGCTTAACATCACGGGCGATGCCGCATGTGCCGCCGTGGTCGATAGGTTTGTGAAGAGGTAGAACAAAAGCGGTATAATAATTGATCGTTTCATGGGCATAAACATTTAAGCCTATGAAACGATCTTCTATTATCACCTTTTCGATTATCGTTGCGCTCATCGTGGGCATAACGATAAGCATCGAGGCACAGAGCGATGCCACAGCAACAAAGAGCGCCACGCGCACAGCACAGCAGGAGGCACGCCAGCAGCGCCGAGCCGAGCGCCTTGCCAAGTATGAGCACTTCGTCGATTCGTTGGTCATGTCGCACAACTACCGCTTCGTGCCACAGACGATGCAGCAGCTTCCCGCGGGCATGACACGCACACTCATGAACCCCGAGTACGAGATTATCGTATGGACTGATGCCGTAGATGTGTGCATCCCCTACCTCAAGGGTTACACGCCACCCTACTACCCCGTGGTGTTTAACTATGTGTTGCCAAGTGTCGAGGGATATACCGCCGAGCAGACAAACGACGGCTGGCATGTTACGTTCCGCTCGACGATGTTTTCTTCGACCGAGTACACCTTCTCCATGGAGATTTACTCGCGCTACGGCGGCGCTCTCTTGACCCTCTCCTCGCCATTCTACAACAGCGTGCAGTACACCGGAAATCTTTTTGCTATATAATTAGTAATGGGTTACGATGTTTGCTGTTGTCCGCAACAAGCGCATAGGACCGCATAGAAACTCATAACCCAGAGTGTCATTCTGAACGTAGTGAGCGTTGCGATTAAGGCGAGAGCAGAGGCTGCTTGCAGACTATGCCGAGCCGTAGCAACGAAGAGGAACTCAAGAATCTGATAGAGACGAAGAGAGAACAGAGACAGCAGAGACAGCAGGGACAACAACGAGGTCTCGGCCACAGTATGTCCGCGTAGTCGTTTATCTCTCTGTAGTCTCTGTGGTCCCTGTTGTCTCTTTGTCCGCGGCAACCGCATCACAAAAGAGACTACCTCGGGATAGTACCTAAACGTACAGCCCAAGAGGTTTTGTTTAGGATGGGCTAAAGATGCCCAATAAAATCGAAAACTAATTTTTGATTAGAAGGCAGTAGATACAACGCTCGGCAAAAATGCCGTCGATGGGATAGTACCTAAACGTACAGCCCATTGACGGCACTTTTTGTTAGCGGCAGTAGATGCTGCCTTATAATCGAAAATTACTTTTGGCGGAAGTATATTTGTATAGGCACTCCCGAAAAATCCCACTCCTCACGTAGTTTGTTCTCAAGGAAGCGACGGTACGACTCCTTGATATACTGGGGGAGGTTCACGAAGAAGGCGAACTGCGGCGTGGGTGTCGGCAGCTGCGTGACGTACTTAATCTTGATATACTTACCCTTCGTTGCTGCGGGAGGATAGTTCTCGATAAGGGGAAGGAAGAAGTCGTTGAGCTCCGATGTAGAGATGCGGCGCTTACGCGACTGGTATACGCGGATGGCGGCCTGCAACACATCGAGGATACGCTGCTTGTTAATCACCGAGGTGAAGATGATGGGGATGTCGCTAAAGGGTGCGAGCTTCTTCTCAAGGAACTCGCGCCACACCTTCATAGTATTGCTATCCTTCTCCACCAAGTCCCACTTATTCACCACGATAACACAGCCCTTGCGGTTGCGCACGATGAGGTTGTGGATATTCAAGTCCTGCGACTCGATGCCCTGCTCCGCGTCGAGCATGAGAACACATACGTCCGAGTTCTCGATGGCACGTATCGAGCGCATAACGGAGTAGAACTCGAGATCCTCCGTAACCTTACCCTTCTTACGCATACCCGCGGTGTCGATAAGGTAGAAGTCCATGCCGTACATGTTGTAGCGCGTATGTATCGAGTCGCGCGTGGTGCCGGCCACGTTGGTAACGATGTTACGCTCCTGACCAAGGAGTGCGTTTGTCATAGACGACTTGCCGACATTAGGGCGACCGACGATGGCGATACGCGGAAGTGTGGCATCGTACTCGGCGGTGGTATCCTCAGGGAGGTTGGCAAGGATGGCATCCATCATGTCGCCCGTGCCGCTACCCGACATCGAGCTTATGCAGTAGGGCTCGCCGAGACCCAGCGAGTGGAACTCGTGCGAGAAGTATATAAGGTCGTAGGTATCGACCTTATTGCAGATGAGCATCACCTTCTTACCCGAGCGGCGAAGGATGTCGGCCATCATCATATCGAGGTCGGTGATGCCGGTGCGCACCTCAACGAGGAAGAGGATGAGGTCGGCCTCGTCGATGGCGAGCATCACCTGACGGCGAATCTCGTCCTCGAAGATATCCTCCGAGTTCACGGTATAACCACCCGTGTCAATCACCGAGAACTCCTTGCCGTTCCAGTCCGTCTTACCATAGTGACGGTCGCGCGTTGTTCCTGCCGTCTCATCGACGATAGCCTGACGCTGACCCACAAGGCGGTTGAAGAGTGTCGACTTACCAACATTCGGGCGACCTACAATAGCTACTAAACTCATAATGTTATCTCTTTTATATTTCTTCCTATAACCGTATATTACGCCACAAAGATAAGTCAATTCCTCGGATTTTGGAAACTTTACAAAATATTTACCCGATATTTTGGTTTATTTATCTAAAATGAGTACCTTTGAAGGATGTAATATGAAGCAAGAAGTGAAAGAGATAGCGACAAGAGGGCGTAGCGTGCGCATTATGCGAGGCATCGTGGCCGTGATTGTTACGGCCGTAGCCCTGCTCTCGGCAACGAGGGTGGAGGCTCAGCATACGCATCAGGACTACGCATTCCACCCCATCGAGGGTGTCGACGGCAAGGTGCCGAAGATACGCATGGAGTGGGGCGTAGGCGTAGGTGCCGCCTACACGGGCATACACCACATATCGACATCGGAGGTTAAGTTGAAGCCGCGCTTCGGCTTTCAGGGACACCTCGATTTTGCCGTAAGGTTTGGCCGTCACTTCGCCATAGAGGCGGAGATAGCCTACGAGGGAGGCTCGATAGATGCCGCCACGGAGAAGGTGGAGCATAGGGTTAAGACACGCACGATAGATGTCCCAGTGTTGCTGTCGCTACGCCTCGCGAATAATATCGTGCGCCTCACGGCAGGCCCCGTATTTACGGTGATGAGCCGCACGGAGTACACACACGAGGGCGAGGTTATGTTCTACGGCCCCATGCAGCCCACGTGGAACATGGCCGGAGGCGTGGCTGTGGGCATAGGTCGCAACTTCGTCATCGAGGCGCGATATATACACGCCTTAGTTGACACCGTGAATCAATTTCAGGGCATCGAGTTCAGCACGCGCCCATACAAGATTACAGCGGGTGTGACGGTGCTATTCTAAACGAACGAGTATGAGTGAAGAGATTATAAAGGAGATACTTATCGAGGGTGTGGATGCCCGCGAGCTCTACGGGGCACAGGATGCCTACTTAGAGCAGATGCGCGAGCTATGCCCCAAGTTAAAGATTGTGGCGCGAGGCGACAAGATCAAGGCCCTCGGTGCCAAGAGCGACGTGGCAGCCTTCGAGCGCAGGATGAACGCGCTGGTGGACTACTACGTGAAGTATGGCCACATATCGTCGGAGGTGGTGTCGCAGGCATTCTCGTCGAGCCTCACGGAGCTGAGTGCCGAGCCACCAGCCGTGGATAAGGATGTCATCGTCTACGGCAACAACGGAGCCATCATCCGTGCCCGCACGATAAACCAGCAGAGGCTTGTGAAGCAGGCCGAGAAGTGCGACCTCATGTTTGCCGTGGGCCCCGCAGGCTCGGGTAAGACATACACGGCCATAGCCCTCGCTGTGCGAGCGCTGAAGGAGCGCGAGGTGCGACGCATAATCCTCACACGCCCTGCTGTGGAGGCAGGCGAGAAGCTCGGCTTCCTACCAGGCGATATGAAGGAGAAGCTCGACCCCTACCTCCAGCCCCTATACGACGCGCTGGGCGATATGATTCCTGCGGCCAAGCTACAGAAGTTCTTGGAGGAGGGCACGGTGCAGATTGCTCCATTAGCATATATGCGTGGTCGCACGCTCGACAACGCCTTTGTCATCCTCGACGAGGCCCAGAACACCACGCTCTCGCAGCTAAAGATGTTTCTCACGCGTATGGGTCGCAATGCCAAGTTTATCGTCACGGGCGATGTCACACAGATAGACCTCCCGCGCCGCTCGGATAGTGGCCTCACGCGAGCGATGGATACGCTACGCAACATCGAGGGCATAGGCATCGTCGAGTTCGACAAGCGCGACATCGTGCGCCACCGTCTGGTGAAGTACATCGTCGAGGCTTTCGACAAGCGCGAGGAGCTCGAGAATGGACTTAGAAACAAACACGAAGACAACTAATAACTAATAAACAACTAAAACTATGGACAAGAATTTGAAAGGTTTGAAGCCGGCACTCGTGTGGAAGCACTTTGCCGAGATTTGCAACATCCCCCACCCCTCGCACGAGGAGGATGCCATTCGCGCATATATCGTAAAGTGGGCCGAGGAGCTCGGCTTGGAGCATAAGGTTGACGAGGCGCAGAACGTATACGTCTACAAGCCCGCAACACCCGGCATGGAGGATCGCAAGGGTATCATCCTTCAGGCGCACACCGACATGGTGCCCCAGAAGAACAACGACAAGGAGTTCAACTTCTCGACCGACCCCATCGAGGCATATATCGACGGTGAGTGGGTTACGGCAAACGGCACGACGCTGGGTGCGGACAACGGCATAGGCCTCGCTGCGGCGATGGCAGCGATGGAGGACACGGAGCTTGTACACGGCCCGCTGGAGTGCCTCTTCACCGCCACCGAGGAGACGGGCATGGACGGTGCCTTTGGTCTTAAGGGCGGCATGCTCAAGGGCGACATCCTGCTCAACCTCGACTCGGAGACCGAGGGTGAGTTGTACGTAGGTTGTGCCGGAGGTATGGACGTAAACGTGACGATGAAGTACAAGGAGCAGCCCCTGGAGGGTAAGTTCGCAGCGTACAAGGTTACGGTCAAGGGTCTTAAGGGTGGCCACTCGGGCATCCAGATTGGCACACAGCGCGCCAATGCCAACAAGGTGTTGTTCCGTCTGTTGCGTCAGGAGACCGAGTCTTACGGCTTGGAGCTTGCAGCCGTAGAGGGTGGCAACATGCGTAACGCCATACCGCGCGAGGCGTGGGCTATCGTCGTAGTACGCGAGGCTGAGAAGGCTATCTTCGAGGCTAACGTGAAGTCATACGAGAAGGTTATCATCAAGGAGTTCGAGGGCATCGAGGACTCTATCGAGATATTTGCCGAGGCTGTTGAGTGTCCCAAGGCTATCATCCCGCACCTCGAGTCGCACTCGTTGATTCGTGCCGTGTGCGGCTGCCCCAATGGCGTGCAGCGCATGTCGATAGCGATGGAGGGTCTTGTGCAGACATCGTCGAACCTCGCCATCGTAGCCTCTAACGGTACTACAATCGAGGTTAAGTGCTTGTTGCGCTCGTCGGTAGACACGGAGAAGGGCGAGTTGGCAGGTGCTATATCGTCGGTATTCGAGTTGGCAGGTGCCGATGTAGAGCTCTCAGGCTCGTACAGCGGCTGGAACCCCAACATGAAGTCGCCCATCCTGCACACCATGCTCGAGTCGTACGAGAAGCTCTATGGCGTGAAGCCCGCAGTTACGGCCATACACGCAGGCTTGGAGTGCGGCATCATCGGTGCTAAGTATCCCGGCATGGACATGATATCGTTTGGCCCGACAATCTGCTACCCCCACTCTCCCGACGAGAAAGTAAACATCGCCTCGGTGGAGAAGTTCTACGACTTCCTGCTCAACACGCTACGCAACGCCCCCAAGAAGGCATAACCGAGGTGCGCGATGAAGTCGCAGACGTTGGATAAGCCTACGGTTGTAGGCGACGTTAAGTGGTTTGTGGTCGTCAACCCCATTGCCGGCTCGGGCAAGGGGTTGGACGACTACCCTCTTATATCTAAGCTGCTGCGCGACAACGGCATACGCTGCGAGGCTGTATTCACCGAGCATAAGTGGCACGCCACGGAGCTCACCGTCTCGGCCGTGGAGCAGGGCTACCGACATATCATCGTCGTGGGTGGCGATGGCACGCTGCACGAGGTCGTAAACGGCGTATTCATCCAGAAGTGCGTGGCACCCTCGGAGGTGACGATAGCCGTCATTGCCGTAGGTACGGGCAACGACTGGATACGCATGTACGGCATACCCAAGCGTTACTCGGAGGCCATACGCGCGCTGAAGGAGGGCTACACCTTCCTACAGGATGTCTCGGAGGTGGAGTACGAGGAGGCACACTATCGCCAGACGCGATATATGGCCAACGTGGCGGGCTTAGGCTTCGATGCCGAGGTCATACGCCACTACCAGCACCGCAAGGCTAAGGGTCGCACGGGCAAGGCAGCATACCTGTGGAGCATGCTACGAACATTCTTCGGTCACAAGTCCGCGGGCGTAAAAATATGGATTGACGACAAGCTAATATCCAACAGCTTTCTCTTTAGCATGGCCATAGGCGTGTGTAAGTACAACGGTGGCGGCATTCAGCAGCTGCCGGATGCTGTGTCGGATGACGGGCTATTGGATATCACGATGATACGCCCCGTGCACTGGTGGCATGTGGTATTCCGCATACGTCGCCTCTTCAACGGAACGATATACTCCATCGGCCACGTGACACACACTCAAGGGCGCAAGGTGCGCATCGAGTCGTCGCCCGACAGCCGTCTGGAGATTGATGGCGAGCTCTTCGGAGTCACACCCGTGGAGTTCCGCGTACGCCACCGCGAGGTGAGGGTCATTGTCAACAAGTCGTTCTTGGACAAGGTGAGCAAGCACGTATAGAGAGTATACCTTAGTATAATTAGTAGCCGCTAGTCATACTTGCGGCTATTCTTGTATCTTTCGGCATGCAAAAAAATTGTCATCTTTGTATAAAATATATCTATCCCACGTTTGGATGTTTACATTTTTTTCGTATTTTTGCAACGTAATATGGTGTGAAGTACATATATAGATATATTTGACTGCGAAATAGAAAACAAATAACCAAAAAACACTAATTAAAAGACCATGAGAAAGACTTTACTACTCTGTTCGTTTCTCTTTGCAGCGCTCTGTATGATTGGCTGTGGCGAGGACGAAGGCATCAAGAACAATCAGAATCCCCCGCAGGAGGTTCCGGGTGACGACGAGAAGCCGGGCGACGATGAGAAGCCGGGCGATGAACAGCCTGGTGACGATAAGCCCGAGAAGCCCGTTATTACGGTTACGGAGGTGGAGCTTACATACAACACCTACACCTTCGAGATTACCTCGACCGTAGAGGGCGAGTATGGCTACGTATGCTTGGAGGAGGGCATCGACCCCCCGATGTATCACGACTGGTTTGCGCGCAACCATGGCGAGGTGAAGGATAAGGCTACGGTGACTGTCGAGGAGCTTAACGACAATACGACGTACAACCTCTACATCGTCGTTAAGGATAAGAGCGGCAGCGTGTACAGCGACCCCAAGATGGTTACGTTCACCACGCCCGACGATGGCATTGAGAACCCCATCAAGATTAACAATACGACTTACAACTCGGTGACATTCACCATCAACCTCACTGGCAGGTACATCTTCATGATTGTTGCCGAGGAGGAGCTCACATACTACAACCAGACGGCTGAGGCATACCTCAAGATGTTCAACGTCGTGGGCGTTGACCCCTACACATACGAGTGGGTAGACGGTGGCTCATACCAGGGTATGTACGACATGCTCGTGAAGCCCGGACGTAAGTATTACGTTGTGGCAGCGCAGTGCGACAGCCAGAAGAACATCATCGGCGACATCTATCAG
This sequence comes from Alistipes sp., assembly GCA_017451685.1. Classification (GTDB taxonomy): domain Bacteria; phylum Bacteroidota; class Bacteroidia; order Bacteroidales; family Rikenellaceae; genus Alistipes. The sequence continues at coordinate 21,315 of JAFTNV010000025.1, forward strand.
GCCACATGCAACACTCCCGAGAAGCCCGCAGCAACAGCGGCAGTCGCAACCGAGCTCAGTAAGATTACATCTACATCGGTGACAATCAAGACAACGCCCGAGAGCGGCATAACATCGTACTACGTATATGTGCGCGACAAGGTGTGGGCAGATGCCATCATCGCCGGTTATGGCAAAGACACGCTCGCAACTCTCGTTAAGAGCCCCAGCGCCGGCTCGTGGATGCTTACAGCGGCCAACGAGCAGGAGTGGGGAGGCCTCACTCCCTCGACGCAGTACTACTGCTTTGTCTTGGCTATTGATAGCTTGGAGGGTGAGACCCTCACGATGACCGAGTTTACCACAGCGGGCGCCACAAGCTCGGCTCCCGAGGTCGAGGTGGACATCACGACACCCGCGGAGAACGGTCACACATCGCTCTACCTCAACATCCTCTCTACTACGGCTGCCAACGTGAAGTTCGCCTTCCATGTTACGGCCGACATCGCAAAACTACGCAACGAAGGCAAGACGGATGCTGCAATCGTTGAGAGCGATGGCGTACAACTGAGTGCCGAGGATGTTGCAGCAGTAGCATCAACAGGTCTTTCGATTCTTCACACCGACCTATGGCCCGACACCGAGTACACGGCTATCGTGCGTGTTCGCAATGCCGAGGCCGTAGAGACAATCAAGACGGCAGCGTTCAAGACATCGAAGCGCCCCGTGCCCACACGTGTGGAGTCTAACCTCTTCACATCGCTCCTTGGCGAGTGGGAAGTGTCGTACGACTTCGTAGACCAGAGCTATCAGAATCAGAGAATCGACGGCAAGCGCGTTACCATCGCTCAGGGCATTGACGATACGACAAACAAGGAGTACCGCGAGCAAAACCGCCTCGTCGTTCTCGGCTGGCCGTTCCAGACAAGCGACTTTATCGAGGGTGGATACACCTACTTTGATGTCAACGACCTCATGGCTGCCAACTCATATTGGGCTAACAACCCCACGTTGGCATACCGCGACTATGGCCCCAAGATTTTCTTGGAGATTGCCGCAGGTGATGTTGTCACCGTGCCCACAGCGCTTAACACATACCTCTTCAACGATGCTCCTAACGGTGGTTATAAGCTCAACTTCTTCGGCTGCCACTATGTCGAGGGCAGCAACAGCTTCACAGCACCCGCTACGTTCCCCGTGACGGTGTCGGCCGACGGCAACACCATCACCATCGGTGCGCACCACTCGGGCGAGGAGTTTGGCTTCGGCATCTACCGCCCCGCGGTATTCCGTGGCACAACAGAGCCTCGTTGCATCGCGACAACGGACATCATACTTAAGCGCGTAAAGTAATATAGTAACAACGATATATGGCGGGGTGCGTAGCCCTGCCATATATTGCTAATAACAAATCGAGAATATGAAGAAGATTCTATTTGCGTTGGCAGCCATCGTAGGCCTCGTGGCATGCGACACCAACGAGCCCGCAATCGAGGCTAAGATACAACTCACGGCAGACAAGAGCGAGATTATCGCCAATGGCGAGGATGCCGCCACATTCACCGTAAAGAGCATGGATGGCGAGGTAATCGAGGGCGCAACCATCTACTTTGCCGACACTAACGAGGCCTTGGACGGCATGACCTTCACAACGAAGTATACGGGCGAGTACTCGTTCTACGCCAAGAAGGGCGCTGCGAAGTCGGACAACATCAAGATAACGGCCAAGGAGGATACGGGCGATGAGCCTGGCGATGAGCCCGGTGACGAGCCTGGTGACGAGCCTGGTGACGAGCCTGGTGACGAGCCTGGTGATGAGCCTGGTGACGAGCCTGGCGATGAGCCTGGTGACGAGCCTGGTGACGAGCCTGGTGACGAGCCTGGTGATGACCCCGTAGTCGATGATAAGCCCATCGCGCTCGAGGCGAGCACCACGACAATCAAGGCTAACGGCGTAGATTTCGCCACGCTAACCGTAACGCAGGAGGGCGCAGATGTAACCGACAGCGCTAACATCTACGTTAATGGCGGCGTGCTCAACGGCAACCGCTTCGTGACGATGACACCCGGCACATACGTCGTATATGCCGAGAAGGGCACACAAAAGTCGAACGAAGTGACCATCACGGCCGAGGAGGTGACAGCCACGGGCAAGACCATCGTCTTTGCCGAGGGCGTGACGCTCACATCGGGATGGTACGACGTAAACAAGGTAGGTAGAGGCGACAACGGCGATATTCAGATGTGCTGGGCAGCATCGGCATCGAACATTCTCCAGTGGTGGCAGGATAGGTACGTGGCCGAAGGTGGCACACTACCCTCAACAGCCGTGACAGGCCCGGGTAAGAATGGCACATACGAGCTCGCACTGATGGATATGTTCCACTCGGAGTGGGATAACACATTGGGAGGCCACGTAAACGAGTGCATACCTTGGTACTTCGAGGGTAAGCTCAACGGTGGTGAGTATGCTACGGCGGGCTCGCAGGCTGTGCCCCTCACCGAGGGCGGATACTGGAAGAGCGTATGGCCAAGCGTAGTGGAGAACATGTACTGTGGCTACGACTACGTATCGCTACCCACCTTCGAGACAGCATACACATACACGGTACGTTACAACAACTATGATCTGTGGGGCAATGGCACATCGCTCGAAGGCACTGAGCGTCTTAAGTATGTTAGCGACTTGGTGGTGCGCGCCTTCGACTACGGTATGGCCTCGATGACAATATCGTTGGCATCGAACATCTACTCGCTGCACCACGCCGTAACGCTCTGGGGCTACGAGATTGACAACGCCACGGGTCTGCTCACGCGCGTATGGATTACCGACTCGGACGACATGGAGACCGAGCCTAAGAGAGAGATACTGCACGAGATGACGGTATCTATCGGCGAGGGTAAGTCGAACGTCAAGCTATCATCACCCGACATTCGCTATAAGGATGTATGGGTTGTAGGCCTTATCCCCGTATCGGGTCCTAACTCAGCAGAGTAATAACATCTAAAACTGGAAGCACAGTGAACATCATTGATAATGCTACCACATACCACCCTCCACAGCTATACGTCGTGACGTGTAGCGTGGAGGGTGGCTTCACCATAAGTGACATCTACGCCCCCGACTTCGAGGACGAAAACGAACTATAACGATGAGATACATAATCCTAACACTATGCACGCTGGCGCTCTTAGTCTTACCATCTTGCACAAAGGAGGATGTGCCTCATACGGAGAGTGCAAAGATGGTCGAGGTGGCCATCGTCGCAGAGACCACCGATGCCACACGCCTCGGCATCGACCATAACACCACACGCTGGGAGGTGGGCGATAGGATAACGCTCGGCCTCGTGGCGACACACATCTCGACGCAGTTTGCCACACTAAAGATAGAGTCCGCAAGCGACATATCCGCAGATGGCAAGCGTGCCACATTTCGAGGCACGGTACCCGAGGGGTCGTACTATGGCGTGGCGGCTGTATACCCCGCCGTGGAGGATGCCACGAACATCGTAACCCTCAACCGCGAAGCTGCCGACAACATCTTTATGCACTCGTTCAAGGGGTATGAGTACTCGCCTATTAACGTCACCACAGGCACAGAGATACCCGTAACCTTCAGCCACGTGATGCACAAGATGACATTCCGCCTATCGTTAGCCGCGGGATACTCGAGCAACGATCTCGAGGCCGAGAGCATAGCCATAGAGGTTAGTAGCACGTCCGAGGGCAGAGCGATGGAGATCCCCCAAAAGGCGACACTCGACATACGTAACGGCACACTCACGACAACCGAGAGCGCCACATCACTTATGGCCTATGGTCGTGGTGGCGAGTTCCACACGATGCTCTTCCCTATGGGCTCGACAAAGAGCGTGGTGCTCACCTTCGGTGTGTATATCGACGGACAGAAGCGCTACGAGATAACCAAGCCCGAGCAGAGCCTCTTCACAATGACCAAGGGTAAGAACACCACGGTAAACCTCATCCTCAGCGCCAGCAATCTCATAGACGGTGGTGGTAGCGTGGAGCAAAAGGCCATAACGCTCGTTGCTGACAGCACCACAATCAAGGCCAATGGCACGGAGAGCGCGACACTAAGCGTCGTCGACGAGGATGGCAAGGATGTGACCTCGGAGTCGACGATATTCGTTGACGGAGCAAGGCTCAGTGGCACGCGCTTCACGACAACAACGGCGGGGACATATCGTCTCTATGCTGAGCGTAATGGTGTGCGCTCGAACGAGGTGACGATAACAGCCACAGAGGTGACAGCCACGGGTAAGACTATCGTCTTTGCTGAGGGCGTGACACCCTCGTCGGGCTGGTACGACGTGAATAAGTATGGCCAGGGCAGCAATGGCGACATACAGATGTGCTGGGCAGCATCTGCCTCGAACATCATACAGTGGTGGCAGGATAGGTACGTGGCTGCAGGTGGCACGCTACCCTCGACAGCCATAAGTGGAGCGGGCAGCAAAGACTATGGCTATGCTCGTAGATATGAGCTTGCACTTATGGATATGTACCACGACGAGTGGGACAACACCTACGGAGGCCACGTAAATGAGGCTATACCCTGGTACTTCGAGGGTAAGCTCAACGGTGGCGAGTATGCTACGGCGGACTCGCAGGCAGTACCCAAGACCGAGGGTGGATACTGGAAGAGCATATGGCCGAGCGTCGTCGAGAATATGTATTGCGGCTACGACTACATCGCACCGCCCACCTTCGAGACAGCATACACCTACACCGTATCGTACAACAACTACTACCTCTGGGGTAATGGCTCGTCGCTCACAGGCACCGATCGTCTGAAGTATGTTAGCGACTTGGTGGTACGCGCCTTCGACCACGGTATGGCGTCGATGACCATATCGCTATCGTCGAACATCTACTCGCTGCACCACGCCGTGACGCTCTGGGGATACGAGATAGACAACACCACGGGGCTGCTCACACGCGTGTGGATCACCGACTCGGACGACCTTACGTCGGAGCCTAAGACAGAGATACTCCACGAGATGACGGTATCCATAGGCGAGGGTAAGTCGCACATACAGTTCTCCTCGCCCGACATACGCTATAAGAATGTGTGGCTCGTAGCCATCGTCCCCGTAGCGGGCCCCAACAGTGAGCAGTTCTTTCAAATGAGTAGTGAGGAGTGAGTAGTTCTTTCAAATGAGCAGTGAGGAGTGAGTAGTGAGTAGTTAAGGAATAATTACTAATTACTACTGGTTCGATAAAATTCGGACCATAGCGATTAAGGTATTAAGTATAAATTAGTTACAAGCGCTCTTTGATTTTTTGATTTGAAATTGTTGATGGTAACTTTGTGGCAAAACCTCTAAGTTATGCATTTCGGC